>JBFYKV010000058.1:0-53930 GCA_041305745.1 Methanoregulaceae archaeon | reverse complement strand
AGGTGGTTTGTTTTGCCTGATGAAAAGTTCCTTATTTCTGAAATCGGAAAAAAACAGAGAATTATTCTTGATGCCTTCAACATTTCGCCAGATGTCAGGAATTATGTGAGGTCATAGTTTTAGCAGCCTAAAATCATGGGAATGTCGGTTTAATGGGGGGAAACAACACCTCCTGCCTGGGAAATGGATCGGCCTTCTTTTATCAAATGAGGATTTCCCATACCACTGCTTGAAATAACGCTAATATATTGAGGTTTTCGACAGGGCATTTTCATGCTCCGGGTGTGAACGGTACTCGTTCATGTCCGTTCCAACAGAGTTGTGGAAAGGACAAATGCCCTGATTCTCTTTGCGTAGTAATCAGATTGGTTCCATGGTAAATTTCCACGAACAGGCGCAGCCTTTGCCTGCAGATTCAGGTGGAGCAATTATGCATTCGGTCCTGATACGTGGATCGACGGTTCGGGCAAAGAGTGAATATTCGGTCATGCCGATCTCTCTACAATTGAATGGTGGCAGATTTTTCCGTGTCCTGGCAGACTGGACATGGCAGGTCCCGATGGACAGGATAAGGGTGTAATCGTCCGGGCGTGTAACCGACTGGGGATTGATAAACCGGTACATACGGTTTTTAAGAGCATTTTCAAGTGCATCAAGACCGCCGTGACCGGTAATCCCGCACCGTTTCATAATCTTTTGAGCTTCTGATGGTGCAAACTGTTCCCATACGCGGTTATCACATTGGAGGGCTGCATCCATTCCACACATCTCTTCGACTGCAAGGAACCACAGTCCATCCATGGCCAGCCAGTTTTTTACGGCATCAACCAGTTCAGGCGACGGCTGTTCCGGATCGTGTTCTGCCATACTATCAGGTGAGTGGGGGAGAACAAAAAGAATGCCGGAAAATATGGGAATTTGTCACTGCAGACCAGTTGAAATCCTTATAGATGGTAATCAGCAGGAAGAGAAAGAGGATGAAAAAGTGTTTCAACCGGGGTATCTCTGCTGTATTTACTGCACGGGGCCGGCAGTTCAGGGAAAAAGAATATTAAATCAGTCCGATTATGCCATCTGCAATAATTTTTATCGCAATTGCTGCAACAAGCATCCCGAGCACCTTGGCCATGATATCGGTCACACAATCCCCGAGGACTTTCTGGATCTGTGATGAAAATTTGAGTATAATCCAGGTAGCCAGCAGGGAAAGGGCAATCGCCAGTGCCGGGATAAGAATTCCATAATCCTTTGAAAGTAGAAGGACCGTGGTTATTGCGCCAGGTCCGCAGAGAAGGGGTGTCCCTATTACTACTCCTGCGACGGTATTTGAGTGGTCTCTCGATTTCCCTATGTCAAGACCAAGAGACATCTGCATACCGAGGATAAAAAGCAGGATCCCGCCCGCAACCTGGAAACTGGGGAGGGTGATGCCGAGGACATCAAAAATGAGGAAATTAAAAAAGAGAAACGTGTACATCAGGAAACCGGCGACGGCTACCGCTATGAGTGCCTGTTTTGCGATCTCCGTAGATGACTGCCCTTTGGTCATTGATGTAAATATCGGCACGCTTAACAGCGGATCGAGAATCACGAAAAGGGCGGAGAATGAATAAATAAGGGCTGGGAGTATGTCCTGCATGGTAAAGTTGACCATATTTTTGTTGTGAAACCGGATAAAGCAGCCGGTCACTCTTTGTATGCTGAAAATAACGCAAATCCTGCCTTATAATAAATCACTACCCCGAGGAGGCGACCCTCATTGTTTCAAATCAACCGGCGATTTCGGGAAAAAATATACGGTCCTCTTTTTTTCCGGGCGTTTCCCTGTCCGGTGTGGGAGAAGATAACGGATTCATACAATGAATGTGAGTTCTCTCTCCAGAACGCCATCGAAACGGTAAATACCATTACCGTCGACGTGCGGCCCCGGTTGAGGTACAGAGACTTCGATAGCAGGAGTCGGAATGAACGGATTTTCATGACACCCATACGAAACAGCGGCAGGGCGCCTTAAAATGCAGATATTGAACTTTTACGGTAAAAGCAATAAGAACGAGAGAAAGTAAAGTGCTCCCGACAGAGATCACCTGATAGATAGGGGGGTTGATGCCAGATTCTGGGGGTGTCCGGCAAAACGAAAAAAACCAGGTGACATATCGAGAAGCAAGATATTATCGGTTCTTTAGATTTATAAAATTTCACTTTTCGGAACGATAGACACGATAGAGCATGCAGGTTCCGGAACTACTCCCCCCTTCTGTCAACTAGTCGTTTCGGACGTCCTTTCAGGCGATAGAGTTCAAGCGCTCCCGGTACGGTAAAATGGAACGCCACCTCAAAATTTTCACCATACGCATCGGCAAGGAGCGGTTTATTACGGAAGAATGATTCAAGAAACTGTTGCATAACCAGGTGCTGGTCAGTCTGTTCCGGATCGTGGCACTCTATGCTTACCCGCATAATCACCTCGTCCTCATCATCACTCCCGTAGACAAATGCCTCGTATTCTCCGGTCAGGTATTCCATATTCGGTCTTTGAAAAACACCGCGCTCAATATCGACCCGGTTCACTGGTGTTCCAAGGATCCAGACTGTTTCTGCCTCTCTCTGTGGGGTAAATATTCTCATATGGGTCCTCCCGCACGGACAGGTGTCCCGTGAAAGGACCACGGTGGTATCATCGGTGTCGTAGTTTAAAAGGAGGGTGCCCGATTTTCCACCTGCTGGAAGGAGTGTTGTAATGACCGCCCTGCCACATTCCCCGTCGCCGACGAATCGTTCCATGCCGGGGTCGTAGACATCAAGATGAACCATATCTTCAGGGACATGAAGGCCCGTGTGCTGGAGGCATTCCCCGCACATGGTTCCTTCAGTGCTGCCGTATGTGTTGAATACCGGCTTGTCCCAGAGTTCTGCAAGATATTCCCGTGATTCTTCAGCAAAGCTTTCACCCCCGATGATAAGGCGTTCCACAGAAGATTCATGGGGGGATATGCCCTCATTTGCAAGTCTCCGCGCAAGATGTATCAGTTTAAAAACGCTGCCCACGATACCGGTCGGTTTATAACTGGAGATTATCCTGTGTGGAAAATTGCATTTACCGGTCGGGATGACTGACATCCCTACATCCCGGGCAGCGAGTGTCATGGTATTTGCCCCCACGTTCATCCCGTAACTTGCACATATAATGACCCTGTCCCCGCTGCCAAATCCCTGTGACAAAAAGACACGGGCATATTTTTCGGCATACCGGGTCCAGTCGTCCCATGTCATGAAGAAACTCTTCGGGACCCCTGAAGTCCCGCTGGTCTCATGGATGGTAAATATATCTTTCCAGTCGGCACTTTTAAAAAAAAACTCCCTGGTTACCGGCGGCTGGTGCTCACGAATGACACTGCCGGATACAAGTGGCAGTTCGAGGAGGTCTTCATGCTCACGGATCGTGGCAGGGTTGATCTGGTGGTCAGCGAACCATTTTCTGTAAAACGGGGACTTTTCAGAGGCGTATTGCACAGTATAACGCACACGCTCATCGATAAGGGCATCAAGTTCTGCCCGGGGCAGACGTTCGATGCGTTCATTAAAGAATGAACCCTTCTCCATTGACGAAAACTATGAACCTGAAAGGTTTATAGGTTCCCCCTGCAGTGCGACTCACTTCCCGCGTCGCGGGATAAGGGCTGACCTCCCGATGTGGAGGATGAGAAGGATAAGAAACGGTCCCCGGAGCCAGGTATGTACCTGAAAGGTGGTGCTTTTTTCAGGCAGTCCCCCTGGGAGGGGAGTGTTAATACCCGGTTCGGTTATTCCAAAACCGGTAAGCAGGAGCAGGAGTGAAACTGCAGGGAGAAAGGATGAGATGGATCTGCTCACCCATCACGGCCATGGCCTGCCAGGCCTGTCAACTCCTGCAGGCGATTGTCCGGGGGAGTTCATGAGAAAAATCCTTCTTGCAGATTTCCGGTGTTTGAATACCCCCGTGACACCCGGTATCCTTTGTATGCAGGAATATCCGACAGTTCGATTGCAGGTAATCCACTTTATCCACTTATATCCCCATTTATCCTCAGCAACGAGCTGGAACGGGTATCCCCTCTCTGCAGGGAGTGTCACATTATTTATCCGGTACGCCATCAGGATATCGTTATCCATACTATATGAGAGAGGAAATGAAGTTGAATAGCCGTCCTGTGCCCGGAATATGATTGTACCCGCTTCAGGCCGTACACCTGAATCCTTTCAGGATATCACGCACCAGGATGCCTTCCCGGAGGATCGGAACATCCTGACCCTCACCACATTGAAGGGTCACAAGGTTCTGATACACCGGGTATTTCGTGAGCAATTCAACGTATGTGTATATCCCGGGATCCGTAACAAGGCCCTGCACATTCAGACGGTATGTTCCGGGATCAATATATTGTGGCTCTTTTATTGAGTTTTCCAAAAAATCTGAACAGGGGAGTATTTTTCCCCATTTCAGTCCCTGATTTCGGCAAAAGGGTGGGTTTTTACCTCATTCCGGACACCTGCCGGTCCGGGAAAGCCCGTCAGGTCAATGATGTATGTATATGACAAGCACCACCACTATCAGGAATGTAACAAGTACTACTCCGCGTGCAGGTTTCATATATCCCGGATGGGAGGTATGAGCCGTAGTGCTCTTAAGTATTAGTATTCGGGTGTGTTGCTTATTCGGAATGAGCATACGGTTTTGCGAGACATATGTTTATAATGTTAACTGGCCATCTTCTCTTCAACGAAAAGGATGTGACCATGACCGCAGTAAAGCGATACCGGTGTGTCATTTGTGGGTATATCTACTCGCCGCTCAGGGGGGAACCCCATAATGGCATTCCTGAAGGAACGGAATTCGAAGACCTCCCTGACAGCTATGTCTGCCCGCTCTGCGGTATTCAGGGAAAAGGACGAATTGGAAAGGGTGGGTTCGAGGAGTGGGTACCTACAAAATATATCTGTTCGGTATGTGGCTACGTATATGACCAGAAGAGGGGCGAGCCTCACCGTGGTATCCCGGCGGGAACCCCGTTTGAAGAGTTACCTGATGATTATACCTGCCCGGTGTGTGCACTTGACCCGAAGATCAGCAAATCGTACGGCAAGGTATTAAAGCAGGGATTTGAACCTCTCAATCTTTAATCTTTTTTTAAAATTCAGGCAGACCTGGCCCTCTTTTTATTCGTATAGCAGGTGCAGGGAGGGTCAGGGGGACTAACTGCAGGGGGAGTTCCTGAGGACCCGGAATTATCCGCCATGCAAAGGGCAGGTCCTATGAATAAACTGTCAGATCTGTCATGTACCGTCAGGGTACCCTGCCCGATGATCATGAGCCATCGAAATGGACCCGGCAATACCGGTTTGACCAGCCAGGGCAAAGAAGGCAGTCGTTTAAAAAATGGTTTATGGTCTTCCTGTCCATCCGGTTATTCCTGTTCAGGGCCTCATCCTTTTCGTATATCATCATGCGGTTTATAAATAATAACAGGCGTATTTCCGGTTTTTGTCTCCTGGTTAAAAAGAAGAGTTTTATTTTAATAGATTGATGCCAATAATCAGTTCAGGGGAAGGGAACCGGCCGGCATGTTTGAAAAAATTCTGGTACCCACGGATTTTTCAGGATACTCGGAAAAAACCGTGGAGTGTGCTGCAAAAATTCCTGGTGTGAACGAGGTAATACTTGTCCACATCAGGGAAAAGGAAAGGGCAAATAACCCCGCATGGATGTCAGGACCTGAACATGAGTCTGCACAGGAACGGATTTTAAGGCATCTTCAGAAAAACAGGACCTACCTGGAAGAGCGTTCCCTCCATGTCAGTGAAATTATCATTGACGCTGGTGAAGATGATATTGCATCCGGTATCCTTAACATCGCAAAAAGAGAAGGGGTGGAACTGATCCTGATAGGTGCCCGGGGTAAAGGGATAATGCATGAGATCCTGCTTGGATCCGTCTCTGAAAAGGTCCTGAATGCGGCATCATGCGATGTACTCATTACACGATATGACGGTCTCATCCTGGACATGGAACCCCCTGAAACTGCATCGGAACGGTCCGGACCGGAGATATTTGAAAAGGTACTCTGTCCCGTTGATTTTTCACGCCCCTCGGAAGCGTGTCTCCGTAGCATACCCGCAATTGACGGTGTGAAGGAGGTATTGCTTCTCCATGTTATCACCAAAGCAGGGGATAGAAAAGATCTTGAAAATATCATGAAAACGTCATACAGGAAGCTTCAGAACGTCTGCAGGATGCTTGACGATGGAACATTAAGCATTAAATTCATGTTACGTTTCGGGAATCCGGCACAGGAAATATGTGATTTTGCAATAAAAGAGAATGTATCGATCATCATTGTCTCACGCCACGGTGCAGGCGATTACCTTCGTGATATTCCAATCGGGAGTACCGCAACCGAGGTGGTGAAAAAAGCCAGGATGCCGGTTCTTGTAAAATATTCCCCCGTCGAACCAGTTATCACCTCCCGTGAACTAAGTCCCCGCGAATTTAAACAGGCCGAGGAACTCTGGTGTCATTACCGTCAGCAGCGTGCAGATACAAAAAATGAACGGATTTTTGGGGTGTTCCTTGATGATGTGCTCGTCTCTGTTGCACGATGCACGATCCGTGATGATGCGACAGAAATTGACGGAGTATTCACCCTTGAAGAGTTCCGGAAATCGGGGTATGCATACCGGGTTATCGGGACGCTTATCAGGGCATTCCCTGATACGATATTGTACCTTTACTCTACCCCCGGGCTCGTTGATTTTTACGCGGAATTTGGGTTTGTCCCGGTTGGAATAAACGAGCTACCGGACTCGGTCAGGATGCGGTACGGGTTTGCACTTACGGAACTGGAAGGGACTGGTGTGAAGGCCATGAAACGAATGCCAGGGTCTGTTACACCAAATATGTAGTGTAGCGATATGTCTTTTTAGGGAACTACCTCTTTTTACCTGAATCCGTTGACTGGTTACGGCTGCTATTTGTTTATTTTTGGTATACCGGGATTGGTTTACAGGATGAGCTGGCATAGAACCTGTTCTTTGTTGCTGACTTTTACTGGTTGGTACGGTTACGCTGACAGGACAATGCCCCGGGTTTGCCTTTCTGTCTATATATGGCTCTTCGCTATTCCGTGTGGGCAGTTGTATTCCCATTTACGCAATAGTTTATGAGGGCTGTTGCCCCACACACCCGACAAGATGAACTTCGCCGCCCCCGAAGGGCTTCCTTGCCGGTGATTCAAGTGACTATTCCCCGGTAACTCAAAGATTCAGGGTTCTATAACCCCATACAAAACAGCGAAGAGGTATGTATATAAAAACCGGGTGAGAGCAGCAGCATTCACTAATCAGATCATGCCATACCTGAAGGGGTTCTTCACCTGAAGTGTCCCGGAGGCCGGCGGGTCTGGTTTAGATAAAACCCGGGCTGAAAGGCAGGAAGTGAATAAAGATCAGCATTCAATCCCAATGGCGATATTCAATAGTAAATACCCCCTAAAACCGTTTAAATGGCAATTGGGGCGTCCAGTATCTAGAAAGGATTTAAAACGGGTACAGCAATAAAATGAGCGTTCCGTCGTATGAAAAGCGAGCAAAAAAAAATTAGATGAGTTTGAATATCGGGTGGCTGTCAGCACACACATCGATTCCGAGCATTCGTGTTGCTTCCAGAACTGTTATATCGGTATATGCCTGTGCTGTTATCATCGCCTCGACATTCTCAATTGGTCCGTACATGATGAGGTCGGCACCAAGTGTGCTTGCGATCATGTTGCATCCGATATCGGGTGCTGACCATGCTGCCTGCTTGATACCTTCCATGCCACCGAGATAGTGGTGAGACATCTGCTTGAGGAGTGCATCCTTGCCCTCGTATCCTGCGGCCAGTGCCGAGGGGTTCTTTTTCGTTCCCTTCCAGCGTTTCAGCCAGGTCCAGGAAACAGTCATGTTGTGGTACGCACCACCGGTCGGGTATCCATGGATTGCTTTGCATGCCAGGATTTCACGGTATGATCCACCTGAGCCGAGGCCAAGGGGTGTTGCTGCGGTGTCGAGAATCGGGCGGGTAATCCCGCACTTTTCTGCGATCTCCAGCATACCCATCGTCTGTCCTGCGACACCGCCTTCTGTCAGTACTTTCTCTCTTCCGACCACCGAGGGATCAGCGGGGTTGAATGCCAGCACTATGGCTGCACTCACGTCGCTCTGTGCAATTGCCTCGATATTCTCCGGCGGGATTGACCCGTTGATGGAGTTGTAGATTGCACGGTCTGCGAGACCCACTTCAGTGACATACTTGCAGGCATGAGCCAGGGATGCAGGAACTGACGAGTCCATCAGGAATGCAGTCTTGTTGTCGATGCTGTCGAACCAGGTGAAATAACTTTCAAATGCTGCGGGGAACTCGGCGATGATCTGGATGAAATGGGGAATGCCGGTCAGGTCTGAAAGTTCCTGACAGCGGTTCCAGAGTGCCTCTGCAACGGGTTTGTCGATTTTACCTGTATGGTCGTCAAGCACTACCTCGTGCTTGTTATAGAAGATAGATGCGCCAAGCACGGTTGGGTATTCACCTGGCTGCCCTCCGATCTTGGTGCCATTGAAGTCCCAGACTTTCTGTTCTTTTTCGAATCTGAACATATTTTTTCACACCTCCTTACACTAATATGTTTAATTTCGGGAGCAGGACAAGCAGCATGACAAAGACTGTCAACCCTGCTACAAGCCCGTAGAGTATTCCGATATCCCGACCGATTTTTCTGCCCACGCGCTGGGCAATCTCTGCATCCGCAAACTCAACCTGTTTCTCGATCTTATCGAGTCTCTTCTCGATCTCGAGGAACTGTGGGTTTACACCTGCTGCGGCTACTTCCGCGCCACCGGCAGCCTCTTTGACCTCAACGACCATCGGGTCGGCGCCGAATGCGCCCGGGTCCCTGCCCTTGAGCTCATTGATCTTTGCCGTTATGGCTCCGAGATCCTCGGACTCCATGATATTGACGACTTCAACCTGCTCCTGGAAGCGTTTGATAGCGTCAGCATTGAGGTTCTCAATGAACGGGATGGCACCTTCTGCACCAACAACCCTTCCGTCTTTGACACCACCCTTGTGGAGTGCTGCAAGCGTCTGGCCACTGAGGTGGCCTTTCACTTCAGTACCGCAGAGCAGCATAAAGCGGATGTTCGGGTTGGAGATGATATTTGCAATGACCTTCTCAAGACCAAGGTTTTCAGTCTTGCATGACCCGCAGATTGCGGCCCCGCCGTCACAGATACCCTTCTCATCGAGGTGGGAACCCATGGTTACGACTGCAACCGGGCTGTTTGCGTCACCTGAGTGGAAGTCTCCCTGGACAATCGGCCACCCGCTTGCTGGTGATTTCTTTTCTGCCATTTTTTCCACCTCACATGACTACTACGGGCACCACGATCAGGACCAGGACTACGATAAGCCCGGCAGAGAACCCGACAATTCCAGAGTCCATGATACCTGAATCGAGCTTGTTTGTCCTGGCCAAGATCTGTGCCTTGTAGCGGATATTCTCCACCATGTTTTCAATAGCAACCATCCTGATCGGACCTGCTGCCTTTGATTCTTCTTCTGCCATCTCCTGTTCACCCCATCAACATGAATCCGAGAAGGGCAAATGACACGATAAGACCAATCATTAAGCCTTCTATCTTGCCTGAATAGACACCTGAGGCAAATTTGTCCCGGTATCCGATGTCAGTTACCATCTTCTCGATAATCTTCATACGGGCATGGACGAGTGCAAGTTCTCCGGAGAGAGGCCTGACTTCTCCTGTGGACTCTTCAGCACCACCGGCCTCTTTGACCTCAATGACCATCGGGTCGGCGCCGAATGCGCCCGGGTCCCTGCCCTTGAGCTCATTGATTTTTGCCGTGATGGCTCCGATATCCTCGGACTCCATGATATTGACGACTTCAACCTGCTCCTGGAAGCGTTTGATAGCGTCATCATTGAGGTTCTCAATGAACGGGATAGCTCCTTCAGCTCCGACAACCCTTCCGTCCTTGACACCGCCCTTGTGGAGTGCTGCAAGCGTCTGACCACTGAGGTGGCCTTTCACTTCAGTACCACAAAGCAGCATAAAGCGGATATTCGGGTTTGAGATGATATTTGCAATGACCTTCTCAAGACCGAGGTTTTCAGTCTTGCATGACCCGCAGATTGCAGCCCCGCGGTCGCAGATACCCTTCTCATCAAGGTGGGAACCCATGGTTACGACTGCAACCGGGCTGTTTGCGTCCCCTGAGTGGAAGTCTCCCTGAACAATCGGCCATCCGCTTGCTGGTGATTTCTTTTCTGCCATTTTTCTCACCTCATATCAGATGGAATACAAAGACCCCTGCGATCACGAGACCGACTGCCATTCCATACCAGAATGCGTTCATACTACCGGCAACAACCAGCGCTTTCTCCCTGTTCGGGAAGGAAGCAAGGTAATTACCGTGTCCGGAGAGCATGTTCACAATATCGTTTGATACTGCTTCAAGTTCCGCGACTTTCTCAAGAACCGGTGCCAGCGACTCGCCTGCGGAGGTAACAATACCCACCATCGGGTCTGCAACCAGTCCGAATTCGGGAAGTACCAGTATGAACATATCAGTGTCCCTCCATGTCCGGAATCGGTTTTGCATCGAGCCATGCAGCTGCGTCCCGCTTTGAAAGGACGATATAATTGGCATACGTGTAGTACCAGCCAACTAATGCCACGACAAGCGAAATAAGCGCTGCCGGCATGCTGACAAGTGCCATTGACATGACTGCTGCCGGGATCATCGAGAGGAATCCGCATTCAGCAGCGAGCATCAGCATCCTGTCCTGTGTCCAGTTCGGGCCAAGGCAGGCGTTGAACGGGTGCTGGATTGCAATTCCACCCAGCATGAAGACGGTTGCAAGAAGTGCTCCGCCAAGCAGGGATGCCTGGTAGCTGGGGAGTGCAAGCCCGAGGATTGTCACTGTACCGGTAGTCATTGATGAGAGCTCAAATGAACCGGTCATCATTGCTGCGAATCCCATCAGCGTGAGTGCCCCGATAACTGCCATTTCAACGAGTGACTGGATCATGACCGGGATGCGCATGCTCAGGATATTGTTTGCAGTATACCCGAGGATTGCACCGATCACCGCTGCGAGAATGATGGCAACGATTGGTGCTGCAACTCCGTACTTGGTCGCAAAGAGCATTGCGATGATACCGGAGCCGAATGCCATCATACCTGCAGAGGGAACACCGGTACCGATACCGTAGCTGCACAGGTGCTTGATGGTATGGCTCCCCCAGACGATTGCTGCGATTGCACCAAGTCCACCAAAGAATGCAAATAATTGTGTACCTGTAAGTACGTTCAGGTAGGTGAGGTAAATACAGATAACAGAGGCAACGAGCCCGCCAATCATGATGTTGGTATGGGGCATACCGCCTTCGATTACTTCAACTTTAACTGTCATTTAACACACCTCACATCGCCACAAGCAGGATTGCCACAATACCACAGACCGCGGATGCGACTGCGGATGCGATAATGTCACGGGGGAAACGCTTGAACTTCGGGTCATGCGGTCCCTCGATGGTACCGGTGATGTTGTAGGCAGCGAGCACTGCGTTCACCAGGAATATACCAAGTGCAAAGAGTCCTGCGAGTGTAATCGCTATCGGGAGTACCTGGGCCGCCTGGGCACCGAACATTTCCGGAGGGGATTCCTTGTACACATCGAGGAGCATGATATAGACGAGCGTACCGCCGGCTCCACCGAATATGCCACCAATCACGCCGCCGACATAGGATATGAACGGCAGGCCGTGACCTTCTGTTCCCTGTGATTTGTACTCAGGCTGGGAGTCCCCTGTTATGGGGTCCTTTAATACCTTTCCTGACGCTGCAGGGATACCCATACCGAACACGTAGATGAAATTGACCATGAAACAGGTGACGGCCATCATCAGGCCTCCACCGACTCCACCGGTGATAACTGCAACTGCGAGCCCCTGCTCTGCAGCCCAGGCACCACCAAAGAGCCCTGCGAGACCGGCACCGGCTGCAAGCATTGCAACACCGGTTGCGATACCGGGAGCCTGTCCCATTGCGGCAGGCGCACCACCCACCGGCACAAAGTGTACACCAAACCCGATCAGAATTCCGCCGACAATGACCCCGATGAGGGCCATTAATGCAACGGAAGAGCCGAGCATGTACATTGCGCCGAGAATGACGATAAGAATAATAATGCCGATGAGTGCAGCCATAGTATCCAGTCCTGCACCGCCTGCAGGCTTTGCACCGACTGCGCTCATGAGGATGCCTCCTTTTCGGGGGCTGCGTATGGTCCGTAGTTCTTCCTTGCCCAGACCTCTATGTAGCGGTCAATGACTGCAAAGACAAGGATCATGATAACACCGATAACAATTGCGCCCCATCCACCGGCTACAGGTTCAAAGAGAACCGTACGCCATAGTTCGAGGAACACGATCAGGCCGAAACAGACCCCGGATGCAGGACCGCCCAGCTTGGCAGTGTACCATCCGTTGTCGAGTGAGTTTCTCTCACCAGCTTCGGCATATCTGACAATATTACCCGATGCTGCGATCGGAACCCCTGCACCAAACTTCTGTGACTGGTACTGGCGTTCCTTCCCGTAGAACGGGTTTCCGGTTGCAGAACCGGCTGCTCCGAGTGCGATACCCCATATCAGACCAAGCAGTGGCAGCGGGAACGGGTGTCCCAGAGCCGCGTTGATCAGGTGGCACATTGTCACTGTGGTAAATATTGCCACAAATGCGTGTGCCATTGTCACCGTCGTTACTGACTTGAGTATGTCAACATAGACTGGCTGTCCAAATTTCGCGAGACTTGCTGTTCTTCCAAGATATGCCGTCGTTGCGTACACGCCCTGAACAAATGTGGCGAGACCGCATCCAAGGACGATTGCAAGTATCGGATTGATCTGCATAGCCATAAAAGCCCAAGCGATCCCCGCACCGAGTGCGATCCAGAGACCATAGGCCGGTGGTTCACCAGCAACTGCCTTATTGAAAATGCGATGAATATAACCCATCTGCGGAGCGAGCTGAACCTGTGAGTTCGGGTCACCCTGTGATCCGATGTTTGATTCAGTATCTTCCGCAGCACCGGCAACTGTGGCAAGAGCTCCTGCCAATGCAGTTATTCCAATGCCAAATACAATACTTTCCATTTAGCCTCCTCCCTGCGTGCTGAATAGTGCACGAGAGTGTTCATCATGCATTGCCACTCACATCGAGTACAAACCCTTTGTGGTTCATTTAACAGTTGATTATAGATGAGTTAAATGTTTCGAAATTTTTGCTTATAAACCGATTTTAAGAGATTAAATGGGCAAATAAGCACACGCCGACGGTTTTTATACATGTCAGGTTGTGTTAAATAAAAAAAAATTGTATTAATGAGAAACACAACGTCCTATGCATGTTTTTTAAAAAAGAAATTATTTATCTTACTATGATGAGTGATAAGAACCTTCACTCAGTTGTTCCATAATACCGGTGGAGCAGACCGGCGACTGCCCTGATGTCATCCCCCTGCTTTCTTGCCTCTGCAAGATAGGCGTCGTAGATCTGGTCCGTGATAACATGGAGCCCGGGTTTATACATGTCTGCATGCTGCATGAGGTCGAAACACCGTGCCTCGCCCACCGTAAGGCCAAGCGGGCGGTACTCGCCGGTTGTCGGCATGAAGACCGGGTTTTTCTCGTCCGGTGTCTGCAGCACCATCCGGGCAAGGGGTGTTCCCGGTATCGGTTCTGCAATGCTGATAAAGACATCATCAAGCGATTCCTCTGAAATAAAGTCCTTTGTAAGGGTATAATCCTCGTCGGTCTCGGTGGGATACCCGACAATAAAACTTCCGGCGACCCGGAGCCCGTGATCACGGCACTCAGCGACGGCATCGGAAACCCGGGATATTTTAATTCCCTTGCCCATCAGGTTGAGGATCCGGTCTGACCCGGACTCGATTCCAAAAAAGATCCAGCCGATCGTGTAATTCCTGATTGCTTCAAGAATATCCCCGGTGATGCAGTCAGCCCTGATATCCGGGGCAGAGAGATTGTTTTTCCCGACAATTTCGGATATCCCTGCAAGGAGGTCGATAAAGGCAGTGGGATTCAGCTGGTTTCCGACAGAGCGGTACAGTGATCCTGTTCCCCCGCTGATGGATATCCGGCGTACTCCCTTCTTTTTAAATGCCCGTACTTCCTGCAGGATATCTTCACTATCCCGGCTCCGGATTGCATGGCCGAAAAAGCGTGGTACCTGGCAGAAGGTACATGCCCCGAGACAGCCCCGGTGGGTTTCGATATAGACATTTGCACCCCTGATGTCCTGTGTGCCGATATCGTCCGGGATCAGGGGAAGGGGCCGGTTTTCAACCGAAACCGGTTCTGATACCGGGAGTATAACCTGTTTTCCATTGTTTTCATACGCTACACCCCGCTCCAGGTCGGTAATTTCTCCGGAAAGGAGGGAGAGGACTGTCTTTTCCCCCTCCCCCAGCACGACACCGCTGCATCCGAGTTCTCCGAGCACCATTTCCGGATATGCTGACACCGGGCCGCCGGCATAACATTTCCCTCCTTTTTCAATGTGTTTTTTTACAAATTCCCTGATACCGGGGTCAAGAAGGTGCTGGGTGGAATAGAGGCTTAAAAAGACCGTGTCGGTATATGCTGCTTTTAATTCACGGCGGATGGTGACAGGATACCCGGCTTCCCGGATAATCCCGCCTATAAGCATTGCACCGTACGTATAAATTCCGGGTGAAATAATTGTGACATGCATGGCCATCAGAACGCAATAACAGACTTGTCTGAATGCACATTGTGTTCCGGCAAAAGATAAAATGGTTGGAACTGCACATGGCCGGAGTCATAAGATAAAATTACCGTCATCAGGCAGACTGCTTTCCCGTTGTTGAAATTTTTCTCCCGGCTGAACATACGGATGCAGTCCTGACAGAACCTGTGATACCAGATCATCAGAGTACTTCAGGCAATTGGAAAACAAAAAAAAGAAGATCGCATCCCCTCCGGATTCCAGGAACCGAAAGAACGCAAATTATCAGGAGAGGTCATTATTGTGCAATAACAGGTGCTGTTGACATCTTCCCCAATATCTCACTATTTCTCTTTCACCACACTCTTCATACCGACACTAACGGGACTGACGCCAGTGATTGTATTTATGCATCCTCAAAATGCGAAAAGATCTGTGGTTAATTCTTTTTTTGAATCACAGAATTCCGGTCAACCCTGCATGCATACCATCCTGTAGAGGGGTGGGGCAGTGAGGGGTGCGAGCCCGTCCTGTCAGAGAAAGGGATCGGACAGGGATTATCGAAATGTGGAGTTGGCATGAAAACGGACATGAAGCCGACGGGCCACAAGAATACAGGATGAAAATGTCAGGGGGACATTTTCATATTAACACATTATGAACTCCTTTCAGGATTTCGGGCATAAATCATGAAAATGGCGAAGCCATTTTCATTAGAAATGGGGGAACAACCCATAATAGAAGGAGATTTTGAATGGACATTTTCATGGTCCCGGTGTGAACCTTACTGGTTCATGTCTGTTTTCAACAAAGTCTAAAAAATTGATTTTTTTTCGTTTTTTATGGAAGGGGGAGGTGCAAAGGAGGGATCAGAGCCCCTCCTTCCGGTATGATGTTGCGGGGAGAGAATGTATATCCGGAAAAAGGGTTATACAGCACCAGTTTTTTGTAAAAAAAATTGTGGGGTGATCTTACCGTGCGGGTATGATCAGTGAGCGCTCTCCGGCGGGCATGAACTCGCGGATTGCACCCTTTGCGAACTCGCGGCGTGGTTCGGCAAAGTCGAACTTGAGCGAGGGGTCGGAGAAACAGATCTTGATCAGCGGTGAGAGTGACCATGCATCTCCACGGCCGAGGTGAGCGGAACCGACAATTGCGGCGTACTCTCCCTGGTGGCCCACGTTCATTGCGTAGTTCGGGTAGTTGGGTCCACGGAGTTCTCCGACTGCACCCTCGTCCGGGCGGACAGACAGTGAGTTGGTTGAACCGCACTGGTCCTGCAGGTCGTATCCGAAGAATCCGAGACGTGACCAGCCTTCCTTGTGAACGAGCATGGACAGGTACCACCCGTTCAGACCGGCGTTGGAGTTACCGGTTGCAATACCGACGGACAGACCGGATGCAGCAGCAATGACACCGGCACGCTGGGAACCGCCGAAGTGGTCCTCCATGAGGGTCGGGAACTGCTCGTACTGCTCCATTGCATTGAGGGTGACCTCGGTTGCAATATCGTTGACAACGTCCTGGGTTGGCTTGACACGGTCCTTCTCGGACGGGTTCTGCCAGTTGACCTTGTACTTGTCCTTGATGTAGTCCATACCGTAGTAGGTGTACTCATCGAGGATGTTGTCAGTGTATGCAGCGGTTGCATACTGGGTGAAACCGACACCACCGGACATGTAGGATCCGAGCCAGATCTGGTCGAACAGCATGGTTCCGGCACCCACAATCTCAAGGGAACACTTGGCGGGGTCGTTCGGGTACTTCCTGTCGGTCTGGATCATGTCGGCAAAGTTACCGAACTTGATACCACCGGGCTCGTTCGGGCCACGGGCACGGCGGGCCGGCAGGATGTCGGCCATCTGGATGACACCGGCGTGCTTTGCGGCGAATGCAAGGTCAGCGACTGCTGCTTCTCCGGCGCACATGCGGTAGGCACCGATGAAGGACATACCGAGCTGCATTGCAGACCAGCGTGAGGTGGTTCCTCCGTCGCAGGTCCTTGAGACGATGGTCGGGATGTGGACAGCCTGCCACAGGGACTTGCCGACCGATGCCTTGAGCTGGGCGGCCTGTTTTGCCGTGAAGAGCTTGTCGATGTTGAGGACGAACTGGGGCTCGAGGTCGTCTGCCATCTCGTCGTCACCGGTAAATACCTTACAGTAACAGTCGTCGACGAGGCCAGGGTGGGTCTCGACCATGTGTTCCTGAACGACGGCTGCACCGGGCATTGCGTGGTTCAGCACGTGGAGGTACTCGTTGATGGTCTCAGGGGTAACTTCCTTGCCGAGACGCTTCTGCAGGGTCTGGTGTGCAAGGTCCATGTTGACGATGATGGTCCTCCTGATGTCGTCCCAGAACTGCTGCATGGCAGCGTTGTTGACGAAGTGCAGGTCGTCACCCTCTACAAAGACGCCGGTTCCGGAGACTTCGTAGGTCATCAGCTGGCGCTGACCGAGCGGGATACCACCAAGGTGGCAGCGTACGGGGTCGTACATGCTGATCCCACGGGACATCTCCATCTTCCTGCCTGCCTCGATGAACTCCTTCTTACGCGCGGACTGCTTCAGGCCTTCGCGTGCAAAGACGGTCTTTTCTGACTGTGGGTCCTCTGCGAACTTCTCCTTCAGTGACTTCAGGAAGAGTTTCTGTGATCTCTCAATTTTTGCCATCTTAATCACTCCGTTGGCATGAAGCCATATTTTGTCCTCAGCGAGTGGATGCGCTGGATGTATTCTACATACTCCTTGTCGTCGCGGAACGCTACACCGACGAGCGAGTGGAAGATCGTGCTGTGTGCCTTGAGCCACTTCTCGTCCATGGGCTTGCCGACCTTGACTTCCCTGTCGAGGGGCTCACCGATCTGGTTCTTGACATACTTGACAACGCCGCTCTTCTTGTCGAGGATGCAGCGCTGGAGCATGTCGAACATCATGCCGTCCTCTGCGAGCCTGAGTGAGTGTCCGTGCACGGTTGCACCACGGATACCGACACGGGCGGGGTCAAAGAGCTCGGTGTTGACGAGGTCTTTTGCGTATTTCTCGAGGTCTCTCTCGCGGCACTCGATGATCTGACGGCCGGACAGGGTTCCCGGGTCAATTCCACGGAATCTGTACGCCTCGAGGTAAGTCCTCTCGTAGGGCTGGGACGGTGCGTTGAACATCGAGTCGGCAAACTGGATGTACCTGACACGGTCGCCGGCCTTTGCGCCGTCGGTCGGGGTGACCATCTTGCGGACAGGGCAGGCGGGTTCCTGCTGTTCTGCGAGTGGCGGGTGGGCGGTCGGGTATGCTGAGCCCGGGGCACGGTGGCCCATGAGCAGTACGATGTCTTCATCCGTGACGTCACGGATCTTTTCCAGCTTGTGGCCCGGGTCCATGTACTTGCGCCTGTTTTCGGCAACAATGGAGGTTCCAGGTCCATACTGTGGTTTGTAAGCCATTTTTTTCACTCCTAGGTTTTGATTATTTTCATCACTGCGTGAATAACTTCAGCCATCTTCTCCCTGGTGGGAGTCTGGCCCCGTGTGACACCGGAAACGATAGCCATCACGGTCCCTCTTGTTTTTATTTTATCCCCCGGGGGCATCACAAGGGAGGTTTTTACCCCTACCTTTGCAAAGTCCTCGAAATCAACCGGTGCCTGCGAAACAACGACTGCCTTCACGTCACAGGCCTGGAGGATATACCTGACCTTGTGCACCACGTGGGAACGTACATTCCCGTGGTGGAGGATGGCAATTTTGTGTTTCTCTATCTGCCGGATCTCTTTCTCATTAATGCCAAAGTATGCCCCGAGCACCGCACCGCCGATATTCTGGGCGTCGGGTGGCACCCCGCTGCCCGCGTTCAGCACGAGTGTGCTGACGCTGTACTCGATACCCTGTTGACGGAGCGCAGAGGTAATATCGCACACGGGTTTGGTAACGTGACGCCTTCCCGGAGACATCCCTACTACGATGACATCCGGATAGCGGCATTCCGAGATGGTGCCCCTCTGGGCGATTCCACCCCCCTTTCCCATGCCCATTGCCTCGCGGCAGTCGACAACCTGGGTAACTCTTCCCATTGGCATAATTTATTTTAGTCCCTGCAGGATGACAGGTCCTGATTTACTCTTGGGATCGGCCATTCCGATAATATCTTTATCCGCATCAGGGCCGAATTTCGCGTAATCTGCGAGTGACGGATCGCTCTTCATAAAACGTCCTTCCTTGAGCGAATAGGACAGATCAGAAAAAACTTCGTCACAGGCCGCACGAATGGCAGGTATGGCGTCGCGGTTTTCCAGCTCCACCAGTATTGTACCTACATGTACCTGAAGTTCCAGTTCCTGGTCACCGACCCTGATGGTCATTCGCATGGGGTGTGGGTTTTCCATACCCCGTGCCGGGCCATAAGGGACGGTGGCGGGGAGGCGCTGTCCGTTTAACAGGATACGCCGTACCCCTGCAGTAGTGGCAATCAGGTTCATGAGCTTCTCGACCCGTTCGGGATTGAGGAGCCGTTCCGGAACGATCCTTACCTGAGTATATATGGCATCAGTCATTCGTATCTCAGCTGTTTATACAGACTTTGCAATTGCCTGCATCGGCTTCTTGAACTCGTCGAGCTGTCCGAAAGTGTCCTGGTAGACCTTGGAGGTTGCCTCGGGTCCGAACATCTGGGTACCTGCATCAACTGCACAGGCTGCACAGATACAGGGCATACCGACACCTGCTGCGTGACGGGTCACAACGTGGTTACCGTTGAAGACACCGGGACCGCCACCACCGTAGATCGAGTGGCTGAAGAAGGAGAACCCGACTGCTACACCCATTACACGGCCGTAGTCACAACCGGGCAGGCCGGTCTCGTGCTCAAGCAGGTCGTTGAAGTAGAGCAGGGTTGCAGAAACTGCCTGTGCGAAACGCCCGGCACCACAGTTTACCATGGTTGCTGCAAGGGTTCCGGCTGCTGCGTATCCGTTCCAGAGCATCGGGTCCTTGGTCTCGTAGAATACGTAGCCTGACTTGCCCTTCTTGCCTGCCTTGATGACCTTGTCTTCAAGTGCACGCTCGACAAGGCTCTGGACAACAGTACCGATGGTACCGGTCTTGCCGTTTTTCTTGACGAGGTCGTAGACGATGTTGTTTGCATTCAGGCCCTGGTATGCGTAGAGCAGGAGCTGTGCGCGCTCGAATGGTCCGATTGCGGCACCCATCTCGAACTCTCCGGCCTGTTCAAAGGTTGCGGAGAGAGCTGCGGACTGGATTGCATTCCGGTGGGTCATCATTGCGACGTGGTTTGCCGGAACGTTACGGAGTGCGTATCCGAGACCTTCGTTGTTCT
Source organism: Methanoregulaceae archaeon (assembly GCA_041305745.1). GTDB lineage: Archaea > Halobacteriota > Methanomicrobia > Methanomicrobiales > Methanospirillaceae > UBA467. The sequence goes on along the minus strand of JBFYKV010000058.1, from coordinate 33,735 downwards.
GCGGGATGGAAAGGATGGAGACCACGTTTCCGCCCTGCATGTCCATGGTCTGCGGGTATGATCCCCAGACTGCGGACTTGACGTATGCGCCGTCGAACATGCCGACCTTGTACTGCTCGATGAGTGCGTAGGTGGTTGCTGCTGCAACTGCAGTGCTTGCTGCATCGTAGGTTGCTGCTGCATTCAGGCGTGAGCTCGGGACTTCCACGAGGAGCATCTTTCCGCCGCCGACCTTGGTGATCTTGGTGTCGTCACCGTCGGTAACGCTGACCATCGTCTTGATCTTGGCTGAAAGTGCGTCACAGTCCTTGACACAGTCGCACTTGACTGCACGGCCCAGGATCTGCTGGTTCTTTCCGCCCATTGCGCCGGTCTTGATTGCATTGTCGATACCTGCAAGGTTGACTGCGACAGTCCTCTTTGTCAGGTCGATGATCTTTAATGCGCCCTTGTTGACCAGCGGGCTGATTTTTTCAAGCGTTACGCCGCTCTTGAGCAGCTTGCCCTCATCATCATAGAGGTCAATTGTATCTTTGTATTTTGCCATAATATTCCTCTTAAAATCTCATTTTAACTGCAATACATTACGATAACTGAACGCTGGTGTACGCTATCTGAAGTACACAGATGGTAGATGTTGGTCACTACTGCACGTCCCCTCACGGGACAAACAACTATAATATATCTCTTGATATAAGTATTGCGATTTAGATTCGAGGAGTATTAATATAAAAATATTAAAATAATAAATCAAATAGGGAGAATATTAAAATATTACATATATTTTTAGTTTCGGTGATTTACACAGTGTGACGAAATCAAAAAATTGTAGCAATAATTATATGGGGTATCGATCAAAAGTATGAAAAACTGGTGCGCTTCTACCATAAAAAATGATTAGATCTTCTGGTACAGCTTTCCGTACACAATCTGACCTTTTCTCTTGGGATGACGTTCCCCGAGATCACCGTGGTAAAGGGCAAATTTGCCTTTTACTCCGTCAACCTCGAGATCGACATCTTCTATATACTTGTAACCTGGCATCATGACATCGATTGTGCCAAAGACGTAGATTTCGCCCTCTACCATCTGGCCTCCAATCTTGCTCTTGCCATTGCCTTTTACAATGATCTTACCGCCTTCGGCGTGTGTCCCGACATGGACATCGACATTCCCTTCGACGATGATAGTGCCGCCGTTCATGAAAGTACCGATATCGCTGCCTGCGTTGCCCCTGACTCGTATGACGCCGGCCTGCATGCCTCGCCAGTCGCCGCGGTAGGCAGCACCGAGGTAGTTGCCTGCATTCCCTTCGATGATGAGTTCTCCGTTCTGCATCCCGAGACCTGCAAATGCATCTACATTGCCTTTGACAGTGAGCTTTCCGCCCTGCATCCAGCCCCCGACATACATATCGGCGCTCTTCTCAACAAGGATTTCACCGGCGGACATTTTCATGCCGATATACTTGACCCGGGAGACATCGCCCCTGACAACGATCTTCGTGTCAGCAGCAGTCGCCCCGGCTTTGCCTGCGACATCAAAATATTTTCCGAGGGTTACCTGATCGCGGCCCTCGAATGCATGAAGACTGGCAATATCTGCAGCCGACTTGCCTGCAAATACGTCAGGAGTGATGTTGTCTGCCTCAAGGAAGAGGACAGGCTGGCTTTTTATGGTGAGTGTTACCGTTTCCATTTCCTGTCACCTCACTGCGTGGCATCGACCTCGATGATGTACGGGTTTGGAACAAAGTGGCTGGCCACCTTGTAGTTCGCCTGGTTCACGCTGTAATACCTGAGGAACTTGTCCTTGATATCACGGACGACCTGCGGGTTCTCGTTGACCTTTGCATTGACCCAGAGCGTGCGCTTGTTCCCGTGGCTTACGATCTCACCGTCGACGACGACAGGAGTGCCTGATTTCATGACGTACCGTGCCCGTGAGAATGCTGCCTCGATCTCGTCCGGTGTCGCTGGTTTCTCCGGGTTCAGGTCGTAGATGGCAATATCCGCATCCATGCCTGGTTTCAGTCCGCCGTAGAGGTGTGCAAGGCCGAGTGCCTTTGCCGGGCCTGCCCTGGTCATCTGGGCGAGTTCGTACATGGTCAGTTCACGGTCGAGTGACGCCAGGTGTGTCGCCGCGACAACCTTGTCACTGTACTTGAAGGCATCAATCTGATCTTTTCGTGCCTTCTCGCTCATCAGCCACTTCATGACCCGCGGGTAGCGTGTGAACGGTCCCGCGTTCGGGTGGTCGGTGGTGATGAAGGTCCGCATCGGGTCCTTTGCGAGGAGAGCGAGTTCAAGTCCGATTGCCCACTGTATTCCACAGACCTTGATGTTCGGACTGTAGATGTAGGGAACAATACCTGCTGCGGTCTCTAGTTCGACATCGACATTTGCCCACTTCAGGTGGTTGAGCTCCGTCAGGTGGTGCTCGAACGGTCCGTCGGCGGTCATGGTGGTGGTCTCGTCAAGGGTGACCTGCCCGAGATCGATGGTGATGTTCTCGTGCTTGTTCACGTACTCCATGATCTCTTTTGACTTTGACTCGAAGTTGCCCCAGTTGTCACCGCCATAGGAGTGGAACTGGACATGGGTGTGGTGCAGGACCTGTTCGCGGCCGAACTTGTTCTTCGCCTTGTATCCCTCTGCTAATTTGAAGGTATCAAGGGTTGTCTCGTAGTTGCCGGGGTTCCCAAGGTTGTTCGTGTGAATATGGATGGAATGCGGGAGTCCGAGATACTCGTTCGCTTCGAGGAGACCCTGCACAATCTGGGCAGGAGTGACGTCGAAATAGGGCACCGGGTCGTGAATGGAGATACAGTTCAGTCCCCATCCCCATGCCTCTGTACCGCCGGGGTTCACTATCTTTACCGCGTATCCCTTTGTTTCTGTAAGGAGCCATGCGATATAGGCTGCAATATTTTCAATTTCCTTGTTTTTCAGGTATTCAAGGATAAACCAGTTGTTGCCGAACACGGGGTAGGCACCCTCGTCGATGATAGGGGTGTCCTTGATCTCCTCGTGGACATGCCGGGCATACAGCGGGGGCATTGCTGCCTCCATGGCAGTCGTGTATCCCATGCGGGCGTACTCGTAACCGGTCTTGAAGGTCGTCGGGATCGAGAACCCGCCGGCCATGCGGCTTCCCGTCTTTTTCGGGGTATACCTGAAGAGCTTTTCTTCAGGCCGGTAATTCCTTCCCTCGTTGACCTTCGGGCCTGCGATATGTGCATGGATCTCAACTGCACCGGCCATGACCGTCTTGCCCTTTGCATCGATGGTCTTTGCCTTTGAGGAGATATCACTGCTTTTGACGATCTTACCGTCTTTTACCGCGATGTCAGCCTTGTCGCCTTTTATTCCCTGCGTCGGGTCAAACACAAACCCGTTTTTGATGAGGTATTCTGACATGCTTCAGGCCTCCATCAGTTCTTTGACGCGTTTGTTTACCCGTGTAAGGAATTCTTCATCGGTGAGCACACCCTCCGGCGGGTCGACCACCTTTCGTGCATCAATCGGGACATTGTCCATACGATAGCAGTTCCCTCCCACTTCAACACCGACGAAAGCCACTGGTACGTGAAGTTTTGCGACTTCGGTCGTAGGGGTGATATGGGGGTCGACTGCAACAGATGGCAGCTCTGATATCTTCTTTACTGACGAAATCGGGAAGTGTGCACCCGGGTCGCTTCCAAGGACGAACACCGCATCAACCTCACCTCTCCTGAGAAGGTCGTTTGAGCTGGTCTCTCCAGGGTTGTAGCGGGCAAACCCCCGTGAAAGATCGACACAGAACGGGTAGCCGAACTGCCAGCCGAGCACCTGGCCCGAGCCGGTGACGTTGTAATGGCCCCGCATTGCCATGATGTTGAACTTCGTGAACTCGTTTAAGTCCTTCGTTAACATGATGGCCTCGTCGATGTTGTGGTTCTTGGAGAGAGTCTGGGTAACACCCATGCCGAAGAAGATGACTCCGAAACGTCCGCTGGTCAGCATTTCTGCAGCTTCGTAGATCTTCTCCTTGGGAACTCCTGCGACGGTGTCGGGGAGGACTTCTTTCCGGAGTGCCACGCGGAGTGCGCTGAGAAGCTCGTAGTCGCGTCCCTGCTCGATCTGGAAGTGAATGTCTGCCATCTTCGCAGTGTCGGTGTTACGGGGATCAACGACGATCATCTTACGGTTCTTGTGTCCCTTGTTTACGAAGAATCCACGCGGGAATATCGAGTAACGGGACATGTGGCGCGGGTGTGCATGACAGGGGTTGCATCCCCAGAAGATGATACGGTCAGCACGGTTCTTGACTTCACCAAGGGTACAGCTGGGGATACCTACATCCTGTACTGCAAGGAGGGTCGTCCCGTGGCATACCGTTGCGGTGTTGTCAACGATTGCACCGACTTGTTCTGCAATTTCATGCCCGACGCTCTGCGCCTCGCAGCTGGTGGAACTCCATCCGTACATCAGCGGCTTTTTGGCCTTTGCCAGCATCCGGGCGGTATATTCAACAGCCTCATCATAGGAGACTTCCTTGTAGCTCCCGTCCGGCTGCTGCATCCGGGGCCGGGTGACGCGGCCGGAGGCCTGTGCATGCATGAACTTTTCTGCACCGATTGCACAGGCGTTATAGACATCGATGATCGTTTTGCCGTCGTCAGAGACAACGACCTCGAGATCATCGCAGAGTGTCCCGCAGAAGGGACATATCACATCAGTAACCGACTTTGTCATCAGGCTTCACCCCTGCATTTCTTCTGTACGAGTTCAATGGAACTCATTACATGCTCGTTCATGGCAACCTCGACCTCGATGGGGACACCCTTGAAGGTCGGCATACCTGTTGAGTAGGTATTCGGGTCCGTCACCGAGTTAGCCCATGGCCCCATCGGAATATAGCCGAGGCCAGGGTGTGGTCCCTGGGTGGCCTCAACTGCCTTCACAATGACGCTGCCATGCGGACTGGTCACTCTGACATTGGTATTGCGCCATGCACCGAGTTTCTTGAGATCGGATGGATCCATCTCGATGATACCGCAGGCCTTACGATAGGCGTCTTTCTCCTTTCCGCCTTCCATCGCCACGCCCTGCTGGATCGTGCGGCCGGAAATCAGGTTCAATGCTATTTTGGTCAACGTATAAGCCCCCGTTATCTGTTCGCAATCGGGCTTGGACCTGCTTCTTTGACCGTCTTTACGACGTCTTCAACGACTTTTGCCCACTTTGCACCTTCAGATGCAGAGACAAAGGTCATGCGAAGCCTCTTGTCCTCGAGTCCGATGTTTTTGAGCAGGCTCTTTAAGAGGAACATCCTTTTTGCAGCCTTGTAATTACCCTCGAGATAGTGGCAGTCACCGAAGTGGCACCCTGAAACGAGGACACCGTCTGCACCGTCGGTGAATGCCTTGAGGATAAAGAGTGTGTCCACACGCCCGGTACACATGACCCTGACAATCCTGATGTCGGGTGGGTACTGTGTACGTGCGCTTCCTGCGAGGTCCGCTCCTGCATAGGAACACCAGTTGCAGATGATGCCGATGATCTTCGGCTGCCATTCATCTGCCATTACTGTTCACCTCCAAGGAGGAATGCATCTATCTGTGCAACGATCTGAGGTGTCGCAAAGTGCTGCATCCAGATGGCGCCACCCGGACAGAACCCTCCGCAGGTACCGCAGCCCTTACACTTTGCTTCTGTTACCTGCATGACCTTCCGCCCGTCCTTCTCGACGAGAGCGAGGGCAGAATACGGACAGAGGTTCACGCACATACCGCATCCCGCACACTTCTCCTCGATACACATGGCAAAGTAGGGCTCAAGCTCCACTGCACCCATGTGAATCGGGATACTTGCGGCTGAGGCGGCTCCTTCCGCCTGTGCAACCGTGTCAGGGATATCCTTCGGGCCCTGGCACACACCTGCAAGGTAGACTCCTGCAGTGGTTGTTCCGCACGGGTTCAGCTTCGGGTGGGCTTCGAGCATCCAGCCGTCCATCGAATTTGAGACGCCGAACATCTTGCGGACCTTGTCGACACCTGTTGTAGGCTGGACTGCCGTCGCGAGGACGACCATGTCCACTTCGAGCTTCATCGGCCGGTCGAGGAGTGTATCGTCGGCCATGACAAGGAGGTTCTTTGTGACCGGGTCTTCAAGGATGTTTGCCACACGCCCGCGTATGAACCTGGCACCCTCGTCCTGGATACGGTAGTAGAACTCTTCGTACATCTTACCAAAGGACCTGATATCCATGTAGAAGAGGTATGGCTGTGCACCCGGGATCTTTTCAATGATCTGGTGAGCATGCTTGATTGAATACATGCAGCAGAACCTTGAACAGTAGGGTTTGCCAACACCGGTATTGTCTCTTGAACCTGAACAGAGGAGGAAGGCGACTCTCTTTGGTGTTACCCCGTCACTCGGGCGTACGAGGTGCCCGCCTGTCGGACCGGACGCACAGATGAGGCGCTCGAATTCCAGGCTGGTGACGACGTTTTCGAACCTGTTGTAGCCCCACTCGTCTTTCTTCTCGATGGGGAAGAGGTCGTACCCGGTTGCAAGGATTGCCGTCCCGACTTTCACCTTGATGAGCTCGTCCTTCATCTCGAGGTCAATTGCCTTCTTATCGCCGCATGCAGTGACACAAAGGCCGCACTTGACACAGGAGTCAAAGTCAATGGTATAGATCAGGGGGACGACCTGCGGGTGGTTGATATAAATTGCCTTGCGGGGCTTCATGTTCATTTCGAACAGGTTCGGCTTGATAACCGGGCATACTGCCTCACAGTCACCACAGCCGTTGCACCCGCCACCGACAATGCCCCTGCCCTCTGCTTCAATGGGTGTGAGGACACCGCGTGCCTTCTTCCTGATGGTCACATCAAAGTTACCGATGTATCCTTCAACAGCGTCAACTTCGGAATAGGTCATAAGCTCGATATTCTCGTTCCTGCCGACATCCACCATCTTTGGTGTAAGAATACACTGTGAACAGTCGAGGGTCGGGAAGGTCTTGTCGAGCTGTGACATGCGGCCACCGATGCTCGTGTCCTTCTCGATAAGGTAGGTCTTGATCCCGGCGTTTGCAAGGTCAAGGGCTGCCTGCATACCGGCAACACCGGCTCCGACAACCATTGCGGCCTTTTCCACGGGGACCTTCTTCGGGATGAGGTCTTCTAACAGGGAGGCCTTTGCAACTGCGATGCGGACGGCATCCTTTGCCTTTTCAGTCGCACCCTCGCGGTCGTGCATGTGCACCCATGAGTTCTGCTCACGGATGTTTGCCATCTCGAACCGGAACGGGTTTAATCCGCCTTCCTTGGTGGCGGTACGGAATGTCGGCTCGTGGAGACGTGGGGAACAGGCGGCGACGACGATGCCGGTCAGGTTGTGTTCCCTGATTGCATCCGCGATCTTCTTCTGGCCCGGTGTTGAGCACATGTACTGGTAATTGTCCACATATGCCACATTCGGGAGTGTTGCTGCGTAGGACTGTACCTTCTCGATATCGATAGAACCGGCAATATTAGTCCCGCAGTGACAGGCGAATACACCAATGCGGGCGGGCTGTTTTACCTTTGCCTTCACCGGGGCGGCCTGCTTTTTGGTTTCCTTCTTTGCAGCGGTTTCTTTTTTGGTTTTCTTGGTTTCTGCCATCTTGTATTCCTCCGTCACAGGACCTTCTGCAGGAACGGCTCACAGCTGATACCATGGAGGTCAAGCGCGAGCTCCTGCGGGCTCATACCCTGGGCGAGTCCGAGCAGTTCACAATAGTGCAGTACCGGCAGGTTGTAGCTTACACCGAATTTCTCCTGAATTTCGATCTGGCCACGGTCAAACTGCAGCTGGCAGAACGGACAGACTTCTGTAAGTGCATCCGCCTTTACCTCCTGCAGGGCGATCATCTTTTCGTTGGTGATATCGAGCGAGTGAACGATATCGTACCCCCGGACACCGCCACCGGCACCGCAGCAGAGCATCTTGTTGCGGTATTCAACCGGCTCTGCACCGAGTGCAGCGACCATCTCTTCGATCCAGGTGGGGGCTTCAGAGCTACCAAAATGACGCTCCTTCTTGGGCTTCATCAGGTGACAGCCGTAGTGGACTGCGATCCTTGTCCCTGTGAGCGGAACGGTCACACTGTCGCGGATTTTCTTGACACCGCAGATTTTGGGGTCGTAGTAGAGTTCTGCGAGGTGCCAGACGTCAATGGACCCCTTAAACTCCATGTCGATGCCCTTGAGCACTTCGTTGACCCCGTCGCGGAGTTCGTCGTTGTGCTTGAGCTTGTGGTTGACTTCCCAGATGGACTTGTAGCATCCGTTGCAGATCAGTGCGATGTCCTTCTTCATCTGTTCTGCAAGGACCAGGTTCCTGGCGGCCATTGCATACCAGATATTGAGGTCGATTGAACCGAATGCACCGGGTGCAGGGCAGCAGCTTGCGCCATTAAGGTCAAGCAGCTTGATGCCGAGTTTTTCGGCAGTCTTGTAGGATGCAGACTCCGCTCCGGGATAACGGTTCGGTGCAATGCATCCAAGGTAAAAAGCGTATTCGTGCATTCTTAATCACCCTTCTCTCTCTTTGACAATCCTGTCTGCATTTTTCTTGAGTTCGTAGTAGTCCAGGATGTACTGGATTCCCTTGATGAACTCGGGGTGCCCGTGCGTGGTCGGCGGGTCTCTCGGGAGACCGAGCTTCTCACGTGCTGCACGGTTCACATCGTTGTTCGGGACACCGTGGCCTGTGCTGTAGATAGCCTGCACGGTCTTTAAGAAATTGACAGGGACGATGTCCTTTTTAAATGCCAGGTTCCTCATGGCCATGATGACATCTGTCGGTGCGATGCCACGCGGGCAGCGGTCTGTGCAGCTGTAACAGGTTGTACAGAGCCAGAGGTCCGGGTCACTAAGGGCTTCCATCTCGAGCCCCAGGAGTGCACGGCGTACAAATTTCCTGATCCTGTACGAGCTGCGGGGTGCAGACGGGCAGGATGCAGTACAGGTACCGCACTGGTAGCACATGTGGGGGATGGTCATTGATATTTTTTCCACAGTTTTTGTGAACTGGGGGTTCTGGTCCTCGCTGTTAAGATGGGTGTCTTTGAGTTTTTCCTCTAATGGTGCTGGATAACCTTTTGTTCTTGCCATGTTGGATCCCTCACGCCTTCTCCATCATTTTCAGCTGCACACTACCGTCGGTGTCCTCTTTTACCCTGGAGGTTCTCGGAGTGCACATCTTCTCTTTTATCTTCCTGAACAGGTCGGTCTCTGTGCCTTTCACGCGGATGCCGGTACGGGTGAGCTTGATAATATCCTCACCGGGGCAGGCATTGACGCAGGCGCCGCACAGGATGCAGAAATCCTTATTGACTGCAATGGTTGCTTCGATCTTCCCTTTCATCTGGCTCGCCGGCTGTGCAGACGGGAGATAGATTGCATTTGCAGGACAGACCTCAACACACGTTGAACATCCTCCCGGGCATTTCTCCGGGAAGAACTCGATATCTCCCTCAAAGATCTTTTCTATCTTGATTGCCTCAGTCGGGCAGCTGACAGAGCACCAGGTGCATGTGCAGCACATGTCCTTGTCAATGTCGACCTTGCCGTCCATCTTCTTTGTCTCAACTACACGCTCGACGGTGATGCACTCCTCGGGACAGAGCTCGACACAGATCTTGCAGGCGTCACAACGGGTTTCATCCCAGATGACCTCGCCCTCAACCTTGCCCGATTCTGCAGTGAAAGGTTTGTGCTTCACGGTGATTGCAGGACAGACTGCCCCGCAGATTCCACAGAGGGTACACTTTTCATCGTCGACCTTAAACGTGGTCTTGCTCTTCAGCGCATACTGACGCTCTTTGCCGGTCCCGGCAGCTCCCTCATATTCGGGTACATCGCGGATGATTGCATCCCTTGGGCATACTTCATCACAAATCGTACACCTGACGCATTTCTCATCATCGATCTCTGCTACCATATCATATTGCGGGAAGCCTTCTTTTTCAACAATCGGGAGACGCTCTTCGCCATCCACCTTGAGAGTCAGGGCATTGAACGGGCACATTATGACACAGACGCCACAATAAGAACACTTCACTTCGTCTATGTCAACCGGTGCTGCGTATTCAACAGCCCCGCGCCTCGTCGCACCCACAAGTCCGAGTACGATTGCCTCTTCCGGGCAGGCGTCAACACATATACCACATCCGGTACAAACTTCCGAATTCAGTATAAGGTTTGAGACCTGCTGGAGGAGTTTCTGCTCTCCGATGACGTTTACGCCATCCCGCTTCTTGGAGAATTTAGGAAACATTGTCATGCGGTAACCTCACTTCACTCCTGATATACATTAGTCATCATACTTTTGCCTCTGAGGGCACAGACCCACGTCCTTCCAGGCTAATAACATTGTGCGGGCATGCCTCGACACAGACTCCGCACCCTGCGCAGAGTTCAGACTTGAAGTCAAGAACCATGGCCTTGCCATGTCGTACCCTGTAGATCTTCTCGTTTGTCGCGGGATCGAGGGTATATAACTCAAGTGCATCGACGGGGCATGCGACCACACAATTGTTGCAGCCGGTACAACGTTCCATGTTAACGTGCACTGCAAATGCCATTTTTTTTCACGCACCAGCTTTAGATCGATTAAAAATCGACTAAAAAAGAATAGTTAACTAATGTAGATAAACTCTTCTGAATTAACCCCGTATCGGCCGGATTTTCCCGTATTCATGTAAATTATATTTAATTAATAATCCTCTAAATTAAGAAAAAGAACAAATAAAAGCCCGTATTTTACTGCGATCCGGAAGTGCCAGATGAAGCACAATGTAAACAAGAAATGTTACCATTGACAACCTATGAAGGTTACTATTCTCGTGCGGTAAACAAAAACGCGGTAATTTCTTTATTTTGTCGGGAGCGCACAGAATTGAAGATTATAAGGGCCCGCTCTGCCAGTGCCTGCAGGGCCGGCACCCCCGCCCGTCACTATTGCCCTGCAGGATCTGTTCCGGGTCCGGTCATATCTGGAACAACCGGCAGGGCCTGACCGGATATTCATTGTGGAGGAGGCAAAAAGAAACTTTATTCTAGCTCCTTCATGGTACTCTTCTATATAAGAGGTAAATTTGCATGGAGATAAACGGAGTTACAATTGAAGACACCTATGCAGAAGCATTTCCCACGTGGATATCCAGGGTTATCATCACCGCAGTCACCGAAGAATGGGCCTACAGGGCAGCAACCGAGGCAACCGGATTTGCGACGTCGGCCATCGGCTGCCCCTGTGAAGCAGGAATCGAGGCAGTGCTTTCATGTGATGAAACCCCTGACGGAAGACCCGGGGTCAGCATCCTTATCTGTACAGGTAAAAAGAAGCTGAAAGAACAGGTCGTCGAGCGTCTTGCAGAATGCGTACTTACTGCTGCGACAACCGCAGTTTTTGACGGGCTCCCTGATGCACAGGAGAAACTGCCGATTAAACTGCACTTCTTCGGGGACGGGTATGAATACCAGAAAGAAGTCGGCGGGCGCAAGTGCTGGGTTATACCGGTCATGCAGGGTGAATATGTCGGTGAAGAGGAATTCGGCATTGTAAAAGGGGTTGCCGGAGGCAATTTCTTTGTCATGGGAGAAAACCAGATGGCAGCACTCATGGGTGCCCAGGCTGCCGTTGATGCGATTGCCGGTGTGTGTGGTGTTATTACCAGCTTCCCGGGCGGAATCGTCGGCAGTGGATCAAAAGTGGGTTCCACCAAATACAAGTTCATGCCGGCAAGCACAAACGAGAAGTACTGTCCGACCCTGCGTGATAAAGTCCCTGACAGCAAGATCCCGAAGGGTGTCAATGCAGCCTTCGAAATCGTCATCGACGGCCTTGACGAGGAATGTGTTTCAGAGGCAATGGCCGCGGGTATCAGGGCGGCAGTGACGGTTCCCGGCGTGAAACTCATCACTGCGGGGAACTTTGGCGGCACCCTCGGACCGTACAAATTTGAACTTCATAAGATTCTCTAACCCTTTTTTGATCCTTTTCGCACTGGAACGATCTCCTTAAATATACTTATCGCCGATTATTCTGTTAACGGAATTTTCGGTGACAAATATATGATATCCCATACCCCCGATATGGTAAAAAAACGGTTTGGACCTCTTTTTTGTGGTAAACTGCTGGTCATGGCCGATGAAAAGGCAGGGATAGCGGAACTTATTGAACGCTGCCATGCACGGGGCCCTATAGAATGGGATGCCATGAACCGGATGAGGGCCGGGGGAGCGACGATCAGCTGCACGGTTGAGGGGACCACGATGTCCATGAAGGCCAGGATCGGGTCGTTCCCGGTCAGTTTCGGGGCAGCATCGCGGGATATCGGCGGACAGGCTCTGGAAGGTGTGGAAGTACGCGGTGACGAGGTTATAACCTCATGGGCCGGAATTGCAGGGGCCGGGGTGGGTGTTGCTGCCTGCCTGCCACAGGCCCCGGGGGTTATCAGGGCAGAATATCCCTCGGAGGACGACCTGACGGTCGGAGGCGCACGGGTCAACCGGGTCAGGATCGTCTCTCCGAAATACGAGAAGATGACCATCGGGATCGACGATACCGATACGAAACAGGAGGGGGCGACATGGGTCCTTGCACTGAAATGTGCTGAAAAGTGCCGGATCCCGGGGGTCGAATACCTGAATATGCGTCTCGTCCAGCTCAATCCCGAAGTGCCGAAAAAGACCACTAACTGCGTTTCTTCAGCCCTTAATTTTGCCGTCCGGCCGGATGCTGCCGGTTCCCTGCTTGAATATGTCAGGTCATTTGTTGAAGAACGGACATTCTCGGAGGATACCGGCATCGCCTTTTTCCGCGGGATACAGCTCCGGGAGGGATCTGATGCCGAAAGAAGGGTCAAGACCGATATTATGACCCTCGAAGAGGCCGAAGCGGCAGCAGCAGATCTTGGTATCACCTATATTGACAGCGCCGGGAGAAAGGGGCGTATCGGTGCCCTTGGAGCAGTGCTCTGGGCAAACAAAGGAATCGAGGCGGCAGGTCTGTATGGAGAGCATCACTGATCCGTATATTATTGCCTACCCGCGGATAGCAGCGGTTGCGGACCGGGAAGGCAAAATTATTGAGCTTATCGAGTTCTTCGACTGCACCGGAGGTGCGATGTGGTCGAAATATCACTATGCAAAAAGCCCGGTGGTGACCTCTGTCAGGAATGTTGCCGGCACGATGAGGTACCTCTGCACCCCGGGCGAAGCAGACCTGGCACTGGAAGGGTCCCGGTTCCCGGCAGGGATCTGCAGGGCAGCTGTCACGGAAGATGAGATCGAGATATCGTATATCGGCATCGGCGGTGGAGGAGTAGGGGCGTCGGGCTGCAGGTCATTTGCTGGTGGCGTGACGCGCTGTAAGACCGACCCGTCAGGCGGCGGAAAGCGTGCAGGGTCCACTATCTGGCTCCCCCGGCGACAGCGTGTCCTGATCGGCATCGACGATACCGATACTCCCGAGGAGGGGGCGACATGGACGCTTGCCCACAATATTTCCCGTGCGGTGGAAGACGACGACTCGGTCTATCTCTCCCATACCATCGTACAGCTCTTCCCGGTGCCCTACCGGACCAAAAACTGTGTCAGTATCGTCTGTGAATTTGCAAGCTCCGACCCGGCATCGCTTGTCTCCCGGTTTGCAGGGCTGCTTGAAAAGTATACTCTTTCTGATGAAACGGGCATGGCAGCCTATTCCGGGTTTGATCCCTCATCACTGCTTGATTTCGGGAGACGTGTGAAAAGGGGAGAGGTATCGAGGGGAGATCTCGGACGTATCGACGACCCTGATCTTGAAATTATCATGAACGGTCGCGGGATCATCGGTGCGGTTGCCGCACTGCCGTTCTACACCTCATACGAGGAGGCACTGACGCTGTGCAATGGGCAGAAATAAAAGCACTGCTTCTGTCGGCCGGGAAAGCACGGCTTACGGGGGAACCGGTCACCGGCATCGTGTCCCGTTCGACTGCAGGGCCCGGTGCGGGTGGTCCCGGCTCAGTATTTTTTTCAACGGGTGGCAGGCGTGTGAGGCTGGCAGTGGATGAGTCCGGTCCCGTAACCATCGAGCATAAAGGATCAGGGGTAGCAGTGCTGTCCACCGGCGGGATAACACTCCACGGAAAACTTGAACCAGCCCCGCTCCACTGCCCTGGCCAGGCATACATCACGGTATCCGAAGGATGCATCTATCACTGTAAATACTGCGGGGTGCCATTGCACACGGGCCGGAGAAAGACCATTCCGGAGATCGTGGGGCTGATAGACGACAATATCGATGATATCAACGCCATTTCTCTCACGAGCGGTGTCTTATCAGACCCGGAGGAAGAGGAAGAGTATGTCATCAGGGTCATAAAAGCGCTCAAAAAATTCGCTCTCCCAATCGGAGTCTCGATCTACCCCACCGGAAGGACCGCCGCCCGTCTGCATGAACTGGGAGTCTCTGAAGTAAAATTTAACCTTGAAGCGGCAACCGGCCGCATCTTTTCAATAATGTGCCCGGGAACAGACCGTGAACTGATCATGGACGAACTGGTGCAGTCAGTAGCACTTTTCGGGAAGGGAAAGGTCTTTTCCAATATCATTATCGGCCTCGGCGAGACCGATGAAGACTTGGAGTCCTGTGTCCGGGATCTTGCATCGAGGGGCATTATTCCTGTTTTACGGCCGTTATCTCCGTCAGGGGAGCTGAAAGGGCTGAAACGCCCGTCTGCATCACGGCTCACCGGGATATTCCGGATGCATACGCGGGTGCTCCGGGAGGCAGGGCTGGACCCGGCCGGGGCCCGGACCATGTGCAGCGCCTGCACCGGTTGTGACCTCGTTCCCGGGAAGGATGATGCGATATGAAGTGCGAAGATGCAATTGTCGGTGCACTGCGGGAATACGCGGACTGCTGGTACGCGGTCCCGGGGTACCCGCTGACCTCCATGGCAGAAAAACTCGGTGCCGGGACGGTTATCAACGAAAAAGTTGCGCTCGAGTTTGCACTCGGGGACTCGCTTTCCGGCCGGAGGGCGGCAGTACTGATAAAGAACGTCGGGTTAAACGCCTGTGCAGACCCGCTCGTGCAGGCCACAACGCAGGGGCTCCGTGCCGGGGTTGTCATCATAGCGGGTGACGATCCGGTTGCGGCAGGCTCACAGAATTCACAGGACTCCCGCTATTATGGTGAACTTGCAATGGTCCCGGTGCTTGAACCCGACCCGGAACATTGCATTGCCTCAATTGAATCCGCATTCGAGGCATCGGAACAATTCTCCCGGATAGCCATTGTCAGGGTTACCCCGGCCCTCCTGGAAGCCGCCAGCGGTCGTACAATGCCGGAACGGAAAGATTCGTGCGGGCACCTGGCTGACAGGGCCCTTACCATGCGGGGACGGTGTGATCGGGCAGAGCAGCTCTTTGCCGCAATGTTTGACTGGTCTGACAGGTCACCGCTGAACACCCTGCAGGGGGGCACGGTCGGTACCGGGGCATGTGCAGGTGACTCTCACGTCGTTACGGTCTATCCACCCCCTGCACGGAGTGCTGATCTTTCCCTGACCTGCGAGGAGGGCCGGCCTTTTCTTTCCGGGCACCGCTGCTCAGGGCCGCCGGAAGGGACAGTAATACCGGAGACAATGGAGAAGAGGGGGTATTACCGGACATTTTGTAAAGAGTGCCCGTTCCTGCCGTTGTTCGGGATGATGAAGAACCTCGGAATGGAGGTCATCGCAGATGCCGGGTGTTCCCTCCTGACCCTCAATCCGCCATTTCAGAACGGCATTGCAAGTTACGGTCTCGGGTCAGCCATCGGAGTTGCCGCACGGAGCACCGGCATTGCCGTCACCGGCGACTATGCACTGCTCCACAGCGCCCTCCCGGCACTTATAGAAGTGTACCGTAAGAAAATTCCGCTGCTCTGTATCGTATTGAAGAATGAATGCATGGGTATGACCGGCGGTCAGGCAACCCCTGATATTTTGCCCTACCTGTCCTTTGCCTCGCCTGTCGTCTGCCGTTCTGATGAAACAGAAAGGATCAGGGGATTCCTTGCACCAAAAAAGACCCCTCTCACGCTGGTCATAACCGGACACTGTCCGGAGGAGAGATACCATGAAACCGTGGAATGTTGAGATCTGTGATGTTACATTACGGGACGGTGAACAGACACCAGGCGTGTCGTTCACCTGTGACGAGAAGCAGAAAATTGCCTCGATGCTTGACCTGATCGGAATCGATGTGATCGAAGCAGGCTTTCCCGTGGTCTCGCCGTATGAAAAGGACTGTGTTACCGCCATCGCTGCAATGGGTCTTGATGCACGGATCTGCTGCCTTGCCCGGGCGAGAAAGGCAGATGTCGAGGCAGCGATCAGCTGCGGGGTTGACATGGTCAGCATCTTTATTGCAACGTCAGACCTGCATATCAGGCATAAATATAAAAAACCCCGTGAAGATGTCCTTTCCGATGCACTCCTGATGGTAGACTATGCAAAAGACCACGGTCTTAGGGTACGGTTTGCCGCAGAGGATGCATCCCGTACTGAATTGGCGTTTTTAAAGGAGGTATATGCCCGTGGCGAGGAGCATGGCGCAGATCTCGTAAGTTTTGCAGACACGGTCGGGGCACTCGTCCCGATGGAAATGTACCGAATCATGACCTCACTGGTGGAGTCCGTATCAATACCACTCTGTGCCCACTGCCATAACGACATGGGCTTTGCATCGGCAAACACTATCACGGCGGCAGAAGCAGGGGCATTCCAGCTGCATACAACGGTGAACGGTATCGGCGAACGGGCCGGGAATGCCGCACTGGAAGAGGTGCTTGTGGCACTCCGGATGAAGGCAGGGATCGACAGGTATGACCTCACCCACCTCCAGGCACTCTCACGAATGGTTGAGGACTATTCTGGCATCGTCATGGAGAAGACAAAACCGGTGGTCGGCGAACATGCATTTTCGCACGAGAGTGGTATCCATATTGCCGCCATTCTCGAAGATCCCACTACGTACGAGTATTTCCTTCCCGAAATGGTCGGAGGGGAGAGGAAGTTTATTCTCGGCAAGCATACCGGCAAGAAAGCCCTCGAGCACGTGGTCGCCACGCTCGGGTATTCGCTCGATGACCGGCAGATATGCCAGGTGCTTGACGAGGTCAAGGAGCTCGGGGAGAGCAAGTGCGGGATCACCCCTGAAACCCTGACCGCCCTGATCCGCCATGCACAAAAGGAGAAGCAGCCATGAACACCCTTTCAGAGCAGGTACTCCATGCAGGTGCAGGGGAATTTATTGACCGGAAGGTGGACAGGGCATATGTCCATGACGGTACCGGTGTCCTGACACTTGAAGCATTCCGGAAGATGTCAGTTCATATCGAAAATCCCGACCGGAACTATGTTATTTTTGACCACATCACCCCGGCGAACAACTCCACGACTGCGATGCTGCAGGCGGAACTACGGGAATTTGCCCTTGAACGGGGGTTTTTCTTCTCTGATTCCGGCGGGGGAATATGCCACCAGGTGATGGGCGAGGACGTGGTGCTTCCCGGGGAGATTGTGGTCGGTGCCGACTCGCATACGTGCACGCTCGGGGCATTCGGGGCGTTTGCAACCGGGGTCGGTGCAACCGACATGGCCGCAGTCTGGGCATCGGGAGAGACATGGTTCCGTGTTCCGGAAACGATTGAAGTGAACCTCACCGGTCGTCTCCGGGATTCTGCGGAAGCCAAGGATGCAGCGCTCACGTATGTCGGGAGACTCGGTATGGACGGTGCCACGTACCGGGCGCTGGAGTTCACAGGTGGTGGTGCGGCGACCCTCACCATGGATGAACGAATGACCCTCTCAAACCTTGCCGTGGAAACAGGGGCAAAAACCGGCTTATTCTATGCCGATCAGGTCACCTGTGAATACCTCGCCGGCCATGGCAGGAACGGACAGCGACAGGAGCAGCAGGACTGTACCTATGAAAGTACCCTTGAGATCGATCTGGGGGATATCGTCCCGGTCGTTGCCGAACCGCCACGGGTTGACAGGGTCAGGCCGGTGTCAGACCTTGAAGGCCTGCCTCTCGACCAGGTATTTGTCGGGACATGCACAAACGGGAGATACGAGGACCTGGCACGCGTTGCGTCAATTGTAAAGGGGAGGAAGGTGTCGGTGCGGACAATAATCGCACCCGCCTCCCGGGAAGTGTTAAAATCCGCGATAAAAACCGGTGTTGCAGCAGACCTCATCGAGGCGGATTGCACCCTGCTGCCACCGGGATGCGGTCCGTGCCTCGGAGCGCACATGGGGGTCATCGGCGAAGGTGAGATCTGCCTCTCCACCGCGAACAGGAACTTTAAAAACCGTATGGGTGTCGGGGGGCAGATATATCTCGCATCGGTTTCCACCGCCGCAGAAAGTGCATTACGGGGGGTCCTTACCGACCCCCGGGAGGTCAGATGAAAACTGAAGGGAAGGCCGTCTGCCTCGGACCTGACATTGACACTGATATCATCATCGCGGGCAGGTATCTCAGGACAAAGGACAGGAGCATATGGGCAGAACACGTCCTCGAAGACCTTGACCCGGCCCTCGCACCGCGCCTGGACGGGGCCGTCATCGTTGCCGGCAAAAATTTCGGGTGCGGGTCATCAAGGGAGCAGGCACCGGTTGCGTTGCGGGAAGCAGGCGTCAGGTGCGTCGTTGCTCCCTCCTTTGCCAGGATATTTTACAGGAACGCGATAAATGTCGGGTTGCCCCTTGCAGAATGCGAAGTGACCTGCCATGATGGGGAAACGGTATCGGCAGACCTTGAAGCAGGAACCGTTACTGTATCAGGAAAGCAGTACCGGATACGCCCTCTCTCGCCACGGATGCTCGAAATCCTCAATGCAGGCGGGCTTGTCGGACTCTGGAAGGTGAAGGGATGATCTTTCCGAAGGAATGCAAGGTGATAGGACACGCATCGACCCGCCCCTGCGGGGACAGGGTCTATTTCCTCTCCCGGTACCTTATCCACGATACCGCTGCAGGCCCGGAGATCCTTGAAGTGGAGACCGATCAGGGATCTGCCGGCATGATGAGAGATGTGACCTCGTGCAGGGTCCTTGTCCCGGCAGAAGAGGTATACCAGTACCCGGTCAGGGTCCAGATACATAACAGGGCACGTCTCGTGGAACTTGCAGCCGGGACCGGCTGCCGGTGCACCCTCTTTACCGGGCTTGATGAGCATACGACCTTTGTCATCGACCCTGACCTTTCAGGGTTCCTCCGGGTGTATGTCTATGATGTCACCCCCCCGCGGCCGTCTCTTTCGGCCTGCATCCGTGAACTCGAGGAAGCCGGGCTCTTTGGTGATCTCGATATTGTCTTTGAACACACGTTGCGTGACGTTTCGCAGGTCATCGCCGACGTGTATCCCTGCAGGGCGTCGGGTTTTCCCCGCACGCTCGATGCCGATCTCATGCTCGGGGGAGAGACCGTGGCCGGGTGCCTGACCGCGTCACAGATTTATCGTGAATGTTATGGGAATGATTTTACGCTCCATGACATCTGCCCGCTTAACATGGTGGCAGAGGAGCCGTTTATCGCCCGGTGCTGCCGGAAAGAACGGGAAGGGATCGGTACATGGAATAAAAAACATGGAGCCGTGGTTCACTGGGGAGCAGAACCCGTCCGGATCTTCCAGGCGGTCCGCGATCTCGTCGCACAGTGGAGGGAAACATGTTAATTGCCGTTGCTGAAGGTGACGGGATTGGCCGTGAAGTCATACCGGTGGCACAGCGCGTACTGGCTGAACTGAGACCGGATTTTGAATTCTTTCCCGTTGAGATCGGGTACGGGAAATGGAAAAGGACCGGGGCGGCATTAACAGACGATGATATTGCCGCCCTTAAATCAGCGGATGCGGTCCTGTTCGGGGCCGTGACGACACCGCCTTCGCCCGACTACAAAAGCGTGATAGTACGGATCCGGAAAGAACTTGATCTCTTTGCCAATGTCAGGCCCGTGTGGGGTGAAGGATTTGATATCGTCGTCGTCAGGGAAAATACCGAGGGGCTCTATTCGGGTGTTGAAACGATTACGGCCGATTCTGCCTGCACTATGCGCTGCCTGAGCCGAAAAGGATGCGAGCGGATCGCCGCATTTGCTGCATCCCTTGCAAAATCCCGTAAGGAACTGACCATCGGTCATAAGGCAAATGTCCTCAAATCAGATGTATTTTTCAGGGATATCTGTATTGAGCAGGCAGAGCGTGCAGGAGCACGGTGGAAGGAATGCTATATCGATGCACTCTGTCTTGATATCCTTCTCCACCCGTCACGGTACGATGTCATCGTCACTACGAATGTATTCGGGGATATATTGTCAGACGTTTCGGCGTATCTCGTCGGCGGTCTCGGTCTTCTCCCGAGTGCGAACATCGGGGAGAGATATGCCCTCTTTGAACCGGTTCACGGGAGTGCACCTGACATCGCAGGGACGAATACTGCAAATCCTGTTGCGGCCGTCAGGAGTGCGGCTCTTTTGCTTTCCCACTTTGGGGACGTCTGCCACGCTGACTGTATCGAAGCGGCAATCGTGCAGGTACTCACCCGGGGGGTCAGGACAAAGGACCTCGGCGGTACGGCCGGGACACTGCAATTTGGCGATGAACTGATCAGGGAATTACAAAACCTAAAAAAAACCATATGAACCGGTCACGTGCCGGTGAACCTGCAGGGGCAGGCCGGGCCAGGTTTCCGCAACCGGTGATTATTGTATGGGCCTGATGGGTAAGATGAGGAGATTTCCCGTTTCCGGGAGGATACTAATTGAAAGTTGATGTGCTTGACGTGGGTTCTGTTCTGCCGGTCCGGGAAGGGATTTAATTATTCCGGCGGGACGTGTGCCGGCTCCTCCGGAGTCCTTTCCCTGACCGGGAAGTGTAATTTTGTTCTGTAATGGCTGGCTGACCCCGGACAGGCGGGTTTCGCATATCCGGGTATGGATTTTTACATTCGTTGGTTTGTTCCTGCATCTGGCGAGCGTCCGTTTCGTTCAGGACGGAAACATCGGGTAACCGGGTATTCCCCGGTCGCCACATCTCACTCATCCTGTGCGGTATTTAAATTCAGACGATACCGGAAGTTAAAAAAATAACTCCGGCGTGTGGACACTCATGAAACCCCGGTTCTTTTGATATGGCCATGATATTCATTAATGGTCTTTTATGACGATTGAGGATCTGGAGTCTGTTTTTATGGTGCGGGTAGGAGTGCATGTTTCAATCGCCGGGTCAATTTCACAGTCAGTAGTCCGGGCGAAGAAGGCGGGATGCGATACGTTTCAGATCTTTTCCAGGAATCCCCGCGGCTGGGCCTGTAAGGCACTGGCAAAGGAAGATGTGTCGGCGTTCCGCCAGGCGCTTGATAAAACAGATATCAGGCCCGTGGTTGACCATATGCCATACCTGCCAAACCTTGCAACCCCGAAAGAGGACCTGTACGAAAAATCGGTTGAGACCCTTGTAACCGAGCTTGAACGGTGCAGGGTGCTCGGCATCCCGTACCTTGTCACCCACCTCGGTCACCACCCCGGCGATGGTATCGAAAAAGGGAGGGCACGGGTTGTTGCCGCAGTCAACAGTGCACTTGAAACATCGGAGGGCGATGTGATGCTCCTGCTCGAAAATACCGCCGGTGAGAAGAACGGTGTCGGGAGCACGCTCGAAGATATCAGGGACGTGTTAGCCGGAATAGAACGGCCTGAAAAAGTTGGTGTCTGCTTTGATACCTGTCATGCATTCGCGGCCGGGTACGACCTGAGGACCGAAAAAGCAATCGGGGATGTAACTGACCGGTTCAATGACCTTATCGGTCTTGACCGGCTTATGGTGGTGCACCTCAATGATACAAAAGGTGACCTTGGATCCGGACTGGACCGCCATGAGCATATCGGGCTTGGATGTATCGGGCGTGAGGGTTTTTTCAATATCCTCCACAACGAGGTCTTCCGGGGACGCCCGCTCATCTGTGAAACGCCGGTGGACGAACGCCGGGACGATGCGGGAAATATCGCGGTCGTCCGGGAACTCGCGGGGTCCTGAACAATATCCTTTTACGAAAGGAATTCAGATGCGATGCACCGTAATATGCGGTTGCTTTCATCAGGGAAACGTGATGTACCAGAAGCAATCTCTGTCTTCTCCTCTCCTGACAGGTCTGCAGTCCAGTCGTCTATTATCGCACTGTTAATTTCCAGGTGGAACTGCAATGCTATTGCATTCTGAATTCGGAATCCCTGGTTTATAACCTTTGAACCGCAAAAGAGTAGCCTCCCGCCCGCAGGGATTTCAAATGTCTCACCGTGGAGCTGAAATGCCATGAATCTTTCAGGAATGCCCGGTGTCGTGCCCGGCCCTGCCTTTTTTATCTCTCTCCACCCTGTTTCCTGCAAAAACACGGAAAGACTGCCGCCCCGAATGCGCCTGCGATAAGCTGTGCAACCAGGCAGATCGCGAGAACAGGCTTTCCGAGGGAGACCCATGAACGAATGAGGGCTTTTTCTTCCTGCAGACACGGGTATTCCCGGGTGTCGTTCACACTCATCGGCCCGCAAGGGAAGGCGAGGTGGGGGGCATCCCGGGCCGATACCCGGTCACCCTCCATGGGCATGACATATTCGTACAGGATCTTATTTTCCTGCAATATCGTCGCGAGGAGCCCCATCGGTTCATTCCTGGCATGCGGGAAGGCGATGACCTTCATAAGGACCGTGTATTCGATTGGATATCCCCTGATATAAGGTATCTGATGGAAACCGGTCGCCATATCGCATTATATGGTGTATCCCTGAAAAAAGGCAGGATCCGGCAGCGTATCAGCCGGGCGATACGATGGTGTCCCTGCAGGGTCAGGATTCTATTATTACGGCAGATGACCAATATTACTCCGTGAAGGCCACATTTGACGGGACGTGGGTCAGGCTTGGTCCGGACGGCAGAACCCTGTACGACCAGAGCGGGTACGGGCGGCCTGAGAAAGACGGTTTGCGCCTCTCTCCCGAGGAAGCAGCATACCTGGTGCACCGGAATAAAATTGAGATACCCGGGTACGATTTTGATCGCCTCGTAGCGCATTTTGCCGGTAATCCCCATTTTATGAGGAGTTTCCTGGTGTACCGCGATATCAGGGAGCGGGGATATGCAGTACAGACCGGTCCGCATGACTTCCGCGTGTTTCGCCGGGGCCAGCGCCCGGGCAGCGGCCAGTCGCAGTACATGATCAGGGTCCTCTCCGAACGTGACCTGATAGATTTTGAAGTCCTGATACGCGAGGTGACTGCATCTTCAAATATGCGAAAGCAGCACGTCCTCGCGGTGGTCGACGATGAAAACGAGCTTACCTATTACGAAATAAAAATACAGCCACTCCCGGAGACCGGTACAATCACCTGTTCCGGTGCAGTTACCGGCATGCTCGCCGGAAGGTCGGCGATTGTACATATCTCTCCCGGGGAATCAGATACCGTAAAAACATTTGGCATGCGCCTTGACCCGGACCGCCTCGTCTTCTCACCGCTGGAAATTATCTGTCTCATGCACAACGGGAGCCTTACACTCCTCCATGACGGTAAAAAGATCAGTGCCGGCGAGTACCGGAAACTGGTCACCGGTACCGATCTCGAACTGGCAGAAAAGGTCATGGTCTACGAGGATCTCAGGCAAAAAGGCTACATTCCAAGAACCGGGTACAAGTTTGGCCACCACTTCAGGGTATATTCCGGGCAGAAAGTGCATTCAGAGATGCTTGTTCACGCCCTTTCCTGCGGGGTATCACTCCCCATGAGCACCATATCGCGATCGGTCCGGCTGGCACACAGTGTGAAAAAGAAGATGTTGTTTGGCTGTGAACATAACAAAGGAATTTCGTACGTTGAATTTGCACGGATAAAACTATAAGTGGTACCATCATGAATCAGGAAATAAACCCCTGGTCAAGCCAGGAGACTATCGACATCGAAAAGATTTTTCAGGAATTTGGCATCGAGCCCATCAGTTCCGTCATCCCGCTGCTCCCTGAAGTGCCGTATTTTATGAGGAGAGGAATAGTGCTCGGCCACCGGGACTACCCCCAGATTGCCATGGCAATCCGGAATTCCCAGCCTTTTCATGTCCTCACCGGGTTCATGCCAAGCGGTCACCCCCACCTTGGTCACCTGATGGTCATGAAGGAGGTGGTCTGGCATGTGCAGCAGGGGGGGTCCGGGTATATCACCATTGCCGACCGGGAGGCACACGCGGTGCGGGATACTCCGTGGCAAAAATGCGACGAATTCGGAAAGGAGTATCTCAACTGTCTCTACGCACTGGGTTTTTTTGGAAAGACCTATTTCCAGAGCAGGAACGAGACACT
This sequence comes from Methanoregulaceae archaeon, assembly GCA_041305745.1. GTDB lineage: Archaea > Halobacteriota > Methanomicrobia > Methanomicrobiales > Methanospirillaceae > UBA467. The sequence continues at coordinate 9,313 of JBFYKV010000058.1, read as the reverse complement.
CAAAAACCTTGCATTCGAATCGTCGACAAAGGTCAATTTCTCAGAACTGCAGGCAATATACGGTTTTTCACAGGATACTGACCTCGCACACGCGATGAGTGTCATTACACAGGTTGCCGATATCCTCTACCCGCAGGTGGACCGCGATCCTGCCCCCACCATCGTTCCGGTCGGGATTGACCAGGACCCCCATATAAGGCTCACCCGCGGTATTGCCCATAAGCTCCGGATGTTCACCGTGGAAGACCGGGGTGACCATATCAGTGTCCGTTCAAAGAATGCCCCGGCATCGGCACTCGATGCAATCCACCGACGGTTCCCCGGGTCACGCAGGTATGAAGGACATGTCGATATCACCGGGAACACCTGCAGGGATGTGAGTGCAGAGGTACGGAACATCGAGCGTGCCTACGGCGGGTACGCATTTTTTACCCCGTCGTCCACCTATCACCGGTTCATCCCGGGCCTTCTTGGAGGCAAGATGTCGAGCAGCATCCCTGAAAGCACCATTGGCTTCTCCGAACCTGACGATGTTGTGAAAAAGAAGGTCATGTCAGCCCTCACCGGCGGGAGGACGACCCTTGCAGAGCAGAAGGCGATGGGAGGCGAGCCGATGCAGTGTTCACTTTTCATGCTCAACCTCTTTCACATGGTGGAAGATGATGCCATGCTCGAGGAGATCAGGAGGAAATGCCTGCAGGGTGAGATGATGTGCGGGCAGTGCAAGAAAGAGACCGCAGAGCGGGTCCTTACCTATTTAAAGGAATTCCGTGAGAAGATGGATGAGACGGCGCACATGGTGGAGGTGTAGGGAATGGAACTGACATTGAACGAAAAGAAGCTGCTGGCCGTCCTTGCCCCGCTGAAATCGGCAGTACCGGCAAAACTTTCCGAAAAACTCGGAACAAAGGAAGAATCAGTGATCCAGTGGGGACACCTGCTGGAAGATCGCGGACTTGCGACAGTAGAGAGAGTCGTGACCACCCGGTACCACCTGACTCCCGAAGGGTCCGGGTATGCAGGGAAAGGCCTGCCTGAGAGACAGCTCCTGAACTCATTTCAGGAATCAGTCCCCATGGCAGAACTTAACCGGCACCCGCTTGCAAAGATCGCCATCGGCCAGATGCGGAAAAAAGGCTGGGTCTCAATCAGGGACGGCATTGTGACAAAAACCGGGAATGATACGCCCGGGCCTGACGAGCGTGCCCTGCAGGACCTGCCGGCCGGCGGGGAAGGGGTGGAGGAACTGCGAAAGAGGGGGCTTGTCACCACCGGGGAGTCGGTCACCTACTCGCTCATCATAACCAGTGCCGGTGAAGAGATGGCTGCACGGGGTCTTGATCTCAGGGAAGAGGCGGGCACACTGACCCGTGACCAGATCCTGAGCGGCGAATGGAAGACCCTTCCCCTCCGGAGATACGATGTAACAAAACTTCCGAAGAAGATCGTACCCGGAAAAGTGCACCCCTACCAGCGCCTTATCGATGAGATGCGCCAGATCCTCCTTGAAATGGGATTCACAGAGATATACGGCGGCCTGGTCCAGAGCGCATTCTGGAATTTCGACGCACTTTTCCAGCCGCAGGACCACCCTGCCCGCGAGATGCAGGACACTTTTTACCTTGGTGAAAGGATTGCAGTTCCCCCGGGATACGAGAAGGTCCGGGACATGCACGAGCACGGCGGGACAACGACCTCGACCGGCTGGGGCGGGCGCTGGAGCAGGGATAAGGCGGAGCAGTGCGTGCTCCGGACCCATACGACCTGCCTTTCGATACAGCACCTCGCCACACACAAAACCCCGCCCGTAAAAGCATTCTGCATCAACAGGGTGTACCGCAGGGAAGCGATCGATCCTACCCACCTGCCCGAATTTGAGCAGCTCGAAGGGATCGTGATGGATGAAGGGGTCACATTCCGCCACCTCCTCGGGTTCCTGAAGGAATTTTATAAACGGATGGGATTTGAAGAGGTCCGTTTCCGGCCCGGGTACTTCCCCTATACCGAGCCGAGTGTCGAGCCCGAAGTGTATGTTGAAGGCCTGGGCTGGGTTGAAATGGGAGGGGCAGGCATTTTCCGGCAGGAAGTCACCGCCCCGTGGGGAATTGAATACCCGGTATTAGCATGGGGTCTCGGGGTCAGCAGGATTGCGATGCTGCAGATGGGCTTAAAAGACCTCCGGATGCTTTACCGCAGCGATATCGAGTGGATCCGGGAGACGCCGGCATGGCGACCGGGCTCTCTCTCGTGCGGGGGTGGACGCTGATGGCGGTTATCTCACTGTCATACAGGTACCTTGAAAAGCTGACCGGCACAGACCGCCAGACGATTATTTCCCGGCTTCCCATGATCGGCTCTGACATCGAGAGGACTGAAGAGGACCACGTTGACGTGGAATTCTTCCCGTCGAGGCCTGACCTTTTCTCAGTTGAAGGTGTTGCAAGGGCCATGCGGGGCTTTCTCGGCATTGAAACCGGTCTTCCCCGCTACCGTGTTACCCCGTCGGGGACCTCGTTCTCAGTCGATCCCGCCCTCGCATCGATCCGGCCGTACCTGGGATCTGCAGTTATCAGGAACGTAACGTTTGATGAAGAGTCGATCCAGAGCCTGATGAGCCTCCAGGAGGCGCTTCACTGGGCAGTCGGCAGGGGCAGGAGCAAGGTGGCCATCGGTGTCCATGATATGGATGCGGTCACAGGGCCGTTCCGCTATATCGCAGCGCCCCGTGACGGGTCATTTGTCCCTCTTGACTATGACCGTGAAATGACCATGGAGGAGATCTTAAAAGAGCATCCCAAGGGAAAGGCATATGCCAGTATTGTCGATAATTTCCCGTATTTCCCGCTCATTGTGGACGCACGGGACCAGGTCCTGTCATTTCCGCCTATCATCAACGGGGAGCTCACCCGGGTGACGACCTCAACAAAGAATATCCTGCTTGATACTACCGGAACAGACGAAAAAGCGGTGATGACTGCGGTCAATATCATCTGCACTGCAATGGCAGAGACCGGAGCCTCGATAGAGTGCGTGGATATCGGTGGGAAAAGGACCCCTACCCTCGAACCAACAGAACGGCTGGTCAGCGTGAAGGAATGCACCGGGCTGCTCGGTATCGATCTTACCCCGGTTACAATGGCAGCGGCTCTCAAAAAGATGCGTTACGGGGCCGAACCGGCAGGGGACGGGATGGTACGGGTGGATGTCCCCTGTTACCGTGCAGACATCCTGCATGACTGGGATATCTTTGAAGACGTGGCGATCGCCTACGGGTACGAGAATGTCGACGCATGCATATCGCCCACCTTCGCCATCGGCAGGGCGCACCCGGTACAGCGTATCGGGGGTGTGACGCGGGAGATCATGGCAGGAATGGGATTTATCGAGGTGCTGCCCTTCACGCTCACCAGCGAGCGGGTCCAGTACACGAACATGCAGCGTACGCCGTCCGGGTCTGCATTAAAGGTCCTCTCCCCGATTACCGGGGATCATACCCATGTGAGGACATCGATCCTCCCCCTCCTGCTTGAGACCTGCCAGACAAACCGTCACAGGGAACTCCCCCAGCGGATTTTTGCGGTCGGGGATGTTATTGAAGACCTCGAAACCTTCCAGAAAACAGCATGTGCCAGCATGCATCCCGGTGCTGACTTTTCAGAAGCGTATGCATCCGCCGATGCACTCTGTCGTGAACTCTCTCTCCCGTATACCGTTTCGGTATCAGGGGATGGTGCATATATCGAGGGAAGAAGGGGGGATATTGTTTGCAACGGGGCCGTCATCGGGATATTTGGCGAGATTCACCCTGCTGTCCTTGTTGCGTTCGATCTTGAACACCCGGTTGCGGCGGTTGAATTAGACCTCAGAGCCGTACCGGGATACCCCGCCCGGCAAGATACTCCTTGACCTCGCGTACGGTGCACTCGCCGTAATGGAACACACTTGCGGCAAGGCAGGCATCTGCCCTGCCATGCACAAACCCGTCATAGAAATGAGAAAATGTCCCCACGCCGCCGCTGGCGATGACCGGAATTCCCACGTGGTCTGAAATGGCAGAGGTGATGGGGATATCAAACCCGTTCTTTGTTCCGTCGGTCTCCATGCTTGTGAGCAGTATCTCGCCTGCTCCCCGGTCTTCAGCCTCTTTTGCCCATTTTATTGCGTCGATATGTGTCGGTTTGCTGCCGCCGTAGATCACGACCTCGTACCAGCAGGTGGACCCGTCAGGGAGCCGGACCGGGGTTGAATCAGGGGAACTCTCGTAATTCCGCCGGACATCCATGGCCACAACGATGCACTGCGTCCCGAAATGCTCTGCGCCGCGGCTGATAAGTCCCGGGTCCTGTACCGCACTCGTGTTGATGCTTACCTTGTCGGCTCCGGCCCGGAGGATCTGTGAGATATCATTAACGGTGCGAATCCCGCCCCCGACGGTCAGGGGGAGAAAGAGCTGGTCTGCAGCACGCTTGATCACGTCGATGATAGCCCCCCGCTGCTCCTTCGATGCAGTGATATCGAGGAACACCACCTCGTCTGCACCCTGCATGTTGTACCGTTCGGCAAGCTCCACCGGGTCACCTGCGTCCCGCAACTCCAGGAAATGCGTCCCTTTCACAACCCGTCCGTCCTTGAGATCGAGACAGGGGATGATCCGACGTGTAAGAACCATTATAAACAGTATTGGAGAGCGAAGATATCATAGTTTGGCATTACCGCCGGGAACGGAAAAGATGGAGTTTATTAAGTAATTTCAGGAGCGATAGTATGAGTATATCCAGAACACGGGGAGTGCAGTCGGCCCGGGCTGAAACGGCCCTCCCCGCCAGTGAGGCGGTCACATGAATTCAGGAGAGAAAAAGATAGAATGGGCACGGCAGTACATGCCGGTGCTCGCTACAATACGGGAACGGTTCATCCGCGAAAAACCTTTTTCCGGGATGCGCATCGGGATGGCACTGCATGTCGAGGCAAAGACTGCAAATCTGGTCTCTACGCTTGCGGCCGGCGGAGCCGGGGTTTTTATTACCGGATGCAACCCGCTCAGCACGCAGGACGACGTTGCAGAGGCACTGAACCGTATGGACCGTGTCTCATGTTATGCAAAACGGGGGGCATCTGTAGAGGAATATTACAAGGCCATCGATATGGTCCTTGACGCCCGCCCGGAGATCACCATTGACGATGGTATGGACCTGATCCATCACCTCCACACCAAGAGGCGGGAACTGCTGCCCGGGGTTATCGGCGGCTGTGAAGAGACAACAACAGGAATTCACCGCCTCAGGGCAATGGCAAAGGACGGGAAACTCACCTTCCCGGTGATCGCTGTCAACGATACCCCGATGAAACGGTTCTTTGAAAATGTCCACTGAACAGGGGAAAGTGCACTCACCGCGATCATGGTAACCACGAAAGAGCTGATTGCCGGTAAATATTTTTTCATAGCCGGCTACGGCTACTGCGGCCGCGGGCGTGCAAAGAAGGTCCATGGTCTCGGGGCAAAGGTCGTTGTGACGGAAACAGACCCGCGGAGGGCGCTTGAGGCGCACATGGACGGCTACATGGTGATGAGCATGGCCGATGCGGCGAAGATCGGCGATATTTTCATCACGACGACCGGGAACACATCGGTCATACGCGAAGAGCATTTTGCTGCGATGAAAAACGGTGCGATCCTCTCGAATGCAGGTCACTTTAACGTAGAAATCGATGTTGCATGGCTCGAAACGCATGCAGCGTCCGTAATACGCCGCGACGGCATAGACTCCTACACCATTGGCGGAAAGGAGATCCACGTGCTGGCCGAGGGCCGGCTGGTCAACCTGGCTATCCCGAAAGGGATGGGACACCCGGTCGAGGTCATGGACTTAAGCTTTGCCCTGCAGGCGCTCTGTGCAGAATATATCGCACAACATGGCAGGGAACTGGAGGGAGGTGTCTTTGATGTTCCCGGGGCAATTGATCTTGAAGTCGCAAAGACAAAACTGGCATCCCTCGGTCTTACCATCGATGAGCTGACCGGGTACCAGAAGACCTACATGGAAAGCTGGGATATCGGGACCTGAACCGCCGGGTCTCCCCAGGACTGTTCAGACCGGGCGCTTTTGTTTTTCTGTAATTGCGGCTCGGTCACAGAACAGGTATTCCTGTGCATAGCCGGCATACGGCCCGAACAGTTCCCGGCCGTTGCGGGCAATTATATCATAATTTCCGGGCAGGTTGCGTTCCGGGTACGCCTGGCGCATGATCCTCATGATCCATACGTCCACCGGAAACGCCTCGAATTTTCCGAAGGCAAAGAGCAGGACACAATCGGCAACCTTTTTCCCGACTCCCTTCAGTTTGAGCAGTTCTTTTCTGGCATCTGTATAGGGCAGGCGTGCAATTCCTGACTCCCAGCCAGGATCTGCGGCAATGGTCCGGGCGGTCTCGCAGATATACGGCGCCCTGTATCCCAGCCGGCAGTCTTTCACATCGCACAGCGCCGCTTCTGCCAGTTTTCCTGCAGAAGGGAAGGCAGAGTGCCATTCACCCTCATGACAGATACGTTCCCCGAACGACTCCGAAAGGAGTGATATCTTCTTTTTGATGCCCGGTATGTTGGCAAATGTCGCACAGATATACGATGCAAGGCACTCCCAGGCGGGCTGCCTGATAACCCGGAGCCCTTCGCACCGCTTCAGTGCAGCATGGATCAGCGGGTCTCGGTCGAAAGATTCGATGATCGGGACAAGATCGAGGTCCACCTGAAAATAATCACGGATGAAGTCCTCATCTGCACCCTGCCAGGTCAGGGCCCTTCCGTCCTGGCGGATGCGTATCACATTTTTTTCGACTATCCCTGACCACCAGTGGCCTGTTTTTTCCCAGCGGAACACCTGTCCGCACCCAAGGGTTCGGTCAAGGTCAAAAGGCTGGCCGTGTGGGAGTAAAAGATCAGGCATGATATATGCGGGTAGTGTGTCTGTAAGACAGGTATAAAGAAATCTTTGATGCGGCACCTTTACGTTCCGGCACCGCGACCCGTGGCAATTAGCAGGCGGAATGCGGCAGGAAACGTCCTGAATCCCGGTGAAGGGGACTTCCCTGGCGTGTCGGGAAATGCGTCCTCTCCCCATGAACTGACCCGTACACCACGATATTTTATACGGATATGCCAGTAGGTGACCCCGCAGCACCCGTGTGGCGACAGATACTCCTGCTGCCAGCCATTACAGCCGATACCTGAAATGGTTTCGAAAAAGACCCTCCACTTATCTTCTGAAGGAGTGATCTCCCGGGTTCAGGTGGAACAATTCCCGCCTCCGGTCTCTTCGAAAAGGATCTTTTCACCATCCCCGCGTGCATAGCAGGAATTAGCAGAAAATCTGCCACCGTAGAATTCAAAGATGCCGGGGTATCAGGACCTGCCTGGTTCATCCGATATTGGCTCTTTTTCCCTGTTTCGGGTATCTCAATGGCTGTACACCCCAAGTGTCCCCGTCACTTCGCATATCTTTTCTCTTTCGTCCCGCACACCATAGGGTTTTAAACCGGGGATCATATCACTTTGCATGGACATGAAAGACAACCTCAAATCATTCCTTGAGACAGGCGATGACTGGGAACGGAAAGAGACCTCTCTTTCCGGCGTTTCCTTGATCAAGCTTCCAAAGACCAGGACAAGGCCCGCATCGCTGGCAGTCGAGATCAACCCTGTCAATGAGAAAGGAGCAGGAATAAAAAAGAAAGGTATTATGATCATGGGGCTGGCTGAATTAAAAGCATTCCAGGAAGTTTTTTCAAACGAGAAGCTTGCCGTCCTTTTATCAGCCATCGAAGAGGTAATTCCCATAAAAAAGAGTTCAAAACCTGAAAAAGGCGACGTACTGGAAATTCAGTGAAATATCATGCCACTTTTATTCTCACTTCTTTTTTCATTTTCAGAACCCCGGGGATAGATACTCATATATCCAATTAAAATGAAGATAAACTTTAAAGAAGCAATTTCAGAGGGGCATCACACGAATCGATATAAGAATGCCGAAACCCGGGCGTGCAGAACTGCCGGGCCGGAAGCATGAAAACATCAGAATATCCGGATAATATGGTTTCAGAACGTACAAAACAGGAAAAAACGAGAGTAATCTCAATAAGCGGACTCCTGGTCCTGCTTGTCATTGCACTTCTATGTGCAGGATGCACATCGGAACCATCGGTACCGCAAAAACCTGCAAATCCCCCTGCAATTATGGTAGATTATTCGAGAACGGGTGGTATAGCCGGTTTTATCGATCATATTGTGGTCTTTGAGAATGGGGAAGTAATCTATTCCACAAAAGATCATACGGGCGGTTTCAGTCTCGATGCAGAAAAAATAAATGATCTTGAACAGGCATTTAAAAATGCACGTTTTACCGAGTTGAACGCAACGTATCCGGCACCAGTCGCCGGAGCTGATTATTTCTATTACCAGATTACCTATCGCGGCCACACGGTCAATACTGAAACCACCGGGGTCCCCGATACCCTTACTGATATCATCAACCGCATGGACAATCTTACAGGATTCAGGATTCAGTCAGGAGTGAACGGATCTGCAGGGTCGTAATTAACCCCTGCGCTCTTCATATCCCCATGTTTTATTTTTACGTACTGACATATCACCTGGTCAGGACAATGGTGTATCCATATGCCGGATAGCGGGGATAACCGATATATCGGGGCTGGGCTGGCAGTCGTAATCATTTGTGTGGTAGCGGTACTAATTTTATTCTTCGTCTGGTCACCAGATCTGACCGGTGGTGAAACCCCCGGAAAGCTGACCCTCACGGGAGATGATATCGACTACTCACCCCGTCTCTCGTCGGTGCCTGGTATACGGCTCCAGCCGGATTATTCCGGGGACAATTTCTCTCTTCGTTACCACTGGAAAACCAATTACGGTTATTTTCTTGACTGGAACCCCCCGGAATACATCGTGATCCCGATGGGAAATGAGGTGGTAACCGACAGCAGGACATTGTACTGGACCTATAACCCGTCCGATGTCGGCAGGGAAAAGCCCCCCGTGACTGTCACCGTGACACTGTTAGACGAAGAGTCCGGAAAAGTCCTGGACGAGGCACCGCTTGACATTATCTGGCTTGATCCTGATACTGCCCGGGTAAAAAACCGGGAACAGATGATAAAGGCCGAATGAAAACAATTATTTTTATCGTTGAATGTTTTACCAGGGTCCTGTAAATCGGGTGGGTGTTATGAATCCTCAGAACTGCCCGGCAGACCTTTCCGAAAAAGCTGAATAACAGCCCCGTTCCTCCTCTGTGCCTTT
>JBFYKV010000057.1:0-3978 GCA_041305745.1 Methanoregulaceae archaeon | reverse complement strand
GGGGACATCGAGGAGTACAACCGAGGAATTAAGCAATATTTCGGCATTGAAAAATACCAGAGCCGCAAAGAAGATGTTAAGCGAGGTAATATTTCAATTTCATTACTTGCTTTATTCGCCGTAAATCTCATCGGTTGAATACAGGTACCAGCTGGTACGAGTCAAAAAAGGCGATTCACCGATCGGATACTTCCCTGTCTACTTATTACCAATCCTGATTTCTGAATCAACCAAGTTACGCAGTCTTTGTTGTAAATACTTACTTCATTTATTGAATTTCAACCGCAAAAGTCCTAAAAAAAATGAGGATAAAGTTTATTTTAATAGAGTAAAGTTACCGCCGTAATTGATGGGGGAATTGTCCTCTGAATTCCAAGAGAAGCTCCGATTTCAGGTTTAATTTCCAAATTGAACGTATCTCTTGGGCTAAGGTCAGTTGTATTAACCTTAATGGTCATTGATGTATCGGTGTATAATAAGTCATTCTGTGCATGGGTAAGGGGTCTTATCTCAACAATATTCCAGTGTTCTGCTGCAGGAACCGATGTATTTCCCGCTGCTGTCAACACGGTTGCATAGTCAGTATTATCTTTTGTATAGGTTTTTACTGTCCCATCTGACTTACTAAAAACAATAACAGTCTTATTTACATCAACAGGCATTCCTCCGGCAGCTAGGCCAAGATCAAACCGAATGTAATCCACTGCACTGTTGCCAGAATTTGCAACGCCATATACTTCACCCTTCACAACAATATTCGAAGCTGCCTGAGTTACACCTGAGTGGACAACTTCCTGGCTCTTCTGCGTGGTAAAGAAACCAGCGCCGAGCACTACATACGAGAACACCGCGGCGACCACGACGAATGCAATAAGCACAATCGCGGCTTCAAGACCGGTGAACGCGTCTTCATTTCTTTTGAACTTCTTCATAATCTACACCTCACAGAGCTAACGGATCCCTCCGGTCAGCCTGTAGATGTGAGATTGTTTTATTTATTTATAAATATATTGTTCAAAGAAGGGGTAAAACCGGTTATTTTTAGCATTTTGTGATTTCAGGTGTTCTCGTACTATTATGACTCTATTGGGTTATTGTATTTTTCTATATAGAAATATGGTATCGGTTCTTTATCAATCTTGTCAGAACCACCAGGCCTGACAGGGTCAACTGATGAGAACTGATGCCAGATAACCCGGCAAGATGAACGTCGCCGCCCCCGACCCGGAACGGCCCTCCGGTCACCACTATTGTTCTGGCTCTTCAGTATAAGTGTGGGCTACTGTATTCCTTTTACGTAAGATATGTGAAGGTTATTGCCCACACACCCCTGGCAAGATGAACGTCGCCGCCCCCGGAGGGCGCCCCGGCGGCGGTTCCAGGTGGTATCATAGAAAAGGATAGTGTTCAGAATAGCCAGCTGATGAAAGAAAGACGGGATAAAATTCAATTTTTAGAGGAAATCATTCTCACGATCATTACACCTCTTTCACCGAACTCATCATCGGGATACTTCAGGGGCTTATGCCCCGCTGTATATGTGCTTCCCCATAATGCGATAGACATCATGCTAAGTTCTTTTAAAAAATTACAAAATCCCAATCAACCCTGCCCACAGGATATCGCATGGGGGTCGGGCAGGGAGGGGTGTAACCCCTCCTGTCAGAAAAATGGATTGAACAGGTTTTATCAAAATGATTATTTCAACAACGCTTATTTTTCCGTAAACTGACTGCAGGTGAAATATTCTGCTGCTTTCCATATTGAGCGTGCCAGGGATTGGTGATTTGAATCACCAGGGATGAGATAAGATTTAACCGATTTCCCGGACAGCGAGAATATCAATGAGGTATACTCAAAAACCTTTGAGCGAGGTGCGACATACAAAGGAAAAGAAGATCATACATACCCCAAAAAAAAACGGTCCACCAGATTCTTTTACCGAAATTCCATTGGGATCTAAAACCCGCAAAAAGATTCCCGGATCAAAAAGAGTTCATTCCCTTTCACTCATCATCAGGATTTTCATCCTCACGAGTGCCGTCACCGACAGAATTATTCAGTGCCTGTATCGCTCTCGGGTCGTCCATCTCTTCCAGTGCCCTGATGACTCTCAGCCGCACTCCGCTGTCCTCGTCACCAAGCGCCCGGATAAGCGGGTCGATGACCCGGCTGTCACCACACTTTGCAAGGGCACTCACCGCCCTCATGCGGACACTCCGGTCCGAATCATCAAGTGCCCTGATAAGGGGGTCGACGACCCGTACATCTCCAATCCGTCCAAGTGATTTTGTCACTTCACGCCTGACAAACCTGTTTTCGTCACCGAGTGCGGTGATTAACGGGTCTATCGTGCTCTTATCGCCAATGATCCGCAGGGCAATCGCTGCACCCATGCGGACATGCCAGTCAGGGTTATGAAGTCCTGAAATGAGTGGTCCGACTGCTTTTTCTCCCATCTCGCCCAGCCCTTCAGCCGCACCTTCCCTGCCGTACCGGTCCTCATCCTTAAGGGCAGAGATGAGTGGGGGAATCGCACGTTCGTCACCGATCCTTCCGAGCGATTTTGCGGCCTCCCTCCTGATATACCGGTTTTCATCGTTCAGGATGGATATAAGCGGTTCGACCGCCCGCCGGTCATTGAGTTCACCAAGAGCCCTGACCGCCTCTTCACGGACCTCATCGTCACCGGTCCGGAGAGCCATGACGACTTCTTCGAACGCACCTTCAAATTTTACCTTGGCGCGTTCCGACTCTTTTCGAATACTTGCATCAAAGGTCTCACCCATCCCGGCATGCTCAAAAAATCCCTTGAGAAAGGTCTCCACCAGTGACCGGTCCTTGGCATAAAGGGCAAGTGCGACAAAGATTGCAATATCCATTCCTGCGTTCAGGAGCGAGAGCAGGGGATCCGATACCACACCGATAAAGTAAAGGTAGCAGGTCAGGATCAATATCGCGCTTATGAGTAATATCGTAATCTGGAGGCCCCTTTTCGGGTACCAGAGTGCAAGGAGGATAATCGGGATCAGGTAGAGGTGTGGGATAAGAGGGTACAGATTAACAAATAACGCCTCATTCCGGTACCCGAAGATATACACCGTAAGCAGGAGGGAACTCAGTGCAAATGCACCGATTACTGACAATTTAATAAAATCTCTGCTGAAATCCCGTTCTTTACTGGCGTTCATGTTCGTATCTGTCCGTAACCTGAATGCTGTCTTATCACTATGATGTTGTATACCATTTAAACGGTGTGGTATTAATCAGGGGGAGTTATCCTGTTCCTTTCATCCGGTTGAATTGAGAATAAGAAGTCTTTAATTGTTGCAGAGAGATACCGGACAGATTATCTTATGGACATTATGAATATCAGGCCCTGGATATTTTTCTACCTGATCTGCTTTGTTGCCATTCTCCTCGCAGCAACATTTATTGTCCAGGGGATTTCACCGCTTTTCTGGGTCAGTTCAACACTTATTATAACAGTTGTCGGTTTTAATTTTATTCTGATCTTCAACGAGGTAAAAGAACATAAAAAGAAAAAGGAACTCATGCGGAAATTCAGCCACAATAGTGAGAAAAATGAATAAGATCTCATCAGCAGGTGTTTGGTATGGAACGTGAGATATCACTGCATTCTTCTGTATACGAGGTTGAATTCTGGAAGCGATACCGGGTGATGGGAGCGATGCTCCACCATATGAAAGCCCAGAAGGCCCTCATCGAGGAACTAAAAAAAGAACGGGCCATTCCCGAACAGGCCCGGGATATGGCATTAAACGCAGTCGGAGAAGAACTGAAACAGAATATTTCGCTGTTTTGTGATTTTTTACTGAATTTTATCAGTTACGGGATGCAGGGCCTGCACAAGATAGATTTTGAGATGAGGTTCCTGGTTCTCGAAAAAAAAGCAGTTGATCTCGAACGGTGCATCATTCATGTCAACGAAAAAATGCATGAGGTACCATTTGAAGT
>JBFYKV010000056.1:0-6260 GCA_041305745.1 Methanoregulaceae archaeon | reverse complement strand
TGACATTGAACGCAAGCCTTCCTAAGGGGAGCAGAATACGGATTTCATCCTGTTCGTCGGTAATTTTTTCGCCGTTCAAAATATTGATTCCCGCAGGACAGGCATCTGTCCCGTCTATCTTTTCGGAAAAATGAACTGTGCAGCCTGCTTCCCGTACTATGGACGCCGGGACCCATGTCGATTCTGCATCTTTGCCTGACTGGACATACAGGTCCCTGATATGACTGATGATAGTCCCGTTCAGGCACGGGAGGTCGGATACACAGGTGAACAGGGGGCACATCTCGTCGAGCGTGGTGACTGCCCCGACAATATCGTCCACGTACCCGTTGCCTGACGCGGTTACATGGTCGATTCCCATGACCCTGCACCAGTTGTGAGTATACGGTGTTTTTCGCGAGAGAACCACGACAACTTCACATCCCGCAGAAAAAAAGGCATCGGTCACGTATTCTATCATCGGTTTTCCAAGGATGGTGACCAGTGGCTTTTCACCGAGCGAGAGGCGGTTGCCGGACCCTCCGGCAAGAATCAGCGCAAGCATGCGGCAAGTTCCTCTAAGAGACGTATGTTTTCGTCACGGGTGCGGACTGCAACCCTGATAGCATCCGGAAGGCCAAACGAGTGACAGTCACGTACAAGTATACCTCTCCTTTGCAGTGCCAGGCAGAGATCCTTCACATCGCGTCCCGTGTCAAGAAGAATAAAATTTGCCGACGGGGAGCCGGTTTTGAGGGGAAGCTCCGCAAGCTTATGAAGCATCCATTCACGTTCTGCCCTGATTTTCCTGCGTGAATCCTCCAGGAGCCCGTAATTTTTAAAAGATTCCAGTGCGAACCTTTCTGCAAAGGAATTAACACTCCATGGAGGCCGAACCATCTCAAGCGTGCTGATCAGGTCCGGGTCACCGAACCCGTACCCGAAGCGTATGCCCGGGACCGCAAAACTCTTGGTGAGCGAACGAAGGACAAAGAGGTCAGGGTCACGGCACGAGACCATGCTCTGCTCCGGATCGGCAAGTTCTATGAATGCCTCGTCAAGAAAGAGCATTGCGCCAGCTTCCCTGCACTCTTCAAGGTCCCGGTTAAGTTCCGTATGCATAACGAGATGTCCGGTCGGGTTATTGGGATTGCAGAGAAAACGGGCCCGGTACCCTTCTCTGCCACTGGCCGGTATTGCACCTGCAAGCCGGGAAGAGAACTCGTATTCGCCAAATGTCGGGCTGTCAATCCTGACCCGGTCCCCGGGTTCAAGCACCGAACTGCAAAATACCCGTATCAATTCAACAGACCCGTTTCCGACGGTTATCTCTTCCGGGGGACGATGAAAAACACGCGATATCTCTTCTTTAAGCAGAGAATAACTGTCGTCAGGATAATACCCGAGGCAGTCTGCCAGGAACTCCGGATGAAGCGCGGGAGGAAAAGGGTTAATATTCGCACTGAATTCAAGCAGCTCCTGCCCGGTCTCTTCATGGTATTTTTTTACAAGTCCGCCGTGAATAACTTTATCCTGAATAATTTTCCTCAATTCCTGACCTCTTTTGTTGCAGAAGGTTTTGATGCCCGGACAATAAATTACTTACCAGAGTCCCGGAATTATATAGAAAACTATATATACCATTGTGTATTAGTAGGAATCATCTGCTAAAGTCAGACATTAGCCACCTTTGTGACTGACAATTGTCTGACTGACGTCAGACGGAAGTCATATATCAGGAGAGACACGATGAAACGGATTACACTCAGGCTGCCAGACCAGCAGATCGAAATGCTCGAATCAATGGTGGAAGCAGGGGAGTTTCCAACAGTATCTGAGGCAGTAAGGGATGCAGTCCGCCAGCTCATCGAAAAAAGAGCAGCACGTGTCTTGAGAGAGAGTGACCAGGTTTCATTCAAGGTTTAGAGGGTTGAACAATGCAGACAATTATCAATGAAGCGCTTAAAAACGCAGAAATCGAAAAAGAAATGAAAAGCAGTGCTAATTCAATCGATGACGACTTCTGTGGCCAGCCACGAATTGTTATCATCGGTTGTGGGGGCGCAGGAAACAACACTATCAACCGTATGCACCACATGGGTGTCAACGGTGCAGAGACCATCGCCATCAACACTGACAAACAGCACCTGGACATGATCCAGGCTGACAAGCGTGTGCTCATCGGAAAATCCCTGACAAAAGGCCTTGGTGCCGGAGGGTACCCCGATGTAGGAAAGAGAGCTGCCGAGATGGCACGCCCGACACTGGAGGCACTCCTTGAATCAGCCGACCTCTGTTTCATCACTGCAGGTATGGGCGGCGGTACCGGAACCGGTTCGGCTCCGGTCGTTGCACAGATTGCAAAGGAACAGGGCGCAATAGTCGTCGGTATGGTCAGTTACCCGTTCCAGGTCGAAAAAGCACGACTGATCAGGGCCGAGGAAGGAATGGAATCACTCGCGGCTGCGGCTGACTCCGTCATTGTCCTCGATAACAACAGGCTCAAAAGTTTTGTGCCAAACCTCCCGCTCGGTCAGGCGTTCTCAGTGATGGACCAGTTAATCGGTGAGACCGTAAAAGGTATCAGCGAGACGATCACCGAACCTTCACTGATAAATATCGATTACGCGGATGTCCGCGCAATCATGAGCAAGGGAGGAGTCGCCGTCATGCTTGTCGGTGAGAGCAAACAACAGAACAAGGCAGAGAGCGTGGTCCGGGAATGTCTCAGCAACCCGATGCTCGATATCGACTACCGGGGAGCAACCGGCAGCCTTATCCACATCACCGGCGGCAGCGACCTGACCCTGCAGGACGCCGAAGAGATCGCAACGTCCCTCACATACGAACTTGACCCCCATGCAGATGTAATCTGGGGCGCACGCGTCAGAAATGACATGGAAGGAAAGGTTCGCGTACTGGCAATCATGACAGGTGTCAAGAACGGCCAGATCCTCGGGAACCGGCAGTCCTACAAGAGCGTCGTGGAAGAGATCGATGCAAAGCGGGCAAATCCGATAGCCCCTTCAATGCCGAAAAACCGGAAAGCCCGGGACTTCACCAGCGGAGGAAGCTTACTGGAATGGGTAGGGTAAATTAAACAGCAGCACCTTTGATTAACAACTGCCGCGGTAAATCTGAACAATCAGATATGTTCCGCTAATTTAAATTCAGTAACAGGATTTCGCCACCAAACAATCCTGTTTTTTTTTTGAATTACGAAATCCTTAATAGGATTGATGACGTTTAAATACTAGAAAATCTTTGATTATCCCTCACAAAGGATCACTGTGTGACGGGTCGCATCAGGGAGATTTTCTGCGACCTTCTTGTATCGGGAGTTGAATACGATGGACAGACTGTTGAACAAAGGCTCTTATCGCCGGGCAAAGATACCGATTTTAAATCAGTCACATTTCCTGCCGGAAGACGCAAATGGCCTGCCGTATCCGGGCACCTGTACGGTCCTGCCGGACATTCATCCAGACACTTCTTCCATCCTGTTCAGCCATTCCGCATCCTGGAGGGATATCAGACCTGACCAGAGGGTCAAGGACGGGTAATGCATGTTGAACGAATTGATTGAAAAAAGAAAAAAGATTCTTGCCGAGTCTGAACAGCACAAAAACAGAAGGAACGAACTCAACGCCCTTGCCAGCAAATATGCCCGCGAGAGGAATACCTTAAACAACCAGACGCGTGAGTACGTTGAAGAGGCCCAGAAAAACAAGGAACTTCGTGACCACTACAATAATGAAGTCCAGTCATTAAAGGACCAGCGGAACGAGATAAACGAGCAGGCCAACGTCCTCTTTGATGAGATCGAGTCGTTTAAAAAAGATCACGGCGGGTTGAAGAACCGTGGAATAAAAGAGCTCCAGAAACAGATCGAGCACCTTGAATTCCGGCAGCAGACCGAAGTCATAAGCACTGATAAAGAACGCGAACTCATCGAAAAGATCAAGCAGATGAAAGAGTCGATGAGGGAGCAGGAAGCCGAACTCGAACAGAACAAAGAGATCAAGGCAAAAATCACCAGTGCCCGTGACTTCCGCAAGGAAGCATCCGACCTTCATGCAAAAGTGACCGAAATGGCCGAGCTTGCCCAGAAACACCATGACATGATGGTTGACTTCTACCGCAAGGCCGACAAATCACGGGAAGAGGCTGACGCTTCCCACAAGAGCTTTGTCGAGGCCCAGGAATCCGCGGATGCAGAACACAAATATTTCATCGCATGCCAGAAAGAGCTGCGTGATTACGACAAGGTTATCAGCGGGCTCCGGAAGAAGACCAAGAAGACAAAAGTTACAAAGGAACAAAAAGCTGTTCGTAAAGAGGCAGAACACCTCTTTAAAATGTTCCGTGCCGGCGAGAAGCTGACCACAGACGATCTTTTACTCCTCCAGCGTTCCAAACTTGTATAACCCTTTTTTTTAAAAAACCAAGGCAATGATTTAATAGAATTATCGCGATTTCTATTATAATGCAGAAGGGGCGTACCCTTGTCCTGAGTGTCGATCGTGACGACGACATTGGCTTCAAAGGCAAAATTGAGAGTCCGGTTATCGGACGCGCCGCATGCCTCAAGGCGGCAAACATTCTTGGACTCGCCGATCCTGAAGACTCTGACGTGAATGCCATATTCATGGCGGTGAAAATTTATGATGAACTTTCGGCAAACGGCGAGGATGTTGAGGTAGCGGTCATCTCGGGCAATCATATGCATATGATCGAAGGGGACCGGAAGATTGCGTCTTCCCTTGAATACGTTGTCGGACAGACTGGTTCCACAAGCTGCATCATCGTTGCAGACGGGGCGGAAGACGAATTTGTCATTCCGATTGTCCAGTCAAAAATTCCTGTTTCCAGCATCAGGAGGGTCATTGTCAGCCAGATGCCCAATCTCGAGGGTACATATTACATAATTAAAAAACTGCTGAATGATCCGAAGATATCCCGTCTCGTCATGGTCCCGCTCGGACTCGCGATGTTGCTCTGGGCAATCACCTACCTGGTGGGGTACCCCCAGATTGCGCTGATCATTGTGGTCGGTGCAATTGGAATTTACCTCCTTTATCGCGGGTTCGGACTTGATGATATTCTCACCGGCTTTATCAGCGCACTCCGGACATCACTTACGAGAGGCAAGTACTCGTTCATCACGTATATTGCCGGAATCCTGCTGGTCATTATCGGAATAGCACTTGGACTGATGAATGTCCTCCTGTACTATTCAGAGATAGGGCTCCTGCTTTACTTCCTGATATTCGTCTACGGGGCAGTATTGTGGATCGCTCTCGCGGGAATTGTCTCTTCCGTCGGGATCATCATTGATAATTTCTTCCATGACCGGGAAGGCCTGGCAAAAGTGATTGTCTTCCCGTTCTTCATCGGAGCAGTCGGCCTCATAGCATATGGCGCGAGCATTTATGCAATATCCATGAGCAATATTCCGGACTTTCCGTTTACCACGGCGACTGCATTGCAGTATATCCTGTTCGGGACAATAGGCGGGCTTATCTGTGCCTTTGCCGGAGTTGGGGTCCAGTACCTCATCAACCGGTATCTCGAGGAACATGCAGGTCCGGAAATTATTGAACTTATCTGAATCCTTTTTTTGCCTCTTCGCTGTTTTGTATGCGCTGACGGGGACCTGGTTCTTCGAAAGAGTATTGATTAGTCACCGAATCGTCGCATGGGTTTATGGGAGCTTAATTCTTCAAGGAAATACCCAATAGCCGGCTTTCCGCACTAACAGGATTAAATCCAGAAATAATCAACTAAAATGAGCTAACCTCAAGCTAGTGATTTAAATACATAAACCTTTAGCTAAAGATTTTTAGCTTACCTCTGAACATATTATTAAGGGATGGTATCAGAACGGGTCATACTAAAATCATTCTCCAAGAGTCTGGAACACCTCGGCATAATCGCCGCTATAGTTGAAGGTATGGGCATAGTAGAATTCATCAACGAGCGGTTACCGAAACTAAGGCATCACAAGCTGACCCACGGCGATGTAGTACTGGCCATCATCCTCAACGGCCTTGGATTCACCGAACGAAGACTCTACCTATTTCCAGCTTTTTTTGAAAACAAACCAATACAGCGCCTCTTCGGAAAAGACATAACCGCTGAAGATTTCAATGACGATGTCCTCGGCCGGACACTCGATGCAATCAAGGAATATGGCCCCGAAAAACTTTTTCAGGAGATAATGAGCCATGTTTTTCTCAAGATTAAACTTGGTTACCACTGGATCCATATAGATACCACAA
>JBFYKV010000055.1:0-3526 GCA_041305745.1 Methanoregulaceae archaeon | reverse complement strand
CAGATTATTACAACGAGGACCCGGAATTCAGTATAAAGAAACAGATGTACGACAAGTATACGTATTTGCATTGACTGCCGGCACTGCAAAGTATAGTATACATGTTTTCTGCCTCTGTTCCGGCGATGATGTGTCGTCAGCCGGTTATTGTCTGCATCCGCTTCAGGACAGTAATAACCGGGTATATCGATGCATTATGCCATTAATCAGGTGACAGATATTCACCGGCAGGAAAACAGGGCGCATCAGCTCTCCGGGCAGATAAGCAGGAAAGTAAAATTGATTCTCGCGAAATGACCGTTCAACGCAGGAAACTTACTATTTTTGTGGTGCGATGACCTCTCCCTTGAAAGATCTCCTCACACTGGCGGCATTGTAACACATGGACACATTACAAGACAGCCGTCATCCCTGTTCTGGATTTCATTTTGCATTTTTCAGGCATCCGGATTATCCCACGGGAGAGGTTTTTAGAATCATGGGTGGAATTACCTGTACCCTTTTGCGACGGGGGCACAGGGGTATTCCGGTTGACCAAATAGCATTTGCACCAAAGAGTTGCTTTGATGCACAGTTCTATACACCACAACATACGATAAACCTTTTTGTTTAATAATAATCATTTGTTAATGATATTAAATTGTTTTAATTTTTACACCTGAACGGTCAGAACGGAAAAAGGAACAAAATGATGTTTTTCCGGCCAGGAGGAATCCCTCCGCTTTATATGCCCCGCTACCGCGTCCCGCAGGATATACTGATATCCGGTCGGAACCCCTTTAGTTCCCCTGCTATAACAGATACAACCCCGGCTGCCTGCAGGGAATTATCAAGAACAAGGGCAATGAGAAACGAAGGATTCCAGAAACCCGGGATACCATCGTTGCAGGCAACTGACAACACTGCGACACCTGGTATTTTTGCAATGTTTGAGGTGACTGCCGGAACATCAGGGGTTCTGATGGTCGTGCCGGAAGGACAAGGCAGATATGAGTTGCCGATCGGGATTGCACAGGTAATAAACGAGTGGTCATCCTGTAGAGAGAGCCCGGTCATGAGTTCTGCAACCAGCCGTTTCGTCGTTTTAAATTCTGCAAAAAGATGGAGCGAAGAGAATACCTCCTCCGGGGCCGGGTTTCTCATCACACAATTCTCTGCAGCAAGGTCCCCGATGACAATCGCAGGGAAAGGAGTTGATTTGTACCCCTCTATAATGAGGAAGTCTGCACCAGTGTCACAGATTATCTCAATTATCTGTTCAAGGGATGTTGTCCGGAGCGTGAGAACTGACTTTTCACCATCGATCCCTGCTGTCGCCGCAGTTCCGGCCGAATAATGAAGTGTTGTGTCTTTTCCCTCCTCAAGGGCATAGGTATGGTGACCGAGGTGCTTGACAGATGCAACAACTCCGCATTTTTTGAGGAGTGCCGTAAGTTTAAGGATAAATGTCGTTTTTCCCGAACCGGATTTCCCGATTACCTGAATTATTCTCATACTATCACTCCGGTATGTTACCACGGAACCCGGAAGATCCTGAGACCAGCTTTACAATACGGCTTTTGGCGGGATAGGATCGGGCGGTTCCTGATTTCTTTATTCTATGTTTATACCTTCAACAAATATAATAGATTAACATTTTGAAATTGTTAATATAAAAGTTAACTGTTACTTAAAAAAACTGTGACTATCCAGTATTCCAATAAAGAACTGAGCTCCCCTCAACCCATACAAAACAACGAGGAGGCAATTTCTAATGAGATATTTGATTAAGCGCAGGCAATTCCGTGACTATTCGCCACCAGCTAAAAGATCCAGGGTTATATAATCCCATGCACAACAGCAAAGAGGCATTTTTTCAGAGGTAATGAATTTCCTCTTCAAAACCAGTTCCCGGTTTTTTGGTACACATAAGAGTATACTTAATTATTTTTAAAATCAAACATTATTATTATACTATTATTCCGGATACACAGGATAGCGTCCATAGCTGTCAGGTATCCGGGATCCGGGCGTAAATATACAAAAAAATAAGACCCTGATTGTAACTGAACGAATGGAAGGCTGAAATGGTAAAAAGATATCTGGATCTCTGTTCATTAAAAGACGCACGCGAAAGGATGAAGCAATCCTTTGTTCCACCAAAAAGACATGAGATCATCCCGCTTGCAGAGGCGGTCGGAAGGGTAACTGCAGAACCGCTGTATGCAACATACCCTGTCCCGGAAGTGAATATTGCTGCAATGGACGGCATCGCCGTGAAAAGCCGCGATACCGCAGGGGCGCAGGACCAGAAACCAAAAAAAATTACTGACTTTGTATACGTCAATACCGGCCGCATCGTACCACCTTCCTACGATGCGGTGATCATGATAGAAGATACCTGGATCGAAGAAGACAGGTGCCAGATCAGAAAGCCGGTCCATGCATGGCAACATGTCCGTCATGCGGGAGAAGATATCAAGGAGGGCGAACTGATCATCCCGGAAGGTCACCGGATCAGGCCTTTTGATATCGGGGCCATCGCCACCTATGGTATCGCACGGGTCAGGGTCAGGTCTGTCAATGTCGGTATCATCCCGACCGGCAGCGAACTTGTAACTCTCGGGGTCCGGCCCGCTCCCGGACAGGTGGTCGAGAGTAATACCCTGCTTGCACAGGCATTCCTCATTGAAATGGGTGCGACCTGCACGCGTTACCGTATTGTTCCCGACGATACGGACCTTATCGCAGATACCCTTCGTTCCGCACTGGACGAAAATGATTTCGTACTCATTTCAGCAGGGTCGTCCGCAGGGACACGGGATTACACACCTGAAGTAATCTCATCGCTCGGTGAGATGATCTTCCACGGTGTCACCATTAAACCCGGAAAACCAGTGATGATGGGTAAAATCAACGGAAAACCCGTCCTTGGAATGCCGGGATACCCGCTCGCTGCGCAGACCGTCGTCCGTGAGTTTGCCGCTCCGCTCCTTGAGATGTGGGGACTCGGCAGGCCTGTACATTACCAGGTCCCGGTACAGATTGCACAGAACCTGACATCAGATCTCGGCTATGATGAATTCATCCCTGTTTCTATCGGAAAGGTCCAGGACCGGTACTGGGCAGTATCAAACCCGCGGGGTTCGGGCATACAGATGGCAGTTGTCAGGTCAAACGGCTATATCCATATCCCGGCAGAACTGGAAGGCTACGAGATAGGCCAGCCTGTAACCGGGTACCTTACCGTCACACCCGATATACTGGACAGGTCCTTGCTCTTCGTTGGTGTCCGCGACCCTGCACTTGACGAACTGAGCAACCACCTCTCCGCTAAGAACATGATAATTCACTGCTGCAATGCGGGAAATATCGGGGGTGCCCTCTCACTCTGCAGAAATTCCTGCCATGTTGCACCGATGAACATCCCTTCGCTCGACCAGTCGTGGCAAAACCCCTATTTTAAAATGATAAGCGAGATCGACATCACACGGGTCCATATCGGTGAGATCCGGCAGGGCCTTGCATCGATGGACGGGGTGACATT
>JBFYKV010000054.1:0-5375 GCA_041305745.1 Methanoregulaceae archaeon | reverse complement strand
CAGTATTCCCGCTCGCGGTATTCCCGGTCAGGTTGTTGTAATTGGATCCCGAGAGCAGGAACCCGTCGACAGCGTTCTCTTCCGCCGTATTGTTGTACAGGACGTTATTATGGGAATATTCGATGAAAAATCCGCCCGCCAGGTACTCTGGTTCCTGGTTATTCCCGATCGCAATGTTATCGAAAAGGTTGTTCTCATCCGAGCCGGTGGTAAGGTAGAACCCGTTCCCGTTATTTCCGGTTGCGGTATTCCCGGTCAGGTTGTTACGATCCGAGTTTGACAGGTAGTACCCGTTCCCTGAATTCCAGGCATCTCCTTCATTCCATTCCGCAGTGTTGTTATAGAGAACGTTGTTGCGGGAATTGGAGAGAGAGAATCCGTTCCGTCCGTTATCGTTCGCGATGTTGCCGGACAGGTAGTTGTTCGGTGAAGATAGCAGGGAGATTCCGTTATATGAGTTATTATTTGCAGCGTTCCCCGAGAGATTGTTGTACCGGGAGGTCTCGAGAGATATGCCGTTCTGGGAGTTACCAGTCACTGAATTCCGGTAAAGTTCGTTGTAGTGAGAGGTAGTGAGATGTAGTCCGCCCTGTGAGTTATTGTTCACCATATTTCCGGTCAGGTTGTTGTGACTTGCAGAACTAAGGAGTATACCATACTCCTGACTTCCGCTGGCAGCATTGGAAGACAGGACCGTGTAATTCGAGCTAAACAGGGAGATGCCGTTTCCGGTGCTTCCATTAACGACGTTTCCGGTAAGGTTGTTATGATCAGAGCTTACAAGACAGATCCCCTGGTCTTTGCTGTTGTTCACCGTGTTTCCGGAGATGTCGTTGTACCATGAGCCCGAGAGGAAGATACCGTAATTCCCGTTTAGGTCCACGCGGTTTTCGGAAATTGTGCTATTTTCCGATGACAGGAGATAGATCCCGGAATATGTATTTGATCTGGCAGTGGTGTTTTCTATCGTGACATTATCACTGTTTTTTACATATACGCCGTATGTGTTGGACTGAACCGTCATATCTGATATGACGTTCGGGACCGGCGCCGCCTGTCCGCCGTTGGCGAGGTCCCCGCCTGCCGTGTTGGTCGCATCGTACGTGACGCCGTCATAAAAAACACCGTAGATCTTGTTCATGACGGTGAAATTGGTCACCATCACGTTCATGCCTGAGTCGTTGACCTTGATCCCGCTGTTGGCCGTTCCGTCGATGATGAGCCCCATGCCGTCCACTACCACGTTCGAAGCCTGGATGAGGATGGCGAATGGATTGGTCGTGGTCAGCACCTGCGTCATCCCGTTCCACCAGTCGACCGGATAGTACCCTGACTCATTGATCACCCAGTACTGCGAACCTGGTGAGCCGAGCAGGTTCGTCCCGTTCAGAGGCGGGTCGTGGAGACCGAAGGGGTAGGACCCGTTTCCGGTCACATTTGTCAACCCACAGGTAAGCGTCTCATTCAGGTCAGCAAGAGAGATGGTTTCGTTCAGTGTTGTACCAGAGAGATGTGTCTCGTTCATGATGACGAGCGGGACGGTCGCGTTCAGTGTTCCGCCTGATATTAACGTATCATCCTGTACGGTAAGAGAGATGGTTTCGTTCAGTGTCGCACCAGGGAGGAATGTCTCGTTTATGGTGACGAGCGGGACGGTCCCGGACCCGGTGCCGCCCGGCCCGGATGCCGGAGTCACGTTCCCCGGAAGCAGATTCGTGGCAGGAACCGTTGTATTCTCCCCGCTGGACAAGGTATTGGGCGTTGAATTCACGGGGGCACCGGCCTGCTTTCCGTTCACTCCATCATAAATTCCTTCGGGAGGGAGTGGGGGTGCTTCCGGTCCGGATTCGGCCGGGGGCATCTCCCCGCTCGTGTTCCCCACGACAGGCAGCTCTTCCGCGATGTTCCCTGCCAGTTCAGGGACGGGAATGGTTTTTTCTACTAAAAGGGTCCCTGTGACAGGTTTTTCTGTACCGGTCTCCGCTTCCTGTACGGTATCAGGGTCACCGGTGCCGGGAGGCTCTGTCAGCACACCCCCCGGGGCTTCGATCTCTACCGCCGGGGCCGGAGAAACGGGTTCTTCCTCCGGGAGGGTCGCGGTTGGTTCGGGGTTCACTGCAACGGGGTCATCAGGACCCGCCACATCGTCCGGGGCCGCAGGTAAATCAGGCGGCAGCCCGACAGTAATACACGGAACAGGCGTCGCGGTTGCGTTGTCGGCACAGGCGACCCCGATCAGTCCGATGGTCAGAAAGCAGGCAGAAATAAAGAGTATCCAGTATGCCGATCCCGATCGTTTCAACAAGCCACCTCCCCGATACAGACACGGAAAGGAAAAGAGCCAGGGCATATATTGAAGACCGGACCGGCGGTCCGGGCATCTGACAGAGGCCCCCTGCTCGTTCTGATGATCTGACGGGAACTATTTGATTATAGAAACGGAATCCGTGTTCCCTGATAAATCTTTATAAATGAATGCGGGGCACTGCCGGGGAGCTCCGCCTGTATTTTCCGCGTATGTATAAGGTGAAATATTCACTGCTGAAAAGCGCTTCACGGCCCCGACCTCGAGCCGGACCCTCTTTACGTGGGTCCGGCCTTCCATGTCAGGCGGGTGGAATGCCATGTACCGGTCGGCGAGCCCGGTGAAAAACTCCTCTTTCTTGCAGTTCGGAAGTTTTTTAGAGAAACGGAAGCCAGGTGGTCCGGCCCCATCCCTCGAGGCCGGACCGGTTCTGATGGACCATGTCCCCCGGGATCAGCTCTGTCCGGATCCCCTCAACCCCTGCCTCTTGTAATAGTCCTGCATACTCCCGGTCTGAACAAAACCGCCATGTGGGCTTAAAACCTGTAAAGTAACTTTTCCAGGGGTACCCGGCCATCCCGAGATCAGCGACGGCGAAGAATCCGGCTAGATTTCCCTGCCCGCCTACCTGGAAGAGGATCCGCCCCCCGGGTTTCAGGGCCCGGGACACTCCTGCAAGGACCTGCTCCTGCTCATAAAGCCTGCGGGCACGGGTCAGCATGCGGCGTACAAATTCAGCCGAAGGTCGAAGGTCTCTTCCGGGGGAAAATCGCCTGGAACGCTAAAACTCATGTTGGTCTCCTTTTGAAATATTTCTTCTTTCAATACACCTGTGCCGGTACTGCAAAATGAGGCAAATGCTTTAATTAAAGGCGGTTAATTATCCATATAAGAACAAGAATGACCAAAAAACATGAATCCCGTGCACTGCCGGACAGGAAAGAGATAATCTCAATATTAAAAAAAGAGATGCCTTACCTTAAAGAAAATTTTCAGATCTCTGAAATGGGTCTTTTTGGATCATATGTCCGTGGAGAGGCAGACGATGAAAGTGACATAGACATTCTTGTTTCATTTTCAGAGACACCCGGATTTATTAAATTTATGAGGCTTGAAGAGTACTTATCCGGCTGTCTCCAAAGAAAGGTTGATCTGGTTGTGAAAAACTCGCTTAAACCCAATATCGGAAAAGAGGTACTGAGTGAGGCCGTCTTTACATGAGAAAAAACAGAATTGCGGACGACTATTTTAATGACATCATCACAACTATTGACAAGATAGAATCATTTGTAGGTGACATCTCAAAGGATGAATTTGCCGTTGACGAAAAAACACAGTTTGCGGTAATAAGAGGACTCGAAATAATCGGTGAGGCCGCAAAAAAAATACCCCGGGAAAGCCAGGAAGAATACCCAAAAGTCCCCTGGAAAGAACTGGCGGGTATGCGGGACAAACTCATTCATGCTTATTTTGGAGTTAATATCGAAATTGTCTGGATTACAGTCAAAAAAGACCTTCCGGAAATAAAAAAATTCCTCTCCGAAAAATAACCCGGAACAGAAAACTTCTCAAAATAACCGGTTCGGAACAAAAATCCAAAATCCGTGCCAGGTTCACAGGGAACTTCCTCATAGAACCCCGTGCCCATAAATCCGAATGGTCGTTATGATCATGAGAAGAACCAAAAGGGTCCTTCGATGCCGGATCAGGAACGGTCCGCAGTCCGGACCAAAGAGACGATTGAACTATGGAAGTCTGCGACCGGGACTGCTGCATGGAAGACGCTGACAGCGATATCGTGCCGGCTGTGTTTTCCTTCGGCGGGGATCCGGTTTGGTGTTTCTCATGGGAATGTCGGTACTACAGTTATTCGATGCAAAATCCCCGGGCAAAATCCCGATGCAAATCTGCGAGGACGGGCTCGAGCGACTTTTTGAAGTAACAACGGCCAATGCCCGGCAGTCACTCATCGATAAGATCAAACCGGAGATGGATGTCCTTATGAGATCCGGGCTGGCCGGGTATCTCGAATTCAAAGACGGGAAGTACCGGGCGACGGAAAAATTCAAGGAATACCCAAAGACACGGCAGGCAATCGCTGCGAAGTTGCAGGAATGGGCGAACCCAACACATCGGACGATTGCTGATTTTTCAGGGTAGAAATAATTTTTTTGATGCAATTGATTATAAACCGATAAAGATTTTTGTAAAATTTAGCCATAACTACAGACGGGGAACTCTCCTCCTCTATCCGGTACGGATACCGCCCCCCCGGGTGTATACTATAGGGAAAAAGTCTGGCAAAAAGAATTATTGCCCGGGAATGGCGGGACTCCCGATTATTTTCGAAACCTCTTCGATTACTATCTTCTTCTTGTATGGTTTGCTGATATACCCATCTGCACCTTTCTTTACTGATTTCCTGACATGCTCTTCCTGGTTATCAGCTGAGACAATAAGTATGCGGGCATCCTTGTCGTATGCCCTGATGGCCTGAAGGGTATTTAAACCGTTCAGCCGTGGCATAATCATGTCAAGTATTACCAGGTCCGGCTTGAGTGCTATGTATTTCTCTACCCCCTCGATCCCGTTCGCTGCCTCTCCGACAACGACATGTCCCCCCTCTTCCAGTATCATTTTCAGTAGCTCCCTGGCATACTGAGAATCGTCAATAAGTAGTAACCGCCCCATATCCTACCTTTTTCATTGTCTGATTTTTATAGTACTTAAAGAATGCCATTATTTTCCTGCACCATACAGATGCTGTTTCAGGAAAAACCGGGGTATCTGATGCATCTATAATCTCGGGGGAAGATAACCAATACCTTTTTCTCACCCGGCACGAACAAAACGGGATAATAGAATTACGGAACCGGCTGTGAATGGCAGCAAAACCGTTCAGTGTACGGCCGGACGGATAAACAACCTCTTCCGGGCCTGATAAGCCCTGATCATCCGCCAAAGAACCTTGAGATCCAGCGGGTATGTTTCCCGTGGAAGATCCGGTCCTCCTCGCTGACCTTCCGGATGTCCTCAACCGTAAAGAGCAGGTCGGGGTAATCACGCTTCA
>JBFYKV010000053.1:0-40193 GCA_041305745.1 Methanoregulaceae archaeon | reverse complement strand
TTAATATGAAAATGTCCCCCTGACATTTTCATCCTGTATGCTTGTGGCCCTTTGGCATCATGTCCGTTTTCATGCCAAATCATGAACGGTCTTTCTGATGCCATTACTCCCAGTATTTTGGTATGGATGAGTAGGAGCGTGCGGATTTCTCGTAAAACTGCTGGTGGTATTCTTCTGCCGGGAAGAATGTTGTTGCCGGGACGATTGCAGTTACTTCTGCCATATCCCCTGATGTTCCGGAGGCAACCTGATTTTTCCGGGATGATTCGGCATTTTTCCTCTGCTCTTCAGAATGGTAAAAGATGACGGGCTGCCCCTGTATCACGGAAGCAGATTCGTCAGGTGTCGCTCCGGCGTGAGTGTTCATGCTCCAGAAAATAGCAAGAAGCTGGTCGTACGTAATTTCAGCCGGGTTGAAGATGACACGGACGGCCTCGACATGACCGGTGGTGCCGGAAGAGACCTGCTCGTATGTCGGGTCCCGGAGTGTCCCGCCGGTATACCCGGCAGTGGTCGAAACGACCCCGTTCACATGATGGAATGCAGCCTCGAGATCCCAGAAACGGCCGGCGGCAAAGGTTGCGATCGCGAGGTTGTTCTCTTCGTCCATTTGCAGGTACTGTTATCCGGGAAGGTGAAGGAAGTTATGAAAGGCAGCAGCCAGTTGTGCTTTTTAAATTTTCCTGAAACCATTCCTGTTCTTATATAATTCCAGCGGATTTATTGATAAGAGGATTTAAAAGCGTCCTTTTAATTTTATCAGGATCTGAAAAATTCATGGCACCGGACTATTGAAACCCCGGGCACAGTGGGATGCCATCGAAGCGATGCCGCAAAAAAAAAGTATTGAGATGGATCAGATATATCGTGCCTTTTTCGAGAGTTTAACCGGGGTATAGAGGGGACGGAACGGCTTTCCTTCACACTCGTTCCGAACCGCTGCGATCAGGTCTTCGGGATTCATGGTCTCTTTGAAAGGCTTGTTCGGCTGCGACTTTTCCCTGACGGTGACAGTGAGTTTTCCGGTCTCCTGTTCTGCGTCACCGATGACAACCACGTACGGCACCCAGTCCATGCCCGCCTCACGGACCTTCTTTCCGACACTCTCGTCCCTGTCGTCGAGATCGGTCCTGATATGTTCTGAGGTCAGGCGTTCGGCGAGCAGGCCTGCATACCTTATATGACGTTCCGCCACCGGGATAACGCGAACCTGTGTCGGTGCGAGCCATGTCGGGAGCCGTGGGACATTCTGGTGTGCGGTGTTCTCAAGAATGGCACAGATAACCCGTTCCACGCTGCCGGTCGGCGAACAGTGGAGGATTGGCGGGAACACTTCTTCGCCGTCCTTATGGTAGCGGATGTTAAACCGTTTCGAGCTTTCCACGTCGATCTGGACGGTCGGGTTCTCAATGGGCCTGCCCTGTCCGTCGATGGCGGCAAGGTCAACCTTGGCAATCCAGTAATGCACACGGTCCGAGAGTATCTCGATGAGCATCGGGACGTTTGAATCCGCCACTATCTTCTTCACCCAGTCCTCGTATTTTTCATAGAAATCGCGTGTGCAGCGGAACACTCCTACAAGATGCGTGCCAAAGTCCCGTCCGGTCCTCCAGCCCATATCGAGCTGCTCTTCGAAACACGTGAGGGCCTCGGGCATATCGGTACAGAGCGTGTGCATATCAGGCATCGTAAATGCCCGGAGCCGCTTCAGCCCGATGACCTCGCCTTTCTGCTCGTGGCGGAAGGAGTAGGTGGAGAGCTCGTACATCTTCATCGGGAGCGTGTTTGGGGAGATGTGCATGTCCCGCATGATGGAGAACATGCCGAAACATGCAGCAAAACGCAGCATCATGTTCCGGTTCCCGCTCTTGAACCTGTACTGCCGTTCGCCGAACTTATCGGCATGCTCAAAGATCGCCCTGTCCCCGAGGTCGTACATGACCGGGGTTTCGACTGGTGTCGCGCCGTAGGGAAGTACCAGGGTAAGGACATAATCGGCAAGGAGGTCACGGATAAGCTTCCCACGCGGAAGCCACCGCAGGTGTCCGACGTCGCTCACCGGTTCGTAGTCGACAAGTTCTTTTGAACGCATCAGGTCGACATGGACGGGCTCGCCACCGGTGGGCGTCGCTTCGCCGAGTTCCTTCCGCACAAGGCTCCCGAACGGTGAATCGCCCATGTAATCCCCGACATCGTGTCGTACCCCGTCAGGGGTCATCACAAAGAACTCGTGATCGACGACCTTCTTCTCCTTCTTTGCCCCCTCTTCAGACGGGACTATCGTCTTGGAGAGCTCGGAGAGCGGGTGGCCCTTGCACGAGAGCCTGAATGCCTTGTACCAGCCGAAGGGTGCACGTTTCACGTTGAAATCCCCTTCTTTCATCCGGTCCTCAAGCATCCGGAGCGCTTCGACCGCGGCATCCGGCCGGGCCAGGTCGCTGCTCAGGTGTGCATAAGGATAGATGACGATATTTGTAACAGAGAGCTGTTCTGCAGTCTTTTTGATCTCAAGGGCAGCCTGCTCAACAACACCGTCGAGGTCGTCCTCATCGACCGCCTCGACTGCACAGAAGACGGTGAGGGCCTCCTCCTGGGAGTCCTTGAGGACAAGGCACTCTTCTGCCATCCCGGTCTTCTTTTTTGCTTCGTATTCAATAAAATCTGAATGTATCAGAAGAAGTCGCATTGTTCATCTCCATATTGATGGAATCATCCGTAATAATTGTGTTTTCATCGTGTATATATCCATTCAGCTACTCCCGCGGGTTTTTATGGTACCGGGACAGGGTTGCCTGGCGCTGGTCCATGTACTTTGCATCGGATTTTATGTTGTACGGCCGCAGTGCCCGCTCAGTTGTGTAAAAGACCAGTTGCCCGATGGGCATTCCGGCATGCATCCGGACCGGACGGCTGTTGACGTTGCACATCTCAAGCGTAATCGAACCCCGGAACCCGGCATCGATCCAGCCCCCGGTCTGGTGCAGTTCGATCCCGAGCCGTGCAATGCTGCTCTTCCCTTCGATGCTGGCGACGATGTTGTCAGGAAGCCCGATGACTTCCATGGTCTCTGCCAGCATGAACTGTCCGGGCTGAAGAATGATCGAGTCAGCAAAGGTATCATTTGTCCCTGCTGCGATCGTCTCCCCCATGTATGGATCGATGACCCCGGCACCCTCCTCGTACCAGAGAAAATGGTTTCCAAGCCGGATATCGAGCGAATTTGGCTGTACAAGGTTTTCATCAAAAGGATCGACAGAGATGAACCCCCGTGACACCCGGTCAAGGATCTGCCAGTCGACAAGAATCATTGCTTCAGTACTTAGCCTTCCACACACTTTACTTCTTATCGTTCATGTGGTACTCAGACCTGCGCATAAGCCCGTGCAGCGTGCTGGTCTCACGGATGGTAAGCCTGGCACGCCCGAGGATCCTCCTGATGAGGAGCAGCGTATTTGCCCTCTTGAACGCCGGGTGTTCGATCCGGTCAAGGTACCGGTCGATATGGCGGTATAAGTATTCCATCTCATTTTGGGATGCGAGCATGTACTCCCCGCGGGGGAGGTGGGCAAGTTCGTAGCAGACAACTCCTACTGCATGTGACAGGTTCAGGATGGGGTATTCGGCAGCGGTGGGGATAGTACAGATGATATCACTCCGCCGCACTTCCTCGTTGTTTAACCCCCAGTTTTCACGTCCGAACAGGATAGAGACCCTTCCGTGTATGTCGCCGATCATCCCGCGGAGTTCCTTCGGGGTATAAAAGGGCATGCGCATCGAGTTGCAGACCGACTTGGAGAGCTCACCGGTCGTTGCGATGCAGATCGTGCTCCGGGAAAAGACCTCCTCCATGGTGAGGACTTCGGCGTTTAAAAGCACGTCCCGGGCATGAGCGGCCCGGGTTTCCGCCTCGTTGCCTATGGTACAGGGGTCGACGAGGACAAGGCGGGAAAACCCGAAATTTTTCATTACCCGTGCAGTAAATCCAACATTCCCCTCGTAAAGGGGGCCTACAAGAACGATGTCGATATCGGGCATAGGTGTGATTACTGCACCGCTCGGACGGTGGCCTTCAGGACATCAGGGCCACGTTCATAGACTGCATTTCCCACCACGATAGTATCGGCATACTGTGACATCTCAGCTGCCCTTTCTGCGGAATTAATGCCACCACCATAATAGAGGACCGAGGAATCGATCGCTTCAGACGCTGCCTTCACGACACCGGGGTTCCCGTACATGCCGCTGTACTCGATGTACACGATCGGAAAATGGAAATAGCGGTCGGCGACCAGTGCATATGATGCCACTTCAGCGGGTGTCAGGCTGCAGACCGCCTTTGTCACCTTTCCGACCGAGGAGTCGGGGTTTAACACGATGTAGGCTTCGGGGACAATTTTTTCCCAGTTCACCTTCTGGTGGAGCACCCAGTCGCGGTGTTTGCCAATGATCCACCGGACATCAGTCGTATTCATGACACTCGGTACAAAGACATAGTCAATGCCGTCCAGCAGCACCGCCTCGGGGCCGGCCGGCTCCATGACGAGCGGGAGGTCGTAGGCTTTTACCTGTTTCTGAAGCGCTGTCAGGTTCTCCCTCGTCACGTTCAGGGTGCCTGAGAGCATCAGAGCATCTGTCCCGCTCACCGCGATTGCCTCGATATCACCGGGTTTCAGACTCTTATCAGGATCAAGTTTAGTTACATGTACCCAGTTTTTCCATTTGGTCAGCGTCATCTCATCTCACTCGCGTATGTGTACTTATGTGTGTCCGGTTATTTTTTACAATTCCGTCAGGTACATGACTGCCGGTATTCGCGGATCTTTTCTTCAGGTATGCCTGATGCCGAGGAAATCACGTCAGCGGGCCTGCTGCAGAGTGTTTTCTTATCAATAATTCCTGCCCTGTACAGCTTCTCGAGGGTCGCCTCGCCGACCCCGCGAACAGTGAGAAGTTCCTGCCTGCCCTTCTCAAGCTGCGATTTGGTGATCTTTTCCGGGACCGGCCGGGAAAGTGCCCGGCAGACCAGGTCAACGTGCCGGAAGACGGTATCCGGGCCGATACCTGATTTAATGCTTATATAAGCGGGGTGAAGACCGGTAAAGTCGTCAGGACTGTGTATTCCCGCTTCAAAGTATTTCTTCAGGCTTACTGCTGGTATCCCGATCTCTCTTAAGATACGTTCATCCGAGAGCCTTTTTGCATTCTCCTGGAGGGTCGCGGCCTCCTGCTCGCCAATACCAGCTTTTCGCAGGACCGAGCGGTTGACAGATCCAAGCCCGCTGATATCGTTGATACCGGCTTCATGGAGTTTTTTCACAATGCCCGAATGGCTGCGCCCTTTCCTCGGGGGGAGGTGTTTCCTGACAAATTTACGGCAGTCTGACCGCCGGCGGAGAAGGTCCAAGACCTCGCCGGCCTCCTTTACGATATCTGCTGCCTTTGCAGGAGATACGCCAAGAATGGAAACAACCGTCTCCGGCGTGGAGTTTGCCAGTTCGTAGACCGTGTAGATGTGCTTTCCAATCAGCTTCGCGTGTATTTCCGGCGTCATGGAGGGCATTATATCGAGTGTTTCTTTATTCGAGCTGATGTGATGGCAGAGGGGGCAGCCGATTTCCCACGGGCGTGCCCCCTTCCTGACCAGCCGCACGTGGTGAAGGTGGTGTTTTTCACATACGTCGTCTGTCCGGAGCGCAAAACCCCACATTGCCATGGGCAGGCTGATGTTGAACCTGCATTCCGGGTAGTTTGTGCACCCGATGAACTGGGTCTGGTTTCGCAAATGCCTGATACGGATGTCATGACCGCAGACCGGGCAGGGTCCGAGCGTGAGTTCCTCGGCAGTCTGCTCCATGATCTCGCTCCCGATCTCTTCGCCATGCAATTCAAGTTCGTCAAATACCTCGTGAAGCATCCGGCGCGACTCGGTGACGACGTCATCCCTGCTCCGTTTGTGCTCCTTGATGTTCTGCATGTGATCTTCAAGGGTCTTGGTCATCACAGGTTTCGTGATGGTGTCGGCATGGTTTTCAAGCGATTCGATGACTGCTCTCCCGACAAGGGTGGGCCGGAGCGGGGCTCCTTCCACGTATTTCCTTCCGATAAGCTTCTGGATGACTTCGTGGCGGGTACTCTTGGTGCCGAGTCCCAGTTCCTCCATCTTCTGGATCAGCCTGCTCTGCGTGTAGCGGGGCGGTGGCTGGGTCTCTTTCTCCTCCATGACCACGTCCTTTATCGGGAGCCGCTCACCCTCCTTCATCGGGGGGAGGATGTACTCGGTCGCAGTGCTGTACGGGTAGACCGTTCTCCAGCCGGGCTCCTCGAGTCTCCCGCCGGTGGCCGTGTAGGGCTCTCCCCCGGCATCGAAGTTGACCTTCATCGTAAGCCACCGGGCATCCGGGGACAGAGTTGCAAGGAAACGCCGTACGACGAGCTCGTAGACCTTCCAGCGGTCCTCGCCCAGCGCTTCGCGGCGTGCTGCAGAGGTGGGGTGGATTGGCGGGTGATCGGTGCTTGACTTTTTTCCGCTGGTGGGGATGGGACGGCGGTGTGCTATTACCCATTCGACGTCTTTTGAAAACACGGTCGGACGGAGGGCGTGGAGTACCGCGTGCAGGTCGAGTGTTTTCGGGTAGACCGTGTTGTCAGTCCTCGGGTAGGAGATAAAACCGTTCACGTAGAGGTCTTCGGCAATTCTCATTGCATTCGCGGCTGAATACCCGAGACGTGCAGCTGCGACGATGAATGAGGTCGTATCAAATGGTGTCGGTGCACGGTCAACCTTTGATCCCTGCCGTATCTCCGTGACAACCAGGGGTTCACGCGTGTGGTCCCTTGCGGATTCTGCCTCTGCTTTATCGGTGAAGCGTGCCGTGGTATGCCGGGCCTCGACGGACTCGCCGTTTTTTTCTGTGTCAAGATGCAGCTGCCAGTATTTTTCAGGGACAAATGCCTCGATCTCTTTCTCACGGTCGACGATCATGGTGAGCGTCGGGCTCTGGACACGGCCGACTGAAAGGATATTGTTCCCGCCCCTGCGTGCCGCAAGGCTCAAAAAACGGGTGAGGGATGCTCCCCACATGAGATCGATGACCTGCCGGGCTTCTCCTGCAGCGGCGAGTGCAAAATCGATATCGGTGGTATGGGAAAATGCATGCCTGATCTCCTCGGGAGTGATGGCACTGAACCGTGCCCTGTCTACTTTTACAGTCGGGTTGACCTGCCTGACCAGTTCGTAGGCCTCTTTTCCGATGAGTTCCCCCTCTGTATCAAAATCAGTGGCAATGGTGACAATATCTGACTTCTTTGCCAGTTTCTGGAGGAGTGCGACGATCTTTTTCTCGGTCGGGATCTTTATGGTCTGTGCATCGATCAATGTCCGCGGGGTCCTCTCCGCACTTCGCCAGTTTGAATACCCCTCGACAAAATCGACCTCGACAACATGGCCCCGGAGACCGACGACTACGGTGTTTTCGAACCGGTAATTGGAGATGCCGCTATCTTTGAAATCTTTTACTGTCTCTTTTCCGGCCAGTATCTGGGCGATCCTGTGTGCAGAGATATTTTTTTCAGCGACAATCAGGTGCAACTGGGATCACGTCCTCATGGAATCGAGCGTTTCGCGCATAACACGGTTCAGCTCGCCCGGGTCGACCCGCCCGCGTGTCTTTCTCATCACCTGTCCGATAAGGAAATTGAAGGCCTCTGATTTACCCGATGCGTAATCACTCACGGCCTGCGGCTGTTCTGCGAGGACCTCGCTGATGACCCCGTCAAGCCCTTCACCCCCGGTTTTTGCAAGGTTAAGGCGTTTTACACATACGGATGGTTTTTCGCAGGAGCCGGACTCTTTGAGCTGGTCAAGGAGTGACCGTAATACTTCAACACCGCTCTTATCGGTGATGGTGTCTTTCCTGATGAGCGTTACCAGTTCGATGAAATGGCCCTGTGGCACATCTGAGATGGTCATGTCACGGTAATTCAGCTCGCCGAGCAGGGTGTCGGCGACCCACGTGGCGGTTGCCGCAACTGTTGCAAGATCCTTTGGCAGGTTGTCATAAAACTCGGCGACACGCCAGTCACCGGTGACGGTTGCAGCATGAGTCGGTGAAAACCCGTACTCTTTGATGAACCGCACCTTTCGTGCATCAGGGAGCTCGGGAAGGATGATTTCGTCTGCCCACGAGCGGACTTTCAGCGGCCGGAGGTCTGGTTCAGGGAAATAGCGGTACTCCTGTTCCATCTCCTTGCTTCTCGACGCCGTGGTGACCCCGCGGGTCTCGACGAAATGGCGGGTCGCACACTCTAATTTCTGGCCTCTCCGGATGGCATTTTTCTGGCGGGTGATCTCGAAGGTAAGTGCTTTTTCAACCCCTTTATACGACGAAATATTCTTGATTTCAGCACGACCCCGGTCTTCTTTTCCCTTTCCCTCGCATTCGAACCAGCCTTTAGGCTGGATAGAGATATTGGCGTCGACACGGAGTGACCCTTCCTTCTCGCTATCATAGACCCCGAGGTATTCAAGCGTTGCACGGAGCTTGTTTAAGAACCTGCGGGCCTCCTTAGGTGAACGGAGGTCTGGCTCAGTGACGATCTCGATAAGGGGGATGCCTGCGCGGTTGTAATCGACAAGGGTATATTTCGGCCGGTCGGTGCCCCCCTTGTGGACAAGCCTGCCAGGGTCTTCCTCCATGTGCACACGGGTGATCCGCACCCTTTTTCCTCCCTCCTCCCCCTCGATATCGAGGTACCCCCGGACCGCAAGGGGCCGGTCGTACTGGGTGATCTGGTAGCCCTTGTTCAGGTCAGGGTAAAAGTAATTTTTCCTTGCAAACTCAGACTCCTCAAGGATCTCGCAATTGAGCGCTTTTGCAACCTTCAGCGCATATTCCACTGCCTTTTTGTTGACCTTCGGGAGGGTTCCGGGAAGTCCGAGACAGATCGGGCAGACGTGGGTATTCGGACCGTCGTCCCGGTAATCGGTGGAACAGCCGCAGAAGAGCTTGGTACCGGTGTCCAGCTGGCAGTGGATCTCAAGACCGATGATCACTTCATCGTTGGACGGGTCTGTTGCGAGTGTTGAATCAGAGGAGGCCGGGGGTGTTCTGGTGAGCGCACTCATGCTGACACCCCCTGTTCAAACGCATATGCAACATCGACGACCTTCTCGTCCTCGAAGTGACGGCCCATGATCTGGAGGCCGACAGGCATACCCTCAGCCTTGCCGCAGGGGACCGAGATGGCCGGGACCCCTGCAAGGTTTGCCGGCACGGTCAGGATATCGGAAAGGTACATCGAGAGCGGGTCGCTCTTTTCACCGAGTTTAAACGCAACGGTTGGCATGGTGGGCCCTGCGAGGACGTCGACATCACGGAAAAGCCGGGCAAAGTCAGCCTTCACGTTCTGGCGTGCAGCCTGTGCCTTTGCATAGTATTTCCCGTAATACCCGGACGAGAGGGCAAATGTACCGAGCATGATACGCCTCCGCACCTCCTTCCCGAACAGATCCCTGCGGTGCTCCTGGAACGACTCATGCCACTGTTTTTTCGTATCAGAGGTGGGCCCGTAACGGACACCGTCAAAACGGGCGAGGTTGGAACTCGCCTCGCTCGTGCAGGTAACATAGTAGGCGGCCAGTGCATGGGACATGCTCGGCATGCGGCAGGTGACGATCTCTGCTCCGAGGCGTTCAAGGAGGGATATTCCGTCCCATACGACCGAGGCGACCTTCGGGTCGACGCCCTTGCCAAAGAATTCCTCGGGGACGCCGATACGGGTGCCCCTGATATTGACCTCGGGTGCATGGCAGAAGGGACGATCATAGGTCGTCGAGTCCCGCGGGTCGCAGGCACACAGGACCTCCATTAATGTCGAGACATCGGTGACATTCCGGGCCATAGGGCCGATCTGTTCGAGCGAGTTGGCATACGCGATCAGACCGTACCGGGAGATCCGGCCGTAGGTAGGCTTCAGGCCAACGATGCCGCAGAACGCCGAAGGGCAGCGGATCGAGCCGCCGGTGTCGGTGCCAAGCGCCATGGGGACCATTCCTCCCGCGACTGCCGCGGCACTGCCGCCTGACGATCCGCCCGGAACCCTGCCGGTATCGCACGGGTTTAATGTCGGTCCGAAGGCACTGTTTTCGGTGGTGGTCCCCATCCCGAACTCGTCCATGTTGGTCTTGCCGACAATGGCCGCACCTTCACGTTTTAAGAGTTCAACAACAAACGCATCGAAAGGCGGGACATATCCCTCGAGGATCTTCGACCCGCATGTCGTCATAATCCCCTTTGTGGAGATATTGTCCTTGATAGCAACCGGGATGCCTGCAAGTTTCCCGGTGCTTTCAAAAGGGGCTTTTTCAATAGTACTTAAAAATGCGTTGTACTTGTCTTCCGGATCAAACCTGCAGACCTTTGATGCCACTTACATCACCCTCGGAGCCTTGAAAAATCCTTCTTCCTTTTCGAGAGTATTGGCCAGGGCCTCATCGGCGGACAGTCCGGGGACCACGGTGTCCTCACGGAATATATTTGTGAGATCCTGCTTTGCAGGGGATGTCTCCTCAACCGAGTCGAGAAGATCAAAATATTCGAGGATCTCGTTGAACCGGGGGGTAAATTCTCCCAGTTCATCCTTTGTAATGCCGATATCGGCCAGCTCTGCGATATGTTCAACGTCCCTTTCTGATACCATGTTTACGCCAACTCAAACTGATTTATGTACCCTTGTACCGACCTTTTATAACCATTGTGACGTGCGAGCTCCCGTATGATCTTCCATACCCCGCTCCCGTACTGCATCGCTTTTTTGTCGTGCCAGGCTAATTCCCGCGGAATATGCCTCGCTGCAACCTCTCGCAACGGCACTTTTCTCACCCCCCCGGCAACCTTCTCAGCTGCCGGGATAGACCGGGCAGCGCGCACAACTCTCGCGTCAAGGTACGGCATGGAAAGGTATGTCCCGTGGAGGGCAGCGACCGACTGGTCTCGCTGTGCCTGCAGTTTCAGGCCTTCAAAATCCCTGTTCAGTTCATCCTCCAGGTTTTCGGATTCGAGGTAGCGGGCGTAGCCCCCGAAGAGCTCGTCGGCACCCTGCCCGGTGAGGATGCGTTCGTACCCTTGTTCACCCGCCCACTTCGTGATGCAGTACTGTGTGACGGCGATTGCGACCTCGACGGGGTTGACCTTCGGGATAATGGGAATGACGGTCCCAAGGCCTTCTTCCACATCACGCCGTGTTATTATAACCGGTTCACAGGAGAGGCCGAGGAGGTCAGCAGCACGCCTGCCATGTTCAATATCGTGGGAGTCTTCTGTGCCGGCAGTCATGCAGGGGAGGCCTGCGAAGAATGCGACGAGACAGGAGTCCACTCCTCCTGAAAGCGCCGTAATGCCCCTGTCTGACCGGAGCCTGACTGATTCTGCGATGGCTCTCCCGAGTTCCATGAGCGGGGGAGCAGGATTAATTTCACCGGCCTTTTCTCCATCGCACCATACCGTGCCCGCCGGGATCGGTCCCGGGATTATCCCGAGCCGGTCACGGGCCATGCATGTATCCCACGACAGGAGAAACTCCCCGCCGAAGCGGTTCACAACTGCCGTGCCCTTTTTAAGAAGGTTCCCGATATCCTCGACGGATAGCACGGTTCCGTCAAGTTCAATCCAGCCACGCAGAGATATCATCAGTCATCAGGCACCCCGCTGCCCGGGGATGCACTTATACTAACTAAGAGATCCGCATCTAAAAAAGAGGATATGGTGCCTGGTCTCCATGGAGACCTGAATCATTGTCAGTCACCGCAGGGATAGTGCAGGAGTTTTTCAATCATTTCCGTTCCGGGCTGCGAAAACCCGGTACCTGCATGTACACCGCCGTCCGGACCCTCATTCTTATCCGCAAAGAAGAACTATTGAGTGTACGATGGCTTCATATTGCATGATGTGCAGGACAGGCTCGTGGAAACCCCCGCTCACGGTCGGAATTTTGAGTATGGTACTTGGAATCCTGGTTATCGCATTTCCATCGGTGACGCTGCTCGTCCTGCTGACGCTGCTCGGGGCGGTTGCAATTATCATCGGGATCGGTCTTCTGGCGCTGGCATTGTTCCTCGGGCGTGCAGGACCCGGGATATTCCTCGGCTTCCTTATCCTTGGGATCTGTTCGGCTGCCATCGGCGTCTACACGCTCATTGAACCCGATGTTGTGCAGTCTTTTTTAACGGTATTACTCGGAGCAATCCTGATTATTGCAGGCCTCGGGACAGTATTTACCGGTCTGTTCCAGGCAGAATCTGCAAAGAGGAAGGCCGTGATCGTGATCGGAGGCATCGTTGTCCTGCTGGTCGGGTTTTACCTGGTCTTATCCCCGGGTCTTTCCTCGATAGTGCTCATGCAGGTGTTCGGGGGACTCCTCTTCGTGATCGGGGCAGGGATGATAATCGGGGCGCTTGTCTGTAAACGGAGCGAAGATGCATGTACGGTAACGGTCGTTGACCAGTACAGGGAATACTAGGGAGCAGTGTTCCCTGATACCCCCGTCACCCGGGTTCAATCATATTTAAACAAAGAGACGGCTAATTACTATACTGCGCGAGGGTAGCCAAGCCGGCCAAAGGCGCTGGACTTAAGATCCAGTCACGAAGGTGTCCATGGGTTCGAATCCCATCCCTCGCATCCTCAATAAGTTTCGGCGACTTTGCGTTGAATATCCGGGCGGCTTTTATGAGGACAGCACTTTTTAATTCCAGCATTACTTAACGCAACTTTCCTTCTCAAATACCTGAAAATTTCTGTATGATTATATTATACCCTGGTGAAAGGAGAGTTGCCACCTTTCATTTCCTGACTAATTTCAGGGTACATCTTCTGTTTTCCGTATAATTCTCCGCTGGTAAGGCAGGGAATACCGGTGACTCACGATGAACCCGACAACCAGGGCAATTGCGACAGCCGGAAGGAGTTGCAGCTGGAAGACGATCGCAATGATCAGGGCAATGGCGATTGGGCTTCTGAGGAGTGTGACGCTGACCGCTGCTATGACGCAGACAATGCAGACGGCGAGCGGAATGGCTGGAAAGAGACGGTAGATCAGGATTCCAACGGTCCCGCCGATGAAGAAACTTGGGAATATGTACCCCCCGGCAAAACCGGTCGAGAACGCGAATGTGATGAGGAGGATCTTCACCACGACAATGGCGAGCAGCAGGAGTACACTTACGACCATGTAGTGATTGATGAGGAACTGCAGCTGTTCGCTTCCCATGAAAAGGGTCAGGGGGAAAAGTATTCCGGCGATTCCAAGTCCGATACCCCCGGCCAGCCCGAGGAGGACCGGCCGGTCCTCGTATGGTTCGAAGACGCTCCGCATTTTCTTGTAAAGCGTGATAAAAAAGATCCCGCAGCCTGATCCCACGATGCCGAGAAGGATGCTGTAGACCAGGTCGATATCCCTGAAGCCTTCATACTCCGGGAGAACGAAAGAAGTGATTACGAGCGTGCCGGAGACCAGGAAGTAGACCGCTACCCCTGCCGTTGCCGCCACAATGGAAGGCAGGACCGCCTTCCAGGTCATAATGCCTTTTTCCAGTGTGGTCTCAATGAATATAAGAGCCCCGGCAAAAGGCGAGGAGAGGAATGCCCCAAAGAACCCGCTTATCGATGCGAGTGCGGAGAGGGTGACCACCGGTGCCGGCAACCGTGCCTTTTCGGCGATAACGGTGCCCATGGCCCCGGAAGAGACCGTGAGCGGGGCCTCCGGGCCGAGCGGTGCTCCGCAGACCAGGGATACCAGCCCCCGGGCGAAGAGCTCGACTCCCCGCTTCAGGGAAAACCGCCCCTTCTCGTTGAACTCGATCAGGTCCTCGGCCATGATTGAGATCTCGCCCCTGAAGTAATGCCGGATCAGGCCGGCACCCAGCCCCCCGGCAGTACAGATGACCAGGATCCAGGGATTAAAGACCGGGGTTAGTGAATTGGTGGTAATCCCGCCCCAAAGGAGTTCGTCGAAGAGATCCTCCAGGACAAAGAAGATGATCATCATCAGGGCCCCGATGGCTCCGATAACG
This sequence comes from Methanoregulaceae archaeon, assembly GCA_041305745.1. GTDB lineage: Archaea > Halobacteriota > Methanomicrobia > Methanomicrobiales > Methanospirillaceae > UBA467. The sequence goes on along the minus strand of JBFYKV010000053.1, from coordinate 26,125 downwards.
GAGACAAAGAGGAGGAGTATGTAGAACTGTCTCGAATTCAGCGATTCGGCGGCGGCGTCCACCGGAGATTTTCCCTCGATATCCGGCATGGTACTGTATCCTTATGGGAGGAAAGCCATGTTCTGTTAAATAATCACCGGTTTTTCCTTGCATCCGGCCGGGATGAATCGAAAAAGGATTGATATTTTCCCGGTAATGCTGGTGGACGGCAGGATCGAAGTTCATCTCCTCACTTCAACCCGATAAGCCGTGCCAGCTTGGCAATCACCGGAATAGAAGAGAGTTCGTGCATGAGTGCCCCGGTCACGGGTGTGAGGATGTTGAAGATGGTGAGGCATACGGCAATTGCGAGGACGCCGACGGCAAAGATGAGGTTCTGCCGTATGGTAATGAGGGTTTTACGCGAGTTGTCGATGAGATGCGGGAGCCTCCATTGCGATGGTTTTCTCAGTCGTCTGGAAATCACTCCACCTTCACCCCGTGCATGGGGCAGTATTTATTTTCCGGGGATGCAGTCTGATGCATGGAGAAACAAGAGGAAATTATCCTGTTAGAGATCCCGCCGCAGAATGTGCTCGGGATCCGGAAAGAGGGGCATTACCGGGACATCGCAGTCCTGCTCCCGGAACTCTTCGAATATATTTTCAGCAGGGGTATTGAAATTGCCGGCATGCCGATGTTCCTCTGCCACGAGACCGGAAAAGAGGAGGCACTTACCGCCGATGCAGCAGGGACCGCCGATATCGAGGTTGCAGTTCCGGTCATCGGAACCCCGGAAGAGAGCGGGGATATCAGGTACTATACGGTTCCCGGCGGGAAGATGGCCAGAACGTTCCACAGGGGTCCTTACGAAGCATGCGAACCGACCTACCTGAAGCTCTTCGTGTGGATCTGCGAACACGATCTGAAGATCTCGGGACCGATCCGCGAGCTGTATCATAACGACCCAAACGAAGTGAAACCGGAGGAGATCCTGACCGGGATCCTGGCGCCGGTGAAGTGATGCGGAAATAATGAAGATAATGAATTATTCAGTTATTCAATCGCTTCTTTCCGGTACGTGAGGAACTGCAGACCAGGTCTGATGCAGGAATCGACATACTCCCCAGCTGCCTTTTCGATACCAATAACTGCAGAAACGGATCAATACAACAGTAGTATGTCCATGAAACCCGGATCTAACGATAAAAAAATTGTCCAGACCATTACTGCCGACGATTACTGTCATCACCCGTTCCGGAAGGTGATCCTTCCGCTGGGCTCCCTCGAAAGCCACGGGCCGCATATGCCGCTCGGGACCGATGCCCTGACTGCATACGGGCTTGCCTGTGAAATCGCAGAACGCATACCAGGTATGGGGGTTCTCCCCGCGGTCCCGTACGGTGTCAGTGAGCATTACAAGATGTTCCCGTTCACGGTATCATTGCAGTACGAGACGATGACCCGGATCATCGGTGACATTCTCGAATCGCTCTGGCGTGAAGGAGTCCACCGGATCTTTGTCCTGAACGGCCACGACGGCAACATCGCCCCGATCGAGATCGCCTGCCGGACGGCAAAGGTCGCCCATCCCGAGCTCAAAATCATCACGCTTGAGGCCTGGTGGGAGACGCTCTCGGGGCTCCTCCCCGATACGTTCTTCGAGGTCTGGGGCGGGCTCGGCCACGGCGGGGAAGGCGAACTCTCGATGGGCCTCGCGCTATTCCCCGAACTCTGCGCACTGGAAAAAGCTGCAGGAGTTGTCCCGGACCTCCCACCTTACATCGACGTAAAATGGCTCTTTTCAGAGCTGACAAACACCGGGGCGAGCGGCGATCCGACAAAGGCATCCCGGGAAAAAGGAATGAAGATGAAGGAACTGCTGGTTGAAACCCTGGTAAGGGTCATCACGCGGCTCGATGAATCGGACTGGGAGTACCGGTCAGGGGCCTGTATTACAGGGAACACTCAGGGTTGAACCGGTGCCGTGAAGATATTCACAGGGAAGGTCCGGGGAAGATTCAACCGGTGCAATACCTGGAATGCAGAACGTTCCGGCCGGGAATAATCCCGGTAAAATCGTAGCACACCTCCAGGTCCGATACGCCCGGCGTAATAATTGTTAATCCAGGCTCTATGGCATCCATAGGCCAGTATTCGTTCAATTCATCAGATTAAGATGGATAATAAATGAGTCAGTCATTGCGGATGTCAGGGCCATCCTGCAATAGCAGGACCAGAGAAGGGACAGGCGGTACTTTACTACACCTTCCCGGATAACCCCATCCCCTGTCTCAACTGCCCGTCTGAAGGGATTATTGGAAACCACTACATCCCTAATCCTGCTTTTTTATCGAAACAGGAATCCCGGAGGCCGGCTACCACCGCATACATACCTGACCGGCAGGGTGGAGTCACCCGGCGAAATCCCGCTCTGTGAAGCACATCAGACCATGCATCGATCGTATACTCCCGAATCATCGGTTTCAGCGGACTGATCATCGCGGCAGATTCCTCCTCTGTAAGCCCGGAATTGAGCAGAAACCTGTGCCAGAAAGTGCAGTAGAGATCCAGTTCCCAGGCGGTACCGGGATGAAAAAGGTCACCGTTCAAAAAAATGCCTTTATTAGTGAGTGATTCATACGCCCTCCGTGCGATATCCTGCCTCTCAGCAGGAGAGAACTGGAATAGGCACAGGGTGGTTACGATAGCGTCATACGGGCCATCCGGCCATTCTCCCCTGATATCTCCTTCGATAAAGACCGTCCCGGCAAGTCCGGGCTTCTCTCTCGCAATGGCTATCGCTTCAGGATTCCGGTCGATGCAGGAGAGGTGAACTGATGGACGGATCGTCATTAAGAATCCGGATAAAAACCCGGTCCCGCTCCCGAGCTCCAGAAGTTCCCCTGCGTCAGCCGGGACAAATTCCGCCACCGTACTGTAGAATGCCTCCCAGTGCGGGATTACCAGCGGGATGAGACGGTCATAATTGCAGGGATCCTCCAGACCCGGGCAGGTCCTGGTTTTCATTTGTATGACAGGGAGATTATGTGCAGGTAAAAAATAAGAGTGTTTCCTCTTGCGGGAGAAGCCCGGGGCATCAACAAGTTATTAATCCCTGGCGGCGACAGTCTCCGTGTATTGCGTATGTTGGGACCAGTCGAATTTTTAGCAATTGAGTTTCCGGGGAACCAGTTTAAGGGTGAGATTGCGCCCGAGCTCCAGAAACTCGTTGACAGCAAGCTGATCAAAATCATTGATCTCGTCTTCGTGACAAAGGATGCCAGGGGAAATACGAAATCAATCGAACTGGAGAACATCGACAGTGATACCGGGAAATTCTTCCACAAGCTGGGAGTCGATGTTTCGGGACTGATATCCGAAGTTGATATCGACAACATGGCAGAGACGCTCTCTCCAGACAGTTCGGCAGCTTTTTTGCTCTTCGAACACCTCTGGGCAGTGAAATTGCGGGATGCCGTACTCAACGCGGACGGCAGGCTGATCGCCGATGAACGCATCCCGGTTGCGGTCATAGAAAAGGCACTGGAATCGAAGAAGCTGGAGATCCACAGGTAAATAGAGAGAATTTCGGAGGAGAAAAAAAATGGTAATCGTACGACGGGGTCATCCAATCCTTGGAGCGGCCATTGTGGGTGGCGTGGCGTATAAAGTTGGCCAGGCGGGAGCCCAGAAGCAGGCCGCCCAACAGGCCGCCGCTGCCCCGGCAGCGCCTGACATGAGCCAGAAATATGCCCAGATCGAACAGCTGAACAGGCTGAAAATGAGCGGGGCCCTTACCGAGGAAGAATTCCAGAGGGAAAAACAGAAGATTCTGGGATCCTGATCCCGGAGAACGGGAAAGGGAGTCGAGTCCCCGGTCCTGGAGAGATAAAATCAATTTTTTTGACAGGATATACAACAGGATTCTTCAGCCTGCCTGAACAGGGCAACCGGTTTATGCACCCCTTTTGGCAGGATTATTCTGTTTATCCTTTGGATCTGCCGGTGCAGGTGACATTTCGCAATCTTCCCGGGCACGTACCAGACCGGTGTTGCCCGTATTAATCTTTTTTAGTCCTTTCGTGCGGCTATAACACAGAAGCCCGCCCGGGAATCTTCCCTGTCCACGCGAAACCCGGTTTTTCTGAGGAGTGACCTGATTTCATCAGGTGAATAAAAACGGGCACGGGAGAGAAATCTCCGTTTTCCCTCTTTTGGTTTATATTTCCTGGCAATCTGTCCTTCCTGTTCGATAAATCCAATGACGAGGGTCCCGTCGGGGGTAAGTACCCTGTGGAGTTCACAAAATGCCAGGGCCGGGTCATCCAGAAAACAGATGACCGTCACCATGAGCACCGATGAGCAGGATCCGTTCCTGACCGGGATTGTTTCCGCTCTTCCCCGAATTATATCAATTCCCCGCCGGTGTGCTATCTGCCCAAGGGCACGCGACGGTTCAATCCCGATCGTGATTCCAAGTGGAGCTGCAAACCTCCCGGACCCTGCACCAACTTCTATCGCACGGGAGTCCGGATGGGGCAGGAGGCGCCGGATACGGGCCAGTTCGGCGTGGTACTCTTCCCGGTGTTCTTCGAACGAGTGGTCATATTCACCTGCATATCGCTCAAATACATCATCCGGCATTCTGTTTACCTGACCTGTTCATGCATCTTTGTTCCCGGAAAAAACGAGACTCTTACTCTGGCAATCTTTTTCCTGTCATTCTCTTTATTAATACCTACTGTAAGATATACAGTTCATGCGGATCCTGTTCCCGGATTTGAAAGAAAAAGGCACTGCAGGCCTGGTGCTCTTTGCTGGTGCCCTTCTTCTGCTCTTCGGCATGATGCTGGCCGAATTCACGTATCCCGGCTACAGCATGGCCGATAATTACATATCAGACCTTGGAAATTTTTCTCATCCTGTACCGGCTGTCATTTTTAACACGTCCATAATAGTGTTCGGGGCCATGGCAATCTATGCCGGAGTCCTTATCAGGAACGCTCTTGTTAAATGGCTGGGTATACTTCTCATGCTTTCCGGGGCCGGGGGTATGGGGGATTGTGTATTCAATTAGGGCACTATCCTTCCCATCCACTTTTTATGTGCGTTCACCGTCTTTATTGGCGGATGCATCGCAATCATCTGGTCAACGAAGGTACTCTATGTGCGCCCCACATCGTATTTGTTCCTTATCCTGGCGGGCATAGTGATATTTTTCTTTTCCTTCGTGATGTACAACATGGTATCCGGCAGTTCGACTGGAATCAATTTCGGGATCGGAGTGGGTGGCATGGAACGCATGGTCGCATTCCCGACCATCTTCTGGGCCCTGGCTACCGGGATCTACCTGGTTGGCAGGGCGGATATCGACAGGCCGGTAAAGACCGGGAACAAGGCCTGAAAACCGGGCCCCGACAAAATAATCCCATCTCCGTGCTTATATCTGGAATTCCCTGCCTGCTGGTTCATTACGCATTCCAGGGATTTCTATTCAAAGCAGCTTTTTTTCTATGGTATACGATCAGCAGGGCTGCAAGGATGAACGGATAAATGATATCCATGTACATCACCGGCCCGGCATTGCCCGGTGCAAAGTCACCCACTTTAACCATCTCGTAGACATGTCCGAGTCCTGCCCCGACTGAAAAAATTCCTAAGCCCGCCAGTGTTGCTGTGAAAAAACCTTCATTCCTGAATTTCAGGCAGAGGATGCCGACAATACCCATTGAGAGATCCCACATCCCCACCTCGCGCTGGAACGGGCTCCCTGCAGGCCAGCCGATAGATGCGGCGACCTGGTCAGCAAAGAAAAGGTGTCCGAGCCCTGCATAAAGATAAGCAACGCCTAAACCTATGACAAGCTGCCAGGTCAGAATGGTTTCAAGTGCCATCAGCCCGCGATAATGTTTCAGGTAAATATGCGCCATAGCGATGATTAACGCAAGCACCGGGAAAAAAACCGGCCAGATCAGTCCCATTAATGTCATTACTGGTAGTAGGGCAGAGGAAGATAAAAACGGATTGGCATGATGTAAGTATGACCCGGGGCCGGGCTATCCGGATAATCAGGATGGTCATCAGTGCAATGGTTTCCGGAGCGGAATTGTGCCTGCCTCGTTCGAAGTTTAATGAACGCCCGGGTATCATAGAATACCCTGCGTTATTTCCCGTATCTGGTGAAAACAAGCGCATCCCTGCAATTACACAAACAAGAGGCTAAAATTATCAAATCCGACATTGAAATGTGGCCGGATTGTAAGAAACTGACATCCGGAACCATGCCTGCAGGGTATTTTGATTAATTGGGGCATCCTTTTTTCTGTTGACACACAAAATGAGGCTCTCTCCAGAGGCAAATTCAGGGTAACTTATAAATATCTGGCGATGCTTTAATCTTTTGAGGTAATCAAGGTGGCAGATTTACCTATTGCGGCAGTTGTAAGGATTGCCAAGAAAAATGGAGCTGAGAGAGTCGGAAGCGACGCTGCAGAAGCTCTTGTTGCAAAGACTGAAGACTACATCGCAAACCTTGTCAAAGAAGCAAACAGGCTCGCGATGCACGCTGGTCGAAAGACAATTAAGGAAGAGGATGTGGATCTCGCGGCAAAGTCCGCCTGAATTCACTCCATTTTCTGTTAGTTCTCTTTCTAATGTTCTCTTTTTAAACAATTCCTGCAGGAATGGTATGAAGGCGTTCTAAGTCCGGGGCATCCGTTTCCCTGGCGGAAGGCTGCATACACGAAGAGGTCTCCGGCATATGAGTGCACCTTTTAGGTCTTTTGCGAAAGGTATGAATAGGTCCGCTGAAAAAAAACCGGTGTCCTGAATCTGGAAAATCTTTATTTTCTTGTGCGGATGAGATGATGTTCGGATGAAAATTTTTCCGGACCTTTCGGTTGTACCTCAGTATTGTATTCATCCTGATCGCAGCAGTTGCCATAGCGGGGTGCTCGGGATACCAGCAGTCGCAGGGACCCCGGGTGACAGGACCGGCCCCGCCGCTTTCAGAAGGCAATGTCACCGTAATCATTCAGAATTTTGCTTTTAATCCGTCAGAAGTGGCTGTTACAAAAGGAACTACGGTTGTGTGGATCAACAGGGATTCGGTTGACCACCAGGTTACCAGCGATGCAGGGGAGATATTCAGGAGTAATAACATTCCTGACGGGGCTGAGTATTCGTACACGTTTGAAACGGGCGGAATATACCCGTACCATTGTGCCCTTCACCCCTCCATGAAGGGGACCATTACGGTCACATAAAAATCCGGTTATACATTTTTTCAACCTTGCAGGAATTTTCATATCGCTGCCTGACTGTCACCTTTTTTTCAGCTGATCATCGATGCACCATAAAGATCCTCTTTTTTTACGGCGTAATCGTTGGAAAGAGTAGAATCTGCCCGACATGCTGGTATGAATAATTGCCAGGGCCGGACCTTCATACAATTGAGATACCTTTTTTCCTTTGCGGTGAAACACATGTGTGATTTATAGCATGTTCATGTGCCGGATAACATTCCAGGGGCCCATATAATGGTTACAATTCTTGTTGTTGATGATTCAGCGTTCCAGCGTAAGATACTGTCAAATACCCTTGCCGCGACGGGTTATCAGGTCATAACCGCAGATAACGGAGAAGAGGGTATTGAAAAGGCACTCGGGAGCAAACCCGATGTGATAATCACTGATCTGCTCATGCCGGAATTCGACGGGTTCTGGGTACTTGAACAGATGAAAGCGAAGAAGATCAAAATACCGGTGATTGTGGTGACGTCTGATGTTCAGACGAGTACAAAGAACGATTGTCAGAAGAAAGGGGCGGTGGCATTCCTCAATAAACCTGCAAAAAAAGAAGACCTGCAGTCTGCAATCCGAAGTGCGCTTGCCGGCGGTATCCATGAAAGCTGTCGATAAAGATACAATTGATGCAATCAGGGAGATCGTCAATATTGGCGTCGGGAGGGCTGCCGGACAACTCAACGAGATGACCGGATCACATATCCGCCTCAAAATTCCGTTTATCGACCTCATCCCGTTTCAGGATATTACAAAAAAAGAGCAGAAGATAGTTTCGGGCGAGGTGTTGTCTGCGGTTCTCCTCGATTTTAACGGTTCATTTTCGGGTGTTACCGCGGTTGTGTTCCCCCCCGAAAGTGCGCTCGCACTCGTCATGCTTCTGACCGGAGAGACCGAAGACAGCCCTGATCTCGATGTCATGCGAATAGAAGCCCTCAAGGAAGTAGGAAACATCGTCATCAATGCAGTGATGGGGTCTATTGCAAACGTCCTTTCAGAACATCTCACTTACTCACTGCCGGTCTATTACGAAGGCCCTGTAGGTGATATCGCCGGATTAAAAAAAGAGCATCCGGTGGATGAATGGGTTTTGCTGGCAAAAGCGAGTTTTTTAATCGAATCGCTCAATATAGAAGGAGACATCCTCCTCCTCCTTGAGGTCGGATCACTTGATCATCTTGTACAAAGTATCAGGAAGGCCTCGGAACAATGAGTGACGGGAGAGAAGAATCACCTTCCTTTGATCCGGTCTTCACATTGTATGACCTGATTCCGAGCGGAGTCATAGTCCTCGGACCTGACCTGTCTATTGTTTTCTGGAATGCCTGCATGGCAGAGTGGACAGGGATTAAGGCCGGAGAAGCGGTGGGGATGAACATTTTTGATCGCTACCCGTCCCTGAAAAACACGGCAGTAACTACACGGATTAACCAGCTCTTTAAGGGCGGTCCCGCAGTCCTCTTCTCTTCGATGTTTCATCCCCACCTTTTTCCATGCACGCTTCCGAACGGGACCCTCCGTATCCAGAAAACGTCGTTCATCCCGATGAACTATCACAATGAAATTTATGCTCTTGTGATTATCGAAGACGTCACCGACCTGACCCGGCAGGTGATGGCATACAGGGACATGAAAAAAGTCAGCGAACGCCAGCTCGAGGAACTGAAAAAAGCACAGGACGCGGTATTTCAGGCAAATAAAAAATTAAATCTCCTCAACAGCATCACCCGGCATGACATCATGAACAAGCTGATGGTCCTGAACGGGTATCTGTACCTCTCAAAGGATATGGAGCCGGACGATCCAAAAATACCTGTCTTTATTGATAAGGAGATTGACGCCGCAGAGGCGATAAAGGCGCAGATACAGTTTACCAGTTTTTACCAGGATATCGGGGTTAAGTCGGCAGTCTGGCAGGACCTCGAAGGGACAATCAGGTCTGCAACACTATCCCTTGTGACACCCGGGATTGACCTGGCCATCGACCTCCCGTCGATGGAAATTTTTGCCGATCCTCTTCTTCAGAAGGTTTTTTACAACCTGGTCGAGAATTCGATCCGGCATGGGGAGACGGTCTCACATCTCAGGTTTTCGTGTATGAGATCCGGCAGGGATTGCCTGATAATATACGAAGATGACGGCGCCGGTGTCCCGGATGAGGTAAAGGAAAAGATATTCCGGCGTGAGTTTTTTAAGCATACCGGCTTTGGTCTCTTCCTCTCACGCGAGATCCTTGCGATAACCCATATCTCGATCTGTGAGAACGGGGAGGCGGGAAAGGGCACCCGGTTCGAGATAACCGTCCCGGAGGGTGCATACCGCCTGTCACACGACTCTGCATAAACATTTTTATGGGAGGGTCAATATCAGAACCACCCGGGAAAACAGTTTAAAAGGCGGGATCATCCGGGCAGGTCATTCTTCTTCAAGTGCGATCAGGACTGCCTTCCGGAATAGGATCTCCGGGGCTTCATGGCATGCAGACCCGTCGGCATTCACCACAAGCCTCCTGTTTCCGGTGGTCATCATGCACCGTGATGCGTGGCAATAATCATGTGATTTTTCAGCCTGTTCCAGGAGCGATTCGAGGCTCGTACCGTTGAGACAGACCGACCTGTCCCCTCCGCCTCGCGGGGTGAAGCGGTCATACGAGACTTTCGTACCGTCAGATAACAGGAGCGGTGTAATTTCGTCCAGGAGGGTAAAAAAGTCTTTTCCGGTGTCGTTACTCCGGTAGCAGGGAGATCCGGGAAGCCCGGGTACAGGCAATCTCACGACCAGCTCTTGTTTCATGATACCATTGTTTCTCTCTCCCCCGAAAAAAGGTCTCCTGCAGGACAGGACCTGCCCGTGAAGCGGTTCAGATACCGGCAGTATAAAAACAGCTCTTCGCTATTTTGTGTGGATAACGTCTTTCTTAGACGAGGGATATGTGGAGGCTTTTGCATCCATACCTCCCCCCTGATAAATTTCGTCACCCCCGACGGGCGCCCCGGCGGCGATTCAGTGACTATTCAGTGTTCCCCTGAAGAACTGAGCTCGCATCAACCCATACAAAAACAGCGAGGAGGCAAAAATAAAGGTTTCATCGGATTTTTTAATTTTTTCCAATATTCCTGGGAGGTTATTGATACGGCGATAGCTCCAACGTCAAAATGAAAATGACTGACATTCAGGGATGATTCTTTTGGGGTCAACGCTCGATGAGCGCAATATGTTCTTCGGTCCTTGCCAGGAGTATATTCTTCTGCTGGAGCCGGGCGATATCCCTCAAAGCCTCGAGCTCATGCACCGTCTCTTCAAGAAAACTGAGCAGGTCAGCAGGATAGACGTCAATTCCGTATTCCTCGAGGAGGTATGAGGCGATATTGCGGTGATCAAGTCCGTTCTCACGAAGTTCTATGATTTCCCGTGCGAATGCCTTTTCAGGGCACCCGCAAAAAGGGGTATCCCTGCAGGTGCATTTTAAAAACGAATTAAAAAATGAAAGGAGCTGTTCCCTGTGCGTCGGATCGAGCCGGTCGAAATCGAGCCGGGATACGATCGCTTCAAGTACGGTCCCGTGAAAAGCGAGGTCAGGAATCCGATACCCGATAACCCGCTCGAGTTTCCGTGCATGACGGAACCGCGCCTTTTCCGAGATCAAGAACCTTCCCCGGCCTCCTCGTCGAAGTTTTTCAGCGAGGACATCGCTTCACTCATACTTTCCACTTCAATTAACCACTCGTCAAAGAGTGTCGGCTGGTCAATATTGTCCTTTACATATTTCCCGCAACAGGAAGCACCGTTAATGACCGCTGCACCAATATCGGCCGCGATTTCGAGGGCTTTTTCCATGTCTTCCGAAACGACTTTCCTGCCTTCCTTTACAAGGATCTTAATGTCGGTTTCATACTCGCCTTCGAGAAACTCTTTGCAGGAAGCAAAGAGGACAAGCATGGAGAGCTGCAGCGACTCGATATACTCTTCCACGGTCTCATCTGATACATCGGACATGATGATGCTCTCAACCTGGTTGAGCTTACCCAGTGCATCCTCTTTTGTGAACCTGCCGTTCTGGTAGAGCTTGATGATCTTCAGGACTGAAAGCGTGATGTCCATGCTGAAATTGTAGAGTGTCTGGTAGCCCTCCGGCATCTCTTCGCTCTCCGGTTCAGCCTCGAAATTCGACTCTTTAAGTGTATTGAGCCAGTTATCCCATCGCTCCTGGTTGTAAAATATGTAAAACAGCTTCATCGGCTCTTCTTCTTTGGCCGACTTTTCCTTCTTTTTTGCCATTAAAATACTCATGCTCTTTTAATTCTTAAAGATTATTGGATTGTGCGGATAATCAGGCATTAAATTTAAAAAAATTAATATATGGTAATAGGAAGGAGCGGATAAAGGTCTGCACCATGGCAGGAAGCGTACACAAAAATCTGCAGTACGCGCCCTTCCGATGCATGACATTTACCGGAAGGCCGGTCATTTAGCTGAACGACTTAATAGTATTGAAGTTCATGAAATATGCGTGGAAGAGAGAAGATTCGGTGAGGAGTGTCAGGGCACAACCGTGGTCATGGTCCGTTATGGAGAGCTTTTTCTTAAAAGTGAACCGGTAATGAGACAGTTTATCAGTTTAATCCTGAAAAACATGGCAAAAGCCCTCTCTTCAAAAAAGATATCCCACCGGTTTGAACTGCATCGCGGGAGACTCCTTGTGCACGGGGATGACCCTGCTGCTATCGCAGAGATGGCATCAAGGACGTTTGGAGTAATTGATGTCTCGGTGTGCACACTCACCGGGAATTCTTTGGAGGAACTGTCGGATACAGCCGCGTATTATGCACGAAATCATCTCAAACCCGGAATGAGTTTTGCAATACGTGCGAAGCGGCAGGGCGTTACCGGTATCAACAGCCAGGAACTGGGTGCACGCGTCGGTGCGGCAGTCCTGTCTGAAATTCCGGAAGCTGTCGTGGATCTCACACACCCGGACTATGAACTTTTTGTGGAAATGCGGGACTTTGGCGGACTCGTCTATGATTGCCGTATCCCTGCACCCGGCGGTCTTCCTTGGGGAACACAGGGAAAAGTCCTCACGCTCCTCTCATCGGGAATCGACTCCCCGGTAGCATCGTGGCTCCTCATGAAGCGGGGGTGCGAGGTTCACCATCTTCATATCGACGGGGGAAAATGGTCAGGGAAAGACGTAAAAGAGACGGCAATAAAGCATCACTGCATCCTTTCCACATGGTGTCCGGGATATCCGCTTGACCTCTTTATTGTCGATGCCGAATTCTTTTATACTGAAATGACGGCCCGGGTGAACCCGAGGTACCGGTGTATTCTTTGTAAACGGTTCATGTTCCGGGTGGGGAGCGAAATGGTGCGGCAAAAAGAGATGGCTGCGCTGGTAACCGGGGATACTATGGGACAGGTTGCTTCGCAGACCCTGCCAAACCTTGTTACAATATCAGGGGCTGCAGATGTCCCTGTTCTCCAGCCACTCATCACGTATGACAAAAACGAAACAATTCGTATTGCGCGGACCATCGGCACCTTTGACAACAACCAGGGCGATCTCGGGTGCAGGGCAGTCCCCCGGATGGCCGCCACCCAGGCAGACATTGAGGAGATCCTTGTATTCGAGAGAAAAATCGGTATGGATGCCCTCGTTGAGCGGGCATGCAGCCGGATCGTGTGCATGACTGCAGTAAACGGGAGAATAGAAGAGCAATCCGTTTAAGGCCGAGCCCGGATGCACATATTTTTTGTCGGACCGGACCGTGGCTGGAAATCCGGGTCAGGTCTCTGCGGTAATATTTACGGGAAGAGCTGAACTATTTACATCAGGGAAAAATTCTGCCTGCCCAACGCCGATAAAGGAACAATACCCCTTTGAACACGCCACGGCCCCTGAACTGTAATTGCCAAGGAGACGGTTCCTGTTTCCTTCGTCTGATATCCATGAATTTATTGCCTGTTTTTCAATATCAAGGCTGTAACCGTTCCACTGCCCGTAATCGCTCTCGGTGACCGATTCATTTTCCAGGATTCCATATCCTGACTTCAGTGAATCCGCACCTGTCCCGGAAACGGGATTGGTATACCCGAGGTAACTGAAATTTGCCATGTCGTCAGCCCGTTCGAGGGCAAGATAATACGCCCGTTCATCCCACGGGACCGGGGTCACTCCGCTCTGGATACGGATTTCATTTAAGTAGATGACTGCCTGCCTGGAGTCATAATCGGTCGAGGCTGATTTTACCATGTCAGTTTTTACCGATTGCACAGTCCCGAGAATAAGGGTCAGTACCCCCTGCATGACGTTGGTAACCGCGACATTTGTCCCGGGCACAAAGATCACGGCAAGTATGAGGGCCAGAATTATCAGGATAATGACCGCTGAAATGATAATTCCCCGGCTAATCTTCTTTTTTGGGGTTTTTGTCTTTGCAACATGAATAAGGGCCCTGTCGGTATCGAATGAATATTCTTCAAGTCCGAATCCTTTGACGATTTCATCCATGTCCTGGATTCGAAGTGTATACCCTGAGTCGGTGTATCGCAGCTTTTCAAGGAGCGAATCTGCGGTAGCGATCCTGAACCATTTTACCCGCCGGAAATCGATCTGGCCGTCAGGATAGGTGCTGCCTTTACAGAAATAGAGCCACGACCCGATCTTTCGCAGGTTATTCTCACCGATATGCGGGAAATGTTCCCTGCTGATCGGGATCATGCGGTCGATGAAGTCCTGCCGGTGAATTTTTGCCTGAATAAAAGGGTTGGGTACGGGGATGGGGCCGTCTTTTGTTTCAATTTCCCAGCGGCCGTTTTCAACACCCCGGATCTCGCCCCTGAATGCTTTCAGTTCAAGGATGAGTGGGCCGTTTTTTGTGAGGATAATACAGTCAATCTGGCCGTTTGCCAAAAGAACGGATGTGAGGAGATATACTGGTTCGTGGGGGAATTCTTTTCGTAAAAGTGCGGCGATCTCTTTTAACTGCCGGTGCTCATGCTCAAATTTAGTCTTCTGGCCCCGGAAAAATCTGACCACCATCTCACTCCTCACGACCGCCCATGTAAGATCCTCATCCTAAACCTGGTATTAGGTCTCATTTTTGATATATCTATCCAATTATACTCAAATCCGGCAATCCTTAAGTGATGCTGTGATCGCCGGTTTCCCGAATCTCATACCGGAACAGTTACCCAAAATCGGAACGAAGCCGTCAGACGAGGCGTAATTTCCTTCAGATCAGGGTCATCCGATACATTGAACTTCTATGAAAACCGGAAAGAGTGATGAGTAACAGTGGGGTACTATGCCTGAAGAAGTATCAAATACGCTTGAATGCCCGCATTGCCGGTACCAGTGGGAAAGCAGGTCGAAAAGCCCGCGGGTTTGCTGTCCGAAATGCAAAAAAAGTTTTAAAAAACCCGCTGAATGACAGAGGGCTTCCGAAAAACCTGTAAAAACGGATGGTAAGGGTCCAGGATTAATACGATCGCAGGGTGAATAGACATCCGTCTTTACAATCAATGGCCCCTGAAATAAATAGAGTCTGTAAAAAATTACAGACCCGAGATATTAATATCAGAGAGATAGTTGCCGGCCCCGATCCAGTATGAATCTTCGACTTTCCTGACATAGCTCAGTTTTGGTTCAATCGTGAAGTTGTGAGCGGGATTCGGGTACAGGTAATAGACAAACCCTCCACCTTTCCGTGCGAGGTCAATCTCGACCCTGGTAAACTGCTGGCCGGTGGGGTCGGTAACATCCAGCATGCTGGTCCCAACCAGTCCGGGCTGGAATGGGAGTGCGAGCACGTTCCCCTGGAAGTCGAGGGCGTATATGTAGAGACTGCCATCAACAAACGGTCCCGAAGTATTCATAAATGTCTCGATTGCGGCTTCCTTTCCCGATTTTTTTGCAAATTCGGCTGCTGATTCGACAAAAATCCGGATTTGCTCTTTTGTCATCGGTGCGACACCGACCGCTGTGCGGCTTTCATTTACGTGAGCAAGATAGATCCCTGATCCAAGCCACCACGTGTCATCCACCCGTGCGACATAGCTCAGCTTCGGTTCGTATGCAAACTGTTCGGAAGGGTTCTGGTACTGGTAACTGACAAAACCCGACCCGTTCCGGGCAGTTGCAATCATTTCCCTGATGTAGTACGTACCGTAAATGTCTGAGGTCGCGTTCCGGTCCGTACCGATCAGTTCAGGCTGGAATGGAAGGGCAAGGACTGTTCCATTGTAATCGTATGCAAAGATATACAGTTCACCTGAAATAAACGGCCCTTGCGGGTTGTTAAATACTGCAGTGGCGTTCTCCCGCCCCTCTTTTACTGCATACTGCCGGGCATTCTCAACAAACATGACGAGAGTTGCGGTATCAGAAGCGGCCCGGTCCGGATCAGTGACTGCCGCACCCTGTGTCGGGGAAGGGGTAATCCCTGTACCTGTCCCGGAAGGACTCTGCAGACACCCGGCAGGCAGGACTGCAATAAGAATGATGATGAGGAGAAGAGATATGACCCTTTGAATATTCATACGTGACGTTTTATCAGGTAACAATATGTATATTATGTTCACTTATCACTGCTTCGCACAGGAATGATAACCCCCGCGTGCATTTTCAGGCTGACCCGTGTTTTCCTGCGAGCAGTACCGATGCTATTTTTTCCCTGTACTCTGAAAATACACTCTGTTTAAACCCTTCCCGAATCTCATTATTCCACCGTCGCCGCACTCTTCATCGCGACACTCCGGGGGCTGATGCCCATGATCGTATGCGGGGCGACCCCATAATGCGACAGGGACTTTCGCTTCGTTCTTTTTAAAAAACAATAGAATCCCAATCAACCCTGCCCACAGGATATCGCCCGGGGGTGAGGCATGGAAGGGTGAGAACCCCCCTGTCAGAGAAATGGTTCGAACATGTTTTATCGAAATAAGCATTTAAAGAAAGCGTGCTCTGAGCCTCTGGCTCGTAGATGAATGAGCATGAAAAACGGTGTATGGAATCCTTCTTTAACAAGGTTCAGTTATATTTGATCAGTTACAGGCAGATAAGACCAATTTCGGCTTAGGTCTTGAACCTGTAATAACGCCTGGTCGTGGTTCACGAATAGATGAGTGTGTTCCGAGCACGAATATCAGGCTGTAATCATTGTACCACTCGGCGTATAACCATTAAATTTCATAAAGGTCAATAAACCTCTATTCACGCGTGAATATGAGTGATCGCCAGCGTATGCTGTTCATACTCGTGAAGTGTTTTTCATATCAGCCGAAAAATTTTACAAAATGTCATATTGCTGTAAAACAACCCTTATTCATCAGGGGTGACCGGACTGAAGTGGCGTGGCTGGGAAAAAATTCCGCTTACTATTGACTCTCCTCCATTCCGGCAGGACAGGGAGGTGCCGCCTGGTCCGGGACCGGAAGTCATGGCAACCGCTCCCGTTATTATGTCAGCGAGCCGTTCCACGGATATTCCGGCATTTTATGGGGACTGGTTCATGGACCGCCTCAGGAAGGGGTATGCCAGGTGGAAGAACCCGTTTGGTGGAAGGGACCAGTACGTCTCTTTTCAAAAGACACGGCTCGTCGTATTCTGGTCAAAAAATCCACGCCCGTTTATCCGGCACTGCCCTGCGCTTTCGGAATACGGGCTTTCGTATTATTTTCTTTATACCTTAAACGACTACGAAATAGAAGGCATTGAACCCAATCTCCCCCCTCTTCACGACCGGATATCAACATTTCTCGAATTGTCAGCATATCTTGGAAAAGGGAGGGTTGTCTGGAGGGCAGACCCGCTCTTTCTCTCCGGTTCTCTTTCAGTAAACGACCTTCTTGAAAAGACCAGAAAAATCGGGGAGCGCATCCATCCGTATACCCGTCGCATGGTGATCAGCTTCATCGATATTGCAAAATACGAGCGTGTAAAAAAGAACCTGCGATCCGCAGGTTTTGGTGATGTGAGGGAATTTACCGAAGAAGAAATGTCTGAATACGCCAGGGGTCTCGCCCGCTTAAACCGCCAGTGGGGACTTGAAATCACGACATGCGGTGAAGAATGTGACCTTTCGGCATATGGAATCGGCAGGGGACAGTGTATCGGTTATGACCTCATATCAGAGGAATTTTCCGGGGATACCGGACTTATGGCATTTCTTCATGGCAGCATACCAGGGCGAAGACCGGATGATCCCGACACCCGTGAACGTGTCATGCGCCGTCTGAAAGACCCGGGGCAGAGAAGCCGGTGCGGGTGCATCGTCGCCAGGGATATCGGGCAGTACGGCACATGCCCGCACGGGTGCCTCTACTGCTATGCAAACAGCTCCCCGGAGGCGGCCAGGAATAGTTACCTGCAACATGTCAGAAATTCAAAAATTTCAGGTTTTTCCGATACGATACGCGGATGAATAATACTCAAAATTCCTGTCTTTCCTGCCAGACCACGGCAGACCCCTGGAAGGGGTGCATACCTATCAGGTCAGTTCGATAATGATCCATTCCAGCCCGCGGAACCGGAAAAACATTTAGGGAAAGAAAGGGAATTCCCTGATATGCCAAAGCTTCGGGAGGTGCCGGACGAGGTGAAATGGTATGTTGCAGCACGGGTCGCGTCTGCGTTCCCGGTCTTATACGACAGCGCCTTCCGTGAAGCAGTCGGCGAACGATTTGATGAGATTGAGCGGCCGGTCTGGATTTATCTTGGCCAGGAGGCGGCAAAGACCATAACAGCGCTTGGACTCGCTGCAGGGAACGCCCCTGAGATTGCAGACGCGCTCTCTGTTGTGACAACCATTTTTTTCGGTCCCGAGACAAAGACCGAGAAGGTAAAAATCAATGACGAACGGGCCGTCCTTATGGTAAAGAGGTGTCCATTCCTTTTGCGACACATGGAATCCGGCCAGGATCCTGAACACCTTTTTGACCGGTGCATGGCCTTCTCAATCGTTGCCACAGAATCCTTAAATAAAGGATATACTCTCAGATTTGTGCGGAGCATGTGCACAGGCGACCGCAACTGCGAGTTAAAAATCATAAAAAAAGAGATCCTAAAAAAAGAAGATGCCCGATAATTACCGGTTCAGACGAACAGGAATCCGAAGCCGTTTCAGTGGCTGAAGCGGCGTGAAAAATGACTCTTTCTTCCCCGTTTTCCACTCAGGAGATCCTGCAGCTTTTCCTTCCCTGTTTTTCATAGAACTGCTGGTGATAGTCTTCGGCACGGTAAAACGGGCCGGCAGGGACAATTTCTGTTGCGATAGCACGGCCGCCAAAAGTACCCGACGACTGCATGGACTTTCGTGACTTTTCTGCCCTGGTCCGCTGGTCATCGGTATGATAAAAGATCGCTGACCTGTAGTTGCTGCCGATGTCCGGCCCCTGCCGGTTGAGCTGGGTAGGATCATGGACCTGCCAGAACAGCAGAAGAAGATCGTCATAACTGACGACTGCCGGATCAAAGGTCACCTCCACTGCCTCTGCATGACCTGTTTTTCCGGAACATACCTCTTCATACGCAGGGTCTGCCTTCGTCCCGCCGGTATACCCGACACGAGTGGAAATGACCCCCTTTTTCTGCTGAAACGCAGCTTCGACGCCCCAGAAGCAGCCTGCTGCAAAAGTGGCAGTTTCAGTACGCTCCCTGATATTAGTATCACTCATATGGCAATGATCGCTGAATAAAGAGATAAAAGGATCTTCCCAGGTCCCTTTAACGCCGGAATGTCCCCATAACACTTCCCCCGGCCAGAATATGTCCTTTCATTGCAGAATCGATGACGTTCCGCGTGGCCGGTGCCCGGAGACTGAATTTTGTATCAAGTGCATATACCTTCAGAAAATACCGGTGCGGTTTACCGGGCGGCGGACACGGTCCCCCATATTCAGCCCTTCCGAAACTGTTCGTCCCGTGCATGCTTCCATCTTCAAAAATCGGTTTCTTTGGTATCCCGGAATCAAGCCTGCTTTTTTCCGGCGGTATGTTGAAGAGGATCCAGTGGGTGAAAAGACCGGACGGGGCATCCGGGTCATCCATTATAACGGCAATACTCATTGCAGTATCCGGGATGCCTGACCATTCGAATGCCGGTGATACATTCTTCCCCGAACAGGTATATTCCGCAGGTATTTCATTTCCGTCCTTAAATGCCGCAGTGGTAACAACAATTCGATCCATCACAGATAAGCCTCCGCGTTAAAGGGCCCGGTCCCGGGAGGAGGAGATCTTCCCGGCCCGACCAGCCCTGCTTATAACCAGGCAATAAGATTGCGAAAAGATAAAATTTTGTGCATCCCGGACCGGCTGAATTACCGCCATGTGAAAAGGGAACGCAATCAGCCGGGATGAACATGGCTTTATTGCAGGAATATCCGTTTTTTTCTGGCGGAGTCTACCACGAAGGACCATTACCAAAGGTCCGGACATACCTGTTACCGTTCCCGGCGGTGATGTTCATAAGCGTTCCCGGACAAACCTCTGGTGCAGGAGGACCTGTTTTAAAATGCGCCTTGGTGTACTCTGTTCGGGGGGGAAAGACTCGCTTTTTGCCTGCTGGAAGGCAATGCAGAAAGAAGATGTCGTCTGCCTTATTACCGTCCGTTCCGGAAACCCATGGAGTTACATGTTTCATACCCCAAATATCCACCTCGTCGGACTGCAGGCCGAAGCGTCGGGCCTGCCACTGGTCGGGGTTGAGACCAGGGGAGAAAAAGAGGACGAACTGGGCGACCTCGCGAAAGCACTCCGCATCGCGCGGGACGAGTATGAACTTGAGGGTGTGGTGACCGGCGCAGTGCTCTCGGTGTACCAGGCAAGCCGGATCCAGGTGATCTGCAATGACCTTGATCTCTGGTGTTTCAACCCCCTGTGGCATACCGACCAGGACACGTACATGGATGCACTGGTCTCATCCGGTTTCCGGGTCATCATCAGCGGGGTCTTTTCAGAACCTTTCGATGAACGGTGGCTCGGCCGGGAGATCGATCCCGCTGCGATCCGGGAGTTGAAGCAGGCCCGGGAACGCTGGAAAATTACGCTGACCGGCGAAGGCGGCGAGTATGAGACCTCAGTTCTCGATGCACCGTTTTTCCATAAAAAAATTATCATAAATAAGGCGGAAAAACACTACAGTAATTGTGCCGGGGTATTTTCTATAACCGATGCAGGTCTGGTGGACAAGTGATACTCATTGCCGACCTCTGTTACCGGGAATCCTCACTCAGTCACGACGAGTTTGTGACGCCGATTGCATCGATCGTCAGAAAAACAGGGATCCCGACGCGGGTGGTTCATTACCGCCGGATTACACCGGAAGATGCGGCTTCTGCCCGGGGTATTATTTTATGCGGCACCGCTCTGAAAGATAACGTTTTCGTGGAAAGACCCGGGGTTTTTTCATGGATCTCCGGCTGTCCCTCGCCGGTCCTCGGTATCTGTGCAGGGATGCAGGTCCTGTCACTTGTCTTTGGAGGCAGTCTTGTCGAGTCCCGTGAGATCGGTATGAAAAAGGTCAGGGTAATAAAAAATGACCCTCTCATTGTTCCCGAAAAAGAATTTGAGGCATATGAACTCCACAATTATTCCGTCGTCCCCCCGGATTCATTCTCTGTCCTTGCCAGATCAGAAGAGTGCATACAGGTGATGAAACATAATAAGCGCCTGATCTGGGGCGTGATGTTTCATCCCGAAGTCAGAAATGAATGGGTGGTGGAAAATTTTGCCTCCCTGTGCTGCCAGGACCTTTCAGGAGACTGACAGCCCGTTCTCCATAGCGATATCGGTAAAGGCTTTTGCCACGTATTCCGCCTGTTTTGTCGTCATCCCGTAGGTATTATATTTCCATACACGTGTTGCGCCGGCAATAATGCCTGCTATTCCCCTTGATTTAAGCGCGCTTGAGAAGAAAAATCCCCGTTTTTTATGTGTTTGTGCAACCAGATCAAACGAACGCGTGGTATCGACACGGGTGAGGGTATGCCTTCTCGGGTATTCGCTTTTTATTTCAGTCCCCTCAATGGAACGGAGGGCCTCTACCACAATATTACCATTTTTCAACTCGTTATCCCAGTTTTTAACCCGTGCGCGAACGTGGGGGAATGATGCCATCATGCCAATCAGCGTGACCCCCATGAGGGTGCAGCCCATCATCTCCACTTCTTTCACCCCGAAGGTGCGCATGGTGACATCGGTCTTTGCCTTTGTTGTCCTGAATACCTCTTCTGCCCGTTCCTGTGTTGTGGCCAGCATACCCGAGGGAGCCGGTGCAGCCATACTCTTATGCCCTGATCCGACAACGAAATCTACCCCCATGTCTTTTCCGTCGACATCCATGATCCCGACGGTATAGGCCCCGTTGTAGAGCACGGGGATGTCATACTGCCGTGCCACTTTCACAATGCCCTTTACCTCGTGTTCATTCCCAAACTGGTAATCGAAATGGTCGATAAAAAGCAGTGACGGGGAACGCGAAAATTCGCGTGAGACGGCCTCAATCTTTTCGGCTGCAGCGTCAGCGGTGATAATATTTTTACTGTTTTTCGGGATCTCGAGGAGCACCCCTCCCTGTCGTTCCACTGACAGTACTTCGGTATAGTGGGAAAGTGCGGTGATGATGACCGGGTCGCCCTTCAGAACGTAGGTGTCTGCAACCGCCTGGAAACCCCTGCGGGCACCAGGTACCACCCGCGCCACGTCCATGTTTACAAAGGAGGCAAGGTCCCTGTGGAACTGGTCTATCGGCGGAGTTTTAATCTGGTCGAGCCTGAATGGTTTCCGGCAGTGGTCACATACCGAATACCCGTCTCCATACGAGATGAGTGCCTTCATCGCATCTGCAGTGAGGCGTCCGCCGACCTGGATTGGGTCGATATTGATTGAGGACTCATCGACGTCCCTGACGTCAAGAGTATCTGCACATTTCATCGCAGGAGTTCCTCCCGGAGAATCACTACCTGTTTTTCGAGCTGGTCAAGCAGTTTTGCTGCCGATGCGTTCTGCTCAGGATCAAACCCGTGAGTCGGTGCAGTCTCGCGAAGCATAACCCGGAGGTCTGTTAATATGAACATTGCCTGAAATACCGTGTCTGAGGCCCGTTTTGACACAGGATCACCATACTAATATCGCGGCCGTAGTATAAGAGTGGTGATGGAACCGGCAAAGGCTGACAACGGCATGGTAATGAACCCGGTATCTGGCATTATTATTTCAGAATGCGAAATGCGTAATTTTTCCGTTGTGCCGCTCAACAGGACCGATAATCCTCCATAAATCAAAATGCAGAACGGCAGACGCGGACACCTTTTTCCATGACCGTGTAAATATCATGGCAATCCCTGAATGCGATCAACCGGGCGTAAAATAAGAACGGTTATGAACGCGGCTGTACCAAAGGAGTCATGCGAAGTGTGAAACGCGAGGGAAAACCTTCAGGCTTTTCCTTTTGTTTCAATCTTTTTGGAAATTTTTCTTATGGAGATGCAGTTGACGACGGCATCGCCACCAAAGATGTATCGTTTCATTACCTGTCCGAGAACTTCGACGATATCGCCTTTCCGGATATCCTCCCCGGGAGTGGTAAACATCTTTACTGCAATTTCACCGCTGCGGTCAGCGACAAGGTACTGGGGCCGGTTTAAGAACTGGAAATGAACCCGTTCGACAACACCCTCGATACGTACCGCCTGTCCGACCATGTTTAAGTTGATCAGCTTGATCCTAACCGGTTTTGCTTCCCGCTCATATACCGGCTCCATCTGTGCATACTGCGCCTGGCTCATGTAGTTCAGGGCCATCGGGATGACCGCAAGCAGAATGATTGTCGGGACTCCCCAGTACAGGAGCGTAATATCCCCGGTAATGGCAAAGGAAACAGCTAAAAGAATGGTGAAGAAGACAACCACCGCGATTGCGACGATTGAGATCTTCACGTTTTTATTATTGATTTTCATCAGGTTCTCTACTTCAGGGCAGCGATCTCTTTCCGGAATGCGACCCAGTACAGGACCCCGACAAAGAACAGACCGCCGACGATGTTACCGATGGTGACCACGATAAGGTTGTTGGTCCAAAGGGTAACCCAGGTCAGGCTTGCGAGCTTGTCAGCACCTATTGTTGCTATCTGTTCTGCAGACAGGAACGGTGCGGTCATCAGGCCGGCCGGGATAAAGTACATGTTCGCAACACAGTGTTCGAATCCGGTGGAAACGAAGGCCATGATCGGGAACCAGATGCCGAAGAATTTTCCGATGAGGTCATCGGCACAGATACCGAGCAGAACTGCGAGGTTGACGAGCCAGTTACAACCGATTGCCTTAAGGAAGCACGACCAGGTTGCAGCCATACCGACATAACTCACCTTTCCGATGGCGATACTTACTGCGGAAAGTCCGAATGCGTTGACGGATCCCACGCCAGCTGCGCTCCAGCCGGTAAGGGGGCCGTAGGCCATGATGTATGCATATACTATCGAACCGACAAGGTTTCCGATATAGACCCAAATCCACAGGTTGATGACTGACGCCCAACTGATCTTGTGGATAAACGCAGCCATTGGCGCAAGCATCGCGTCACCGGTAAACAGTTCTGCACCGGTAAGCACGATGATAATAAGCCCAACAGGGAACACGGCACCAAGAACGAGTTTTGCAAACCCGGCTCCTAAGAATGTAGCGACACCGGTTGAACATACTGTTGCGAGGGCACCACCGATGGCGATATATGCCCCGGCCATCCAGCCACGAACGAACATATTCCATGCGGGTAGCCCTACTTTATACTTCCCAGCATCGCCGGCCTTTGCGACGATTGCTACTGGGGGATGAAATACCATTTTTTACACACCTCTCTGTTATGTCCTACCTATACCCATGACATATGAACTCACTTTTCGTATAGGTTCAAAATTAAAATCTTTTCTGGTGTTATTAATAATTTTCTAAATGATTTTTGGTCTTTGTACGGCTTTTTATTGTTTTAAAAGCAATAAATTGTAATTTGAAATGCTTTCAAACGTCGTCGTATTTAAATGCTTGGTTTAATGCAGCTGGTTAATTACAGGTTTTTTCTTCTTCCACTGGCATCCCGGCTGTATTTTCCAAATTCGGTATTATTAAGGACATCTCCTTTGAAAACAGGCCCGTCCCTGCACACCCGGAGCCCGCCGGGGTCAATACAGCAGGATCCACAGATGCCGATTCCACATTTCATATAGCGGTGGAGACTGAACTGTGAACGGTGCGCAAGGTTGCGAAATTCGAGATTCCGGAGCACAATAGACATCATGCGCTCCGGGCCGCAGACACAGATCGTATCATATCCGTCGATCCCGATATGGTCCATAAGGTCGACAACAAACCCGTGATGGCCTGCAGAACCGTCATCGGTTGCGATATGGAGGTCTGTTTTCCCAATGAGCTCGCTGCGGTATAAAATCTCTGATTCAGAACGTGCGCCAAGGAGGAATGTGTCAACCGAGCGTGCATTGGCAAGCCCGAGCAGCGGTGCAGCCCCTACACCTCCCGCTATCGCAAGAACCCTTCCGCCGGCCGAAAATCCGTTCCCGAAAGGCCCCCGGATCCCGATTTTATCATTCCTGTTCATGGAAAAGAGCGCGGAAGTTGCATCGCCTACCCGCTGGACCGTAATAGATGACCTGCGCGAGAGCGCCATCGGGATTTCGTCCACACCCGGAACCCATACCATCACAAACTGACCCGGGGTGAAGTCGAATTCGCAATCAAAATAAAATGAGCGTATCGTGGGGGTTTCTTCCACGATATCAGTAATGCCGACCACCTGCGGGAGGAGTTCAGACATGGGCGCACCCCACGATATCTGCCGGGTTCTCTCCGTTCTCTGAATAGAGTTCCCCGGCAATCTTTTCAAACAGGAGCGGGTTGTCATATACCGCGCTCCCGATCTCAACCGCACTCGCCCCCGCCATCATCATCTCTATAACGTCCTCCGCGCAGGATATCCCGCCACACCCGATAACAGGTATGGTGCAGGCCTCATAAAGTTCATAGACGCACCGCAGGGCTACCGGAAAGACGGCCCTGCCGGAAAGGCCTCCTGTCCGGTTCCCCAGTACCGGGCGCCGCATCCCGGTTGATATCCGCATGGCTTTCAGAGTATTGATTGCCACAACAGCATCGGCACCTCCGCGCTCTGCCGCTCTGCCGCACAGGGTGATATCTGTTACATTGGGGGTGAGCTTTACCCATACTGGTATTCCAAGCCGCCTGACCGACTGCGTGCACGCCTCAACCATCGCAGGGTCACTGCCGAGTGCGGCACCGTATCCCTCTGCATGCGGGCAGCTCACGTTCAGTTCGAATGCGATCGCGCTATGCGTAAACCACCCTGCCACTTCGGCGAATTCCTCAGGATTTCCCCCGTATATACTCACGATGACCGGGCGGTCCCTGACAACCGGAATCTCGTCAAGGAACTCTCTTGAAGGGTTCGGGAGACCCATTGCGTTTAATATTCCCGTGTCTGTTCTCACGAGGCAGGGGCCGTGATGACCCGCATTCGGGTAGGGGCCGATGGACTTGGTGACGACCCCCCCTGCCCCTGAGTTGAGAATCCGGAGAAGGGATGCACCGGTGGTGCCGAGGATCCCCGCGGCGAGGAGAAGGTGGTTATCAAGTCTGACGCCACCGGCGCTGACCGGACCCGGTTGTAGTTGAACCATTGCAAAAAAGATGATCGTAATTGTAATTATTTATTCTGGGCGTGCGAATAGTATGGATTATGACGAGCCTCTCGGTGCTTGGCGTGGGAAAAATCGGAGGGGAAGTTGCATTTCTTTCAGCGATGTCCGGTCTTT
>JBFYKV010000052.1:0-12218 GCA_041305745.1 Methanoregulaceae archaeon | reverse complement strand
GGTCTTGAGGATCCCGGCCTTGTCGAAGGAGGCGGACATGCAGACCTCGCCTCAACTGCTGCGTTCAGCCTGGCAAAGACGAGGAAGATGGCTCCTGCAGTGATAGCTGCAGAAATTGCAGGTCTTCTCGCCGGGGTTCCTGAACTGAAGGATATGACAGTTGAAGCGAAAGGCCCATACATCAATTTCATCTTCGGGCCACGGTATATCAGCACGTCGCTTGCCGCTGCGGTCAGGGACGGCTATGGCAGCCTCCCGGCAAAACATCAGCGGACTGTTCTCGAACACACCAGCGCCAACCCGAACGGTCCCCTCCACGTGGGCCACATCCGTAACTCGATTATCGGGGATACCCTGGCCCGTTGTTTCCGTAAGGCCGGGTACCGTCTCGAAGTCCAGTATTACGTCAATGACATGGGCAGGCAGATCGCCATCGTCGGCTGGGGATACACCCACCTTGACATGCCTGCAAAAAAGGGAGAGAAGGGCGACCACCACGTGGCACGGGTCTACATCGCTGCAAACCGCGAGATAGAAAAACATCCGGAGATAGTTGAAGCGGTCGACCGCCTGATGCAGCTTGTCGAAAAAGTGGATGTCCCCACGGTAAAACTCTTCAGGGGCGCGGTAAACGAGTGCCTTGACGGGTTTAAGGTCACGATGAGCCGCCTGAATGTCAGGCATGACAGGTTCGTATGGGAGAGCGATTTCATCAGGAACGGCGATACGGAAAAGGTCCTTGCGAAAATATCCCACTTAAAGGAGGCACATTCAGAGGATAAGTTCTGGGTAGACCTTACCGGTGCCGGGTTTGAAAAAGAATACGTATTGAGACGAAGCGACGGGACATCGGTCTATGCCGCCCGCGACCTGGCATACCACATATGGAAGGGAAAAAACTTTGATCACATGATCGACGTACTTGGGGCCGACCACAAGCTGATAGGCGCCCAGCTCATCGCAACCCTGAAGCTGATCGGAGAGAAATACCCTGAGATCGTGCATTTCGAGTTCGTCTCCCTTCCCGAAGGTTCCATGAGTACGCGGGCAGGGAAGTTCGTCTCCGCAGATGAGCTGATGGACGAAGTGACAAAGCAGGCCTTTTCTGAAGTAACCGTCAGGAGACCTGAACTGGACGAGCCCGTCCGGGCGGATATTGCCCGATCAGTCGCCCTTGCAGCGATAAGGTACGACATCGTTAAAATATCTCCTGAAAAGAGCACGGTCTTTA
This sequence comes from Methanoregulaceae archaeon, assembly GCA_041305745.1. Lineage (GTDB taxonomy): Archaea > Halobacteriota > Methanomicrobia > Methanomicrobiales > Methanospirillaceae > UBA467. The sequence continues at coordinate 10,987 of JBFYKV010000052.1, read as the reverse complement.
ACTGGAAAGAAGCCCTGGACTTCGAGCGACAGAGTGGCCCGTATATCCAGTACGCACATGCACGGGCCTGCAGCATACTGGAGAAGGCCGGGGAGTTCGAGGAGGTCTTCGACCTCGAAAACGAAAACGAGATCACGCTTGCCAAGCAGATTGCAAAGTTTCCATATATTGTGGATGCCGTTGTCAGAGAACTCAGGCCCCACCTGCTGGCAACCTACGCACGTGAACTTGCCGACCTCTTCAACGCGTTTTACCACTTTGAACCGGTACTGAAGGCAGAGGGCAGGACGCGCCAGGCACGGCTGACGCTGGTTAAGGCAACGCAGAATACATTGAAGGAAGTGCTGGAGACACTCGGTATCGATGCTGTCAGAACCATGTAAGGCATTGCGGGCCCAGGGATACCAGTTCGTTGCCCCCGGTTCCTCTGCCGCGATAAAACCCTGCCTCTGGTGTAAAAAAACACTGAAAGGCGGGGACATGTGCTACAAGCACCAGTTTTACGGGATTGAGAGCCACCGCTGCGTCCAGATGACCCCGACACTGCGGTGCAACCAGAAATGCCTGTTCTGCTGGAGATCATTTGAACACGAGGTCACAGAGGAACAGGAAGCACCACCCGGCCTTATCCTTGAACGCTTCAGGGGACTGCAGAAGAAGGCGCTTTCAGGGTACAAAGTGTCCCCCTACGTAACCAGAGAGCGTTTTTCCGAAGCACTCGACCCGAGTAACGTGGCAATCTCCCTCTCGGGTGAACCGACGTTGTATTCTGAGCTCCCGACGCTGATTGACCTCTTCAATGCTGAGGGGCTCACCACGTTCCTTGTGAGCAATGGAACACAGCCGTGGGTTATAGAGAAGTGCTCACCCTTCCAGACGTATATTTCGCTGGCTGCACCCGACCGCACGACGTATGGACAGGTCTGCAGGCCTTCAGGGGACTACTGGGAAAACATCATGGCAAGCCTTTCCCTCCTCGGGAAGAGGCGGTCAGCCATCCGTATCACCCTTGTCAAAGGATTAAATGATATCAACCCTGAACAGTACGCCCGGATCGTTCAGGACTCAGGGGCAACATTTGTGGAAGTGAAGGGATATATGTTTCTCGGATACAGTAGAAAACGTCTGATGAGACACCACATGCCTGAACATGAATATGTGGCGGATTTTGCCCGTAAAATATCTGAATCGAGTGATTACCAGGTAAAAGATGAGAACAAGGCGAGCAGGGTCGTCTGTCTGGAGAAGGTCATATGAGATTTGATGTTGAAGCATTCAGGGAAAAAACACGCGAAAATTTCGAAAAAGCGTGGCATGAAGGCCCATCGGTAGTGACACCCCCGGGTCAGAAAAAGCGGTACCCGCACCTGGGCTATCCGAGGGCAAAAGCCCACCCGATCTTTGAGATGGTGAACCGGCTGCGGTCCACCTACCTCTCGCTCGGGTTCGATGAGATATGCAACCCCATCATCGTCGAAGAAAAAGATGTGTACCGCCAGTTCGGGCCCGAAGCAAGTGCCGTACTTGACCGCGTGTTCTACCTCGGTGGCCTTGAACGGCCAAACCAGGGGATCGGGAAGGAAGAGCTCGACGGGATAACACGGATTACCGGCAAACCCGTGACATCTGACGAGGAGGGGAGGCTGCGTGAAATCCTCCAGTCCTACAAGAAATCGGCAATAGACGGGGACGACCTTGTCCATGCAACATCTGAAGCACTCAATATCGATGACGGGACCACCGTGAAGATTTATGACGAGGTATTCCGTGCGTTCCGGGAACTTGAGCCGAAATCATCGCGGAATACGCTCCGGAGCCACATGACGAGCGGGTGGTTCATGACACTCGGATCGATATGGAACCGGAGCCCCCTCCCGATCAGGCTCTTCTCGGTAGACCGTTGTTTCCGCAGGGAGCAGGAGGAAGGGGCAACACGCCTGATGAGTTACCATTCGGCGTCGTGTGTTATTGCAGACGACGATGTGACGATCGAAGACGGAAAAGCCATCAGCAGGGCGCTCCTCTCGGCATTCGGGTATTCAGATTTCCGTTTCCAGCCAGATGAAAAGCGTTCGAAATACTACATGCCTGATTCACAGACCGAGGTATACGCCCGCCACCCGGTCCACGACTGGGTTGAAGTCGCAACGTTTGGTATGTATTCCCCGTCGGCCCTCGCGGAATACGGGATCGGCGTACCGGTTATGAACCTCGGGCTCGGTGTCGAACGGCTGGCAATGATTGCATATGGGTCAGACGATATCAGGCAGCTCTCCTATCCGCAGTTTTTCCCGGCTCCCCTCAGCGATATGGAGATTGCAGGGGCCATTACGTACAGGGATGAGCCGGTTTCAGCCGAAGGCCGTATCCTGGTCAGTGCAATTAAAAAGACCGCTGCAGAACATGCAGCAGACCAGGGGCCGTGCTCTTTTACCGCATGGAAAGGACAACTCAGGCAGCGGAGTATCCGCGTCTTTGTCGAAGAGCCGGAGTCCAACAGTAAACTCTGCGGACCTGCATGTTTCAACGAAATATTCGTGTACCAGGGATCGATTCTCGGTGTCCCTGATAATGAAAAATGGGCTGATGTCAGGAGTTCCGGTGCACCTGCCGGTATCAGTTATATCGATGCGGTATCAAACCTCGCAGCGGCACGCATCGAAGAAGCGGCAGCATGCGGGAATCCCGTTACCGTTCAGGTCAAAATGGCAAAACTCCCGAGTGATATCAACCTTCGAATTGCAGAATATGCAATGAGGACCGTTACCGACCAGAAAAAGAAGGTCGATACAAGAGGTCCGGTATTCCTCACCGTAAGGTCAGAAATTCTGCCTGATTAATTATTGAATTTTTTGGCTTTGTTTAAAGGCTTATTTCGATAAAACATATTCGATCCCTTTCTCTGACAGGAGGGGTTCTCACCCCTCCCTGACCCACCCCCGGGCAATGTCCTGTGGGCAGGGTTGATAGGGATTTCTGCTGTTTTCAAAAGAACTTAGCACGGCCCTTATCGCATTATGGGGTCGCACGCATACGGCGGGGCATCAGCCCCTGGAGTGTCGCGATAAGGAGTGCGGCGAAAGAGGAATAATGAGATGCGGGAAGGGTCTCCTATGAAACACCTATGAGAACTATGTTCACAGGCCTTACTTATGAAAACCAAGGGGGGGTTTTTCATACCAAAATGGTGGAGCAACCCACAATATGAGGAGATTTTGAATGGACATTTTCATGGTTCCGGAGTGAACCGTACTGGTTCATGTCCGTTTCAACAGAGCGGATTTTTTTCAATCTCTTTTTCTGGTACTGGTGAATTCAAACAGGGGTCGCCGGGCAAGTCTCACGGGGATATGGATTAACCCTCACTTCCTGTATCACTGTGAAGGTCTGACTGTACGGGCCGGGCGGGTTTGCTCCGCAGGATAATCTTCTCTAGCCTGCCGCTGTATTTTGCAGCAAACGCCCCGACAATCGAGGTGACAATGACCATCGACGCGATGGTGCCTGACACCACGGCAGACCCGTAGAGTGCTGCGATGGCGATTGAGAATTCACCCCTGCTGGTAGTATTCGACCATATCTCCACTCCGGATATTGAACTTCCGTGAATTCTCTTCCCGATAATCATCCCTGATGCAAATTTACTCAGGATGGCAACAAGGCAGATAATGATGATAGCAAGCGGTGAAATGCCCCCTGAAAAGAGGTCGACCGTAACCCCGAAGAATACAAAGAATACTACCAGGAATACATCCTTGAATGGCCTGGAATGAAGTTCGAACGCGATTGGATCGATAGTGCCGAGGATGGTCCCGAATGCGATGACCATGAATGATTCAGGTATCCCGATAGTTCCCGATAGTGCTGCAATTCCAAGCACCGCAGAAAACGTGAGCAACACTGGAAGCTCGTCATCCCGCTTGAGAACCGATATGATGTACTTCCTGCCGTAATGCGTAATTGCAATAATTATCCCAAGTACTGCGATTATCTTCACGAGGATCAGCAGCGGGTGTTCGGCCGAAGTCCCGATAAAGGCAAGGAATGCAATGAGGACTATATCCTCAAATATCATCAGCCATACGATGGTCTCCGACTCCCGCATCAGCAGCTTCCGGTTCTCTATAAGCGAGGTGACCGCCATCGCGGTGCTGCTGATGAAAAATGCTGCCGCAACGATGACGGCGTCAAAGAGTGAAAAACCAAGCGCATATGCTGCGACAAATCCGATAATTCCATTGATGTGAAGGTCGATAAGCCCGCTTGAGAGAATGGCGGACTGGTTTTTCCAGATCCTGTCGGGTTTAATCTCCAGTCCCATGAAAAAGAGCAGGAAGAGCAGCCCGAGGTGGGTGAGGAAGAGCGAGACTTCATCTGCTCCGACCATCTTCAGCCCGCTCTGCCCAAGGAGGAGCCCGGCGATAATGTAGAATGGTATTGACGGAAGGGAAAGGCGCTTTGTGATAAGTGCGAGTATCAGGCAGACAAATAATGCAAGGACGATTCCTTCCATTAAGCCACCATAATCTGCTGCTCAAATGTTTTTAACTGGTCAGTCTCTCCGATTGCGACGACTGCATCACCCTCCTGGAATATAAAAGATGGCGGAGGGTTGATCACATTTTTGTCAGATCTCGAGACCGCGATAATCGTGACCCCGGTCTTTGCACGGATCTGCAGGTCTTCGGGGCTGTGGCCTGCCATTTTTTTCCCGATAATATAGGTATGCACACTAATCCTCAGGTCAGAAAGTGCTGAAAATGCAATTTCGACACTCTCCTTGTCGGCTTCCATTATTGCGCCGGTGAGGATGGTTCCAAGCCTTCGTGCTTCGACATCTGAGAGTTCCGCAACACTGGGTGTATTGCAGTCATGCTGGAGTGTATACATCTGGATATTCCCGTTCTTCAGAAAAAATACTGCAACAGTATCCTTTTTTTCTGTCTCCAGTTCATATTTCGTTCCAATACCCGGGAGATTGATGGATCGAAGCGCCATAACTGACGTATGATACCCAATCTACAAATATATTGCCGTATATGTGCGTCCCGTGGTCGTATCTTCCACATCAGGGAATATCCTGATGAATATGGATACATGGGCTGTCAGGGTCAGCATTTATCCATTTATTTGTTCAATTATTGATGAATGGCAGGAAAAAGCGGCTCATTCTGGCTCGGCGTGGGAACAGGGTTTGTGGTAATGGTCCTCTTACACAGTCTCCCGGTGCTCGGTCCGCTCACCGGCGGTTTCATCGCCGGTATCATTGCCCGTGGAGGGATGTGGAACGGGGCAAAAGCTGGATTTCTGGCAGGGATTTTTGGTGCCGTGATCATATCAGCTATCCTCCTTATCGGGGGAAGCCTCCTCCTTGGTGTGCCAGGGTTCATCACCGCCCTTGGTGTTTCGTTTATTATTATCCTCGCTGCACTATATTTCGGGGTAATCGGCCTTATCGGGGGTCTGATAGCAGGGGCACTCGTGAAATAGTACCGTATATCGCATCAGGCGGGGAGGTATGTAGATCGCCCCTCTTTTATAAAAAATGGCTTTGCTGACATCCTGTGATGTGAGCAGAATTCTTTGATTTTTTGCTTCTCCACTGCAATGGGACAGTGACCGAGATACCTCTACGGAAATAGCAAAAAGCCAGGTTTTTTTATTTTTTCGAGATCTTAATCGTATCAATAATTCATCAGGAATATTGAGAGAAGGCGGGGATTCTGCCGGACCTGATTCTGGAATTGGAAAAAACCCGGGCATCCGCGTTTCCGTGGTTTTTCGATCATCCCGGCCCTCGCTTCCGGGATTTTCCGGCGATAATTACGGATACGCAGAGTATTGCACCATACAAACCGAAAATAATACTGTTCCCGAGCAATGGGACGTCCGTCAGCGTGGCATTTACTTCGGTTATACCAGAGGGCTTTACTTCAACAGCAACTGACCAGTCGGCAAAGCCCGGCAGGGTAAGGCTGACCTGGTGGAGCCCTGGCAAAATTTCACTGATAGTAAGGGGTGTCACTCCCCTGCATTCCCCGTCAACCATGACATTCGCTCCGCCCGGCTTCGATGTGACCATAAGCAGCGGGCCGCTTACATACCCGTCTTCCGGAGTCATTTCAATGTTCAGCGCCACCACTTCCCCTGATTTGACTGTTACGGCAGATGACCAGGGTTTGTACCCGTCTATCTGTACATGGACAAGGTGGCTGCCCGGGGCTGCATCCGCAATTTCAAAAAGAGCTGATGCAGGCATTTTACCAGAAAAAACCCTGTCGAGATAGATTTCTGCACCTTCCGGTGCACCTGATACTACAATCCTGCCATTCCTGCTGACCGGGATCTGCACAAGCCGTGCCTCGAGCGTGGTACTGGATCCGCCCTTTACATTCACCGTTGTTTTCCAGACTTCATAGCCCTGCAGTTCAACTAAAACTATATGATCGTTTGGGGCCACCCCTTTCGCGGTAAGGGGGGCTGTCCCGCGATAGACCCCGTCTATCGAGACCGTTGCACCGGACGGCACGGAAATAACGGTTATTATTCCCGGACCCGACGTCCCTTCCATGATACAGTTTACAACGGCCTGTTGTCCCGGATACACAACGACGTCCTGGTAACAGGGAATATACCCCTCAACCGAGGTCTCAACCGAGTACGTTCCCGACGGCAACGCACTTACAAGAAGTGGTGAGACCCCCTTGAAAATTCCGTTTACATACACTTTTGCACCAGGTGGCGACGATGTGACATACACAGAACCGATCCCGGGGGGTTCAAGCGGGGTTAAGGCGGCATTGAGACTGATCACCTCTCCTGCAGAAGGTATCCGCGGGACCGACCCGGTGAATGTTGCGTAACCGTCTTTCCGGACGCTGAAGGTCTGGTACGGGCTATACGTATAGACCGGGATGTAAAGGGCACCCTGGATGATGTTTCCCTTATAGACGTCATCCATGTAGACACCGGCCCCGTCCACATTTGCATACACAAGAAATCCTCCCACGATCTCGTCCTGTGCAGCCTGGACCCCGGTTAACGGTATGACCAGACACAGAATAATCCAAAAAACACTGCGGAAGGTAAAATTCATGCGTTATTTCCCCTTGTAAACGTTATCGTCGGGATCATTTCCGGAATTTCTCCAGTAACTGTTTTTTCATCTCATCCCAATGAGATCCGGGAGTCTGGCACGGTTCGGTGCTTCCCCCGGCACCTCCACCAGAGGTTCCGGGATTTTCCTGTATCAGGGGCTTTAATTCAACAAAAATATCAGTGATCCTGCCTCGCACAGGAATATCTGCAAGGCTGCCCTCGAAGGTCTCGTATTCCGGTTTCATAACACGGTAGGTACGGAACGGGGTCCCGGTCATATAGACCCTGACCAGCAATGAACCATGGCAGATTTTTCCCTGGTATATCCCGTCAAAAAAAACAGAGGCCCCTTCTGCATCACAATGTACCCTGTACCATCCGGTTGAACCCCCGAGTGGAACTGCCATTCGATCAGACGGCCCGAATACAGGTCCTGCATCTGATGCCGGCAGGTTCAGAAGGACAAAACCTGCAAGGAGCAGGATAGTGGCGATGCCAAAGGAGGGTCTCCTCTTCATTTTAATGATAAATAGACGCTATTTTGATATTTATACCATTTGGCACGTTTTGATAAGAGATATCCGGCGGGGGTGACAGCGGTCTGTAAAACAGAGAAACCCCGGTAAGGGGAATTTTTGAGGTTTCTCCATTCAAGGTTTAACTGCAGACGGGAGGAACGGTATGTCCGGGATCAGACTATCCGGGAAACCCTTTCTGGTCCCCCCTGATACTTACATCATCCAATGGCCTCATAAATACCCTGCCGTGCGGTGCGAAAGTGGAAAAACCCGGATCTGTCCCTCCCTTGCAATCGGTCATTAAAGCATCCCGGATATTTGGGCATACAATCGGTTGAACAGCCGGAAAATGCGGTTATTGTGAGATTGACGGGTCTTGAAGGCACCTTTGCGGTCAGTACGCCGGACCAGATTATGATTATGGCTGACAGGCTCCTATCCGCCCGGAACGATCGTGTCATACATCCGGCTCAATTTTATAAAAACAACGGGTGCGTAACTTCTGCTCTCCCCGGGCACCTCTGTTTTTATCTTCAGCCCCTTGTTTTTTTGTTTTAGCGCAGATATCATGTATGCGAATCCGGATCATCTGCATGGGAAAAGTCAGGGAACCGTATCTTACCGAGGGGATTTCAGAGTACCTGAAACGTCTCCGCCCTTTTACACATCTGGAGATCCTTGACCTGCCGGATGAAAAAGTGCCAGATCGGGCTTCTGATGCAGAAATCAAAAAATTAACCGAAAAAGAAGGACTCCGGATGTTAAATGCCATAACCCCGGATGACTCAGTTGTTGCACTCGATGTAGCGGGGGCAGAATGGTCAAGCGTTGATCTTGCACGCTATATTGGTGAGCGGGAGATGTCAGTTCGCGGGGAGATCGTTTTTTGTATAGGGGGGAGTCTTGGTCTTTCAGACGCAGTCATAAGGCGCGCCGGCATCCGCCTTTCGCTCTCCCGTATGACCTTTACCCACCAGATGGTCCGGCTCATTCTGCTTGAACAGATTTACCGGGCATTTATGATACGATCTGGCAGACCGTATCACCGTTAAAATATCTTCCTGCTGATCCTGCCCCTTTTCGAATGAGGTCACTCCGAAAAATCTGGTCAGGCGAAAGGGGGGGGGATCTCTTTTGCAGACTTACACGCCATTTCAAACACGTTCTGCCTGACCGTGCCTGGCTGCGATGCAGGGGGCTGCTGCGTCTGGTTCAGGCGTATCAAAAATGACCGTTGCACCTGGAACCTGCACGATCAGCCCATGAAATATCTCCTGCTCCGTCCAGCCGCTCTATCCACTTCTCCCCCGTCATCGTCCTTATCGTCACTGCCGAATCCATATTACCTGATCGAGTAGAACTAACCCCGGTTGTAAAGTTATTTCCTGTAATTCCTGATTTATTATCAGATACCTGATACGGATGAGACAGGAAAGGAAGAGGGATATTCCGGTTCAGGGAATAATTTCGCATCCGTTGTAGCGGGTATGTTCAAAATCCGCCATTGATATCTTCCCACGCCTGATAAGCGTTCTCACCCGGGGCGCCGCTTCAGAAAGCCCTTCATACAGGTTCCTGACCGTCCCGCACACGATTTCTCTCTGGTTTTCCGGCCAGGGCCTGATAATATTTGAGTAAAGGCATCGTCCGCCGCAGAAATCCCTGATATCACATCTGCTGCACGGCTCATTGACATCAACCTCAGGTATCCGGAGCGGGTGCGTTGTTGAGATATGCCCGAGGTAATATTTTTTCATCCCAACCATCACAGGGCAGGGCGCAATATGCCCGTCGGTCATGATACTGTAGTTCATGTACCCCGAACCGCAGCGAAGACGCGACTTCCGGCCGGTCAGGAGGTCCTGCATGGTGGAAAGAAAGGGGTACCATCGCACGACCCGGCCTTCCGTCTCCATTATTTCCACCCATTCACGTATAAGCAGCCTTATTCCGGGATTGTAGCTTTGCCTGACCCACGCTTCGAAATTCCTGTACCTGTAATCATTTGAAAAATCCGCATCGATCTGCCAGTGAATGGATGAAAATGAAAAGAACGGGTTTGATGCGAGGAACCGCACTGCATTATGGATATCGGTATTTTCAACAACAGTCATCCGTGCAATGATCTCACCGTTGAAACCTTCCGCCCTGATTTTATGGAGGGTCATGATAATCCGGTCGAATACCCCGTCTCCCCTGTGGAGGTCGTTCAGCTCCTGCGGTCCGTCGACCGATACCAGAATTGTATCAAACCTGTTGACATATTCGGGTTCAAGCATGTGAAGAAGAGTCCCGTTGGTCTGTATCATGAATTTCCGGACCGGTGCCCTGTCCATGATCTCCCTGACGAGGTCCATCCGCATCAGGGGCTCACCTCCGTAAAACGTCAGGACTGCATCCGGATCTTTTCCAAGAAATTCACTGAGGTCTTCAATTCCGGAATCAAAATCAAGGGGAAGGTTTTCATCGATTTCCACGTCTATCCCAGGGCCTTCTTCTTCATCAAAGATCTTACCCCGGCAATAGGTACAACAGAGATTGCAGCTGTCAGTAAGTATCAGGTGATAGAACAAAAAATCCTCATTATCAATCGATAGAGAACAAGAAAAATATTCTGATACCGGGAATGATATGAAATTTACCCTCGCTTCAGCGTTTCCTTATCGCGCAATACACCAGGGCGGCAACAATTACTGCCGAGAAGGAGACCGCCGGGGAGAGAGGAACTGACGGTGTTGTATTATCCGTCCCGATTATCGTCGGGGGAATGATTGAATTTTCCGGGAAGGTCCCCCTCACCTCCATAAGGTAATCATCAACCGCTTTTTTCCCTTTTAATGCACCCTCATGCTTTGGATTTATATTCAGTGCAGTCTCGTATGCATCGAGGGCATCAAAATAGCGCCCGATGTGTGCAAGGGCATCACCCTTGTTCGTCCAGAGGTCTGCATCAAACCCGGCATCATTCGGATGTTTACGGACTTCCCGTTCTGCAATCCGGATTACCTCCTCATAGATCTTCATTGCCTCGCCCGGGTTGCCCGATTCCTGCAGGTTGATCCCTTTCCGGACAAGTGCATACAGGTCATTCGGGTTGATTGCAAGCGAACGGTCGTATGCGGTTATTGCATCCCTGTATTGTCCAAGGTGATTGTATGCATCACCCTTGTTATCCCATGCTTCATTAGAATAGGGATCCAGTTCAAGTGACTTTTCAAAGGCCTTTACTGCCTCAGTGTCATTCCCTGACTCCATGAGTGCAACCCCCTTTCTGTTCCAGGCAATGCTGTTGTAGGGGTCAGTCGCGATTGCACTGTCATATGCAACAAGTGCCTCGCGGTACATTCCCTGTGCGACATAGTTGTCTCCCT
>JBFYKV010000051.1:0-4206 GCA_041305745.1 Methanoregulaceae archaeon | reverse complement strand
CTTCTATGCATGGGAGGGGGCGGGGTCGCCCGGGGTGGAAGGGCGGTGAGATTGTTTTATATTCATAAAGGGATCAACCCCTATCGTTGAAAATGATCCCTCTGAAACTCTTCCATTTCATTCTTTCCGGGTTTGTTATCTGTGCGTTATGTTTTGCCGGTTGCACATCGGGGAATGGTTTTGGGACGCCGGCATTGAAAGGGGACGGGTTTCAGGATCGCACTACCGGAGCAGTATCAGACAGATTTATTCTTCAGATAGCCTTGAATGCATTTTACGAATCTTTCACCGTAACCAAACCGGGAACGCAGGTAGAGATGTATACCATACAGGGTGAAAACCTCACCATGGACGGATCTGCATCACGGTGGATAATCGGGTATAAAGAAGGGACCACCCCTGCTTTTTATGCATACGACTCGATGGGTCCGTCATATATTCAATGGAAAGCATGGTTGCCTGATTCATCGATTCCCTTAGACCGAATTATTATGCCGGAAGATATATTTTCCCGCCATTCCACTGAGATTGCAACTCTTCAGAACCCTGTTACCGGTCGGATTGAAACACTTGAATTGTATGGAACCACCTATACGCTTTCCACGCAGACAGGTGGCAGAATTAAAAATGTCAGGATCGATGCACTGAGCGGAGAGATCGTCCCATGAGTCAGTTGATGTATTTTCCGTGCTAAAACATTCTTTGAAAAATCGTTACCAGACGTATCGATTACTTTTTTATTAGAAAAAGGGGAGGAATGATCCCTCATCTGATATGTATGTAGTATGTGCCTGTCGGTATCACATTTGGTTGTGATTGTGGTGGGACTGCAATAATCGGACCCGGTGCATCAAGTGCACTGGACTCTACCTTGAAGTCTATTATCCCTGGCGGGAGGAGGATCTTTGGATAACGGAAGTATCCGTCCTGGTTGGCTTCTTCAGGGGTGAGTATCGTTTCACCGATTAATATCCACTGCATCCCGCCGTCATTTGATATGTAATACCGTTCAGTAACGTTGTAAGTACCGGTATACTCGCGGTAGATTGGCCATTCCACATATTCTATCCCGCTGTCGTCAGTTCCTGTGGAACTGTCTCCTGTCGTGATGTTCAACTCGCTGGTATTGACACCGGTTGTCACTATTCCGGGAACTCCTGTTATATAGGTTTTAGGCAGGAGAAGGAATGCTTCCCCGCCATTGAATGTAACGGTGGATCCCGGGCCAAAGATATTGATACTCCCATCTGTTGCAATTCTCAATGTATAATTTGCTTCCCACACCTGTCCGAGCTTAATTGTACCAACATTGAATGTTAAACGGTAGTCATCATTCCAATCATCTGTCTGATCCAGAATATAGGGGGGGACAATATCCGCAGTACTATTATGGAATCGAATTTTTGTCGATTTTGAAGGATCGTAAACATAATTAAAGGCCTGATAGGTCTCATTCATCGTTACGGTCTCGTAATTTATCTCTATCTGATCAAAATTAAGATCCATAGCTGTATTCACACCGGCCTCTGTTTTTAACTGGCCGGCAATTTCAGAGTATAATGTAGTGAGAGCCGCTTCGTTCGGAGCATACTGGTAAAATGCCCCTGTTGCATTGGATATAGTACTGAGTACCAACTTTAAATTATCATAATTCGCGGAACTTGTAAAACCAATAGAGTACACCTTCAGATTTGAATCCTTGGCATAAACAGACATATTTTGTTTGGACGTTTGTGCGTCGGTAAAATACCACGTGGTTTTTGTTGTCGTGTTTTGAGTTGTTTCATGTGAATCTGATACCCAACCGGTTGTACCAGTATCATATGTTTGTCCATTGGGCACTCCTGATTTAGACCCATAGGTCGCGGTTGCACCTCCCAGATCATCGAAGTACCTGAATTTATCTGTTACCCCGACAACATTTCCAGCCCATATACTATGCAGGCCAGTGGGGATATTTTCCTCAGGGCCAAAGGTGAAGTTATAACCAAATCCTCGTGCGAGAGGATCCCCCTCCATACTCCACTGCCCATCGGTCATATGAATAATTGCCCTGATCGCTTTACGATTATTCCACTGGTTCATCAATCGTATGCCCTCATACAGCGCATAGCGAGTCCGGGTATGATATCCAGACCCGCTCGATCTGGAATACCCTGAAATTGCATTTTTTACGCTCGTTAAATCGTAAGTTAATGGAATGTATACTGAAAAATCTGGATATGTTTTCTTATCGTAGAAAATTACCCCGACCCGGTCTTTTCCCTGTTCCATCTGGTCAATAAAAGTCACTGCAGCCCTTTTTGATTGTGTTAACGCACTTGTACCAATCAAACCAGAATTTGTTGTCCCCATAGACCCGGAATTATCTAAAAGAAGCAGGACATCAATAGGTTTGGGCTGGAGTGCCCACCCATCGCCACTGAGTTTGATATTCACATCTACCGTATCAGTAACGTTGACGGTCTGAGGACTCACAGAGGCTTCAATACTTAAATAAGGATAATTTTTCCAATTAAGCGTTAATGAATGATTTCTTGAAATATCCCGGGTAACATTTTCCCAATGGGCGGTAACCTGAACAGCTCCTGATGCAGTCTCTTCAAAAAATAGGTCTTCCCAATTCGTTGTAAATGCGCCCGGGTAAAAATCAACTAATGCATACCCGTCTTCGTTTGTAATCGCTGAAAGACTCGATAATTCAGGATTCATTGTTATGTTATATGTACCCTCATATGTAGGAGTACCGAGGCTGAACGTGACCGTTTCGCCCTGAACGGGGTTTCCATTTTCGTCAATAACTTTTGCCCTTAATTCTGCAGGTTCCGCCCCTTCAACATCGCGGCTGGGCATCGTTTCGGGATTTGCGGTAAACTGCATGTCATTTGCTTCCTGACTGATAAACCATACCTGCTTTGAAATATCTACCGTTTCATTGAGCAGGGATCGTGCTGTAATGGTTATTTTTCCAATAGACTCTTTTGGCCCATAGGTAAGCATTGCCTGCCCATATTGATTTGTAAAAACTGTTTTTTCCTCGCCGGGTATAGTTGTCGACACCTGTACAGGGCTGTTCATGATCCCATTGCCATACCGATCCCTCAATGTATAAATTATCTGAAAAAGGCTGATTCCGTCGGCATACTGTTTTGGGGGCTGTCCGAGGTATCCTTCCGGATCAAAATACTGCTCGATTGAACACGGGGTTCCGTTCGCAATCGCCTGGATGTAAAAATACTTATCGGGCAGATCTCCCATCCCAGGAGCCACAGGATGGGCAAGAATTATATTCGTTCCCGGCTGCTCACTTGCGATCATCTGTACCCTAAAATTTCCGGTGGAATCCACGTATTGCTGAAGAGCGGTACCGGGAGCACTTGCATTAACAAATTTAGCGGTCTCACCCGGAGAAGAGATATAAAAATACAGCTCTTCAGTCTCTCTCCGGTTGTCAACAGGGTTGCCCCACTGGTCGGTATAGGCCAGCCTGATATCCCCGACCGATCCCACCGTGATCTGGGGGGGGACCGTGTATGACGCTAAAACGTAAGGGGTGTCATGATCAATCTTGAGAAAATTGCTAAAAACCGCAGTCTGATATGGCTCATCAGGATCCGTGTCATTTATTTTATAGTTGATAATTGCAGAAATATTGGCAATCCCACTCTTTTTATCGACGATAAATGTACTGTTCGCCAGACCGTTCTGCAATATCGCCTGTGTGGGGTTTAATGTCCCGAAAACAGAATTATTCACCTGGAAAAGGACCGGGACCCCATTTAATGTGCCATTACTACTATTGAATACATTCACACTGATTGCCGCAGTGTCTACCCCATTGGCAACTACCCACTCTTTATTCAACGACCATAACGCCCCATCCGGCTTTACCGCCGACACATTAACAACAAAAATCCCTGCCAGGATCACCATGCAGAGGATTGCATACGCTACCTTATTCATAATTGTACCCCTCCGAGTCCAATTCTACATTGGTTGATATTAATATTTGGGATGATATAATTATGCACATCGACACGGATCCAAATTTTTCAGTTCACAAAAAAACAATAATATGGATTTTATTTTTGAATTAAGCCGTTAATATAGACTGAAAAAGAACCCGCAGGTTTTTTATACCAAAAGAGGCAGAAGTCTGTTCATAAATCGCTGCTGTATGAGATAATACCGCTTCATTCGAAAATT
>JBFYKV010000050.1:0-28539 GCA_041305745.1 Methanoregulaceae archaeon | reverse complement strand
TGGTTTATCTGCCGGCACACGCCCGAGGACCAGGCCTCGCTGTTGAAGCAGATTGCGGATGCAGAAGAGCAGAAGAAGATCCGGTAACTAATCTCGGTGCCCGGGTGCTACTACGAAATCGAGTACTGGTTATTGAAAGGGGGTGAAAATGGGGGGTGAATTGATTAATTCAGCCTATTTTTTTTGTATTGCAGTCATCCCCCGATCCCCCGTACCGCCAGGACATCGGACCCGAAGCTCTTCGATGCGATCGCCGTGCCGCCGCTCCGGTACGAGGCAGCGAACGATACCACGGCGAAGTTCCCGTTCGCCGTAGTCTCATCCGACGAAGAGCCCGCGTCCTGCGACACGAGCGAGGCCGTGGAGGCGATCGAGGTGGAGGTCGCCCTGGTAGCGGCGAACGAGCTGATGTTTACCGAAGAGATTTTGGAAAGCTTTGAACTCCTGATCTTTGAAAACAAACTTTGAGGAGAATTTTGGCTTGAAGAGCCACTATTGTCATAAATTCCCGTTATTGCGGAGATATCAGGATAAAATTTAAAATAATAATCGGCGAATAACACGTGAAAGGTATTTGGATCTTGTTGCATTTCGAAATCGAACATTTCCCTGGGGATAGTCAGAACTGCAACACCTTCATTTGGTGAAATTCCTGGAACAATCAGATAGTGAGTGCCATTCGAAACTATGCTTTTTGCAGAACTCAATTGAAAGGTTTGAATTGAAATCTCGATAAAATATTCGCTATAATCGCCGGGGGAATACTGAAGCATCCTTTGTGGGAAAACCAATGATATCAACTCTGGTGGAGTGAAATCTGTTGGTTCCGGGAGTACCGGGATAGTTTTGTGCGGAGGGAGAACTATCGGCGTTGGACCTGGTTCAATCATAACTGCACAGGTGGCTGGAATCATTATAAGAAACAGTACGCCACAAGTCAGGGCGATTGAATAAACGGACAACATTTTTTTCATTTTTCCCCCAAATAATTGAATATATTATTCACGAACTACGGTTACGAGGTCAGCCGCAATGGGTGACCCGTGCGCTTCTATGCCATCACTTGTATTCAACATGAAAAATACTTTCGGATAGTCCGGATCTTCGAATTTAGCTGGTGTAACCGGGAGTTTGCATGCATGACACCTCTGGACCCTGTCCCGGATCCGGCAGCCCTTCCCGGTGGTCCCCCCGGTTTCCCGAACGGTGTTTCGGGGGAGGGACCTCTCCGGTGGGGAGTGACGACCCGTAGTGTTCGTCTCCGTTTCACCTAAGGTGGCGTAAAAATTCTTCCTTTTCGATATTCGCCTGTTTAAGAATAGAAAGTAAAGTCCCTACCGCCATTTCGGGATGATTAGGGACCGTAACAAGTCTCCGGCTTTCAGGATTAAGGAGATGAATATGGCTGCCGGTTTGCCTCACTGGTGTAAAACCGAAATCAGCGAGAACTTTAATGATCTCACGAGCTGACAGCAGGGGAATTTTTGACAAGAGTATCCACTTCGATGTCCAAGTACGTGAGCTTGTGGTCCTTCGGAGTCAGTTCAATCAGAATCTGATAATGTTCCTCAAGCCCTTTCTTGAGGTTCTGCACCGCTTCTTCTTCTGATGAACCCTGGTCGGCGACATTCGTAAGGAGATCCACGGCCACGAAAAATTTTCCTTCCTTATGGACTTCGATGAGGGTCTTCATTTTCTAAAATTATTTATTGGATTATATGGTGATAATAGTATGCGCAACCTGTAAAAAAGCGTCTTTCATCGCTTATGACAAACCAATGGGATAATCTGAACTATCCCTCCTGGTTAGAATCCCCTCTTCGCCATTGAGTAAAAATACGATTAATTAACGGATAATTTTGGAAAAAAGCCCGAAAATAACGCCTGAATGCTGCTATGGGGCTTTCTGACAAATTGGTAGATTCCCCTTTGCGTATCGGGCGTATTTTTTACGAAGGGGTCCTCCCCGCCCTCACCCGGTGCCCGCCCCCACCATGCCGATGGGGCGGGACCAGGTGGACCGGACTGATGCCGACGGGCAGGCATGTTCGCTATGCTCACATCATTGCCCTGTTTTCTATTGGTTAATTCATAATAAGAAGACGCTCCCGGTTCCGAACCGGCAGCTGCGCTCCCTCGCTCCTCACACATCGCTGATGCGGAGTGTTCGTCGCTGTGGATCGGGTTACGATGACGGGCGGGCATGCTCACTCCCGCTGCACTCATCGCAGAGCTCTACCAGACGACAAAACAGAACGTCAGCCTCCATATCAGGAACATCTTCGGGGAAGGTGAACTCGCCCCTGATTCAGTTGTCAAGGAATACTTGACAACTGCCGCGGACGGTAAGGATTACAGGACGAAGTATTACAACCTCGATATGATTCTCGCCATCGGCTACCGTGTCCGCTCCCACCGGGGCACACAGTTCCGGATATGGGCAACCGGACGCTTACGGGAGTATCTCATCAAGGGATTTGTACTGGATGATATCAGGTTAAAAGAAGGGCGGAGCATCGGTGCCGACTATTTCGATGAGCTGCTTGAACGTATACGGGATATCAGGGCATCTGAGAAACGGTTCTACCAGAAGATCAAGGATATATACAAGCTCGCAATCGACTGTGACCCGCATGCAGACACGACGATTGAATTTTTCAAAACGGTCCAGAACAAACTACACTGGGCGATTACCTGCCATACCGCCGCTGAATTAATCGCACAACGGGCGAATGCAGGTAAACCGAATATGGGCCTGACAAGCTGGAAGGGTGCAAAGGTCCGGAGAGGGGACGTCACTATCGCGAAAAATTACCTAAACGGGGATGAGATCCGGAACCTGAACCGTATCATCACGATGTATCTTGATTATGCCGAGGAGCAGGCCGAACGGAAGCATCCGATATATATGAAAGACTGGGTGCAAAAACTGGACGGATTTCTGCAGTTCAATGAGCGTGATATACTGACAGGATACGGAACTGTTTCAATGGAAGTCGCACGAAGGCTTGCACTCGAAGAATATGATACCTTTTCAGGGCGGCGGATCGCAGAAGAAGATTCTGCTGCCGAAGAAGAATTCGAGATGACAGTAAAGGAACTGGAACAGAAAGAGAGCAAAGGATGAGCATGTTTCGGGCGGGGCATTGAAACCGCCGATTAATGTATGACGCAAAATAAAGAGTCAAAAATAGTTTCACCCTGCACTATGCGGAATTTTTATATTAGGAACTAGAAGTCCTACCTTAGAGTGATTATATGAATCCCAAAGATCTCATAAGCACTAATAAACCGCCGTGCCCGTGTGGAAGTGGCGATTTTATGACTCGCTTTGACAAAATCGAATCAGGTCTTTCAGATAATTACCTTTTTTGTTCTACCTGTCTGAAATGTGGAACACATTGGGCGTGTAAAGTTCGGATTCTATATTCAGGAAGAATGACAACGAAAATCGAATCTTCATCTTGGAAAAAAGTAGGGAAAAATCCGACAAATTTGACCCCCATATAAATACTAACAATTTGAGGATTAAATGAATATGCGTGATGAATTCTCTCAAAACGTGAAAGAAAGTCTTGCAAAACGAGTGGGGTATCTATGTTCTAATCCAAACTGTAGACATTCTACAAGCGGCCCACAACAAAACTCTGAAAAGGCTATTAATGTTGGTGTAGCTTCGCACATTACCGCGGCTTCATTTTGGGGACCTCGATTTGATTGTAATTTAACCCCTGAACAACGAGGATCATTCGATAATGGGATTTGGCTTTGTCAAACGTGTGGAAAACTCATAGATAGTGATGTAAACAGGTATACTGTTGATGTTCTACGTGAGTGGAAAGTGCAAGCCGAACTGAACGCTAGCGATAGACTTGAAGGAAAAGAAGAAGTTCCGGACAGTAATGAGATTATAATTTTCGAAAAACTTGAAAAGTTAATGCCGGTTCTTTTAGAAGAAATGCGTGATGATTTAAAAAAGAATCCTCTTCATAGAGAATTTGTTTTGTTTAAAAAAATCTGGATATATAATGGAAATGGAAACCAAATATTGTTTTATTTTTATGATGACCATCCCGATCTAGATAATAAAATAAGAATTCTTGAAAATTGTCATCTAATTCAGGAAATTACGTATAATAATGTAAAGCGATATCGCTTATCCGAAGATATTGTTGAATATTTAACAAAGTGAAACAATGTTGTAACTCTCACAAACAACAGGAATTTTTATTTTTTTCAGAATCTCAATTAATGACTACTTGGTTGGAATTTCAATTATTTGACGTGTTTCCGCTTTGTTACATTCTGGTGGTAAAGGGCTGCGGTTCTGGTAGAATGGAAAGAAAAACAGGAGAATGAGGCATCGGCCTGACTGGTGATGATCAGCAGACCGAATTATAGTATTGCGGGACGCACAGGTGAATCCAGTGGAATACGTTGGTTACGGCAAAGGTGGCGGGATGGAACCGCCACCATATCTACCCCTATGATGGTGTCCCCGAAGGGACAACTACAATGTCAGCGTAGAAGAGAATATGACCCGCGTTTTACAGTTGCTCTTGAATTATAGCTGGCACGCCGGAAATAGTGTTCAGATACATCGGTAATACTGAAGTATTCCAAAATACCTCCTTCTCCAGCGTATGTATGGATACCGTGATGCAGCAATTTTTAGAAAACGTAACAGAAACTACCCCTTTATGACTTCCATTATCCTTATCTAAAAGAAATGTCAATGATACTATGATACCGCATCTATGCCTCCAATAGAAGTACATCGAAAAACGGGGAAGACTATTCATGATGATGCAGGAGATACGGGCATCTCCCGCAAGGAAACTGATGCTGTTTCATATTCAAAAAAATTATCAGGCATACTCAAAATAAAGGACCCTCGTATAATCGAAGAGATTGCTGAAAGTGACCTCCTTGCGTAATCTCATTTCCATTCAACCCGGGACCCGTGCTATTTTTGATACAAATATTTTCGTATACTGGGTAACCGATCATTCCCGTTTCGGCGGGAATTGCAAAGGTATCATAGAGCGGGTGGAAAGCGGAGAGATCCAGGGAATTGTGCCCGGGATTATTCTCAATGAACTTCTTCATCGTCTCATGATCGCCGAAACAATTGACCTCGGATATGCCCTCTCAACGCCGGACGCAGTCAGGAAACTAAAAGACACCCCTGCTATTATCAAAGATTTGTCCATTGCCTGGAAGGTCTATGATAGTCTTCCGGAAATGGGATTTGAAATCCTCGAGGACGAGAAAGGGATATCTGGCCTTACCTATTATTTCTCAAAAGAAACCAGTCTGATGGCAAAGGATGCAGCCATCGTGTCGTATGCCCACAGATACAAAATTTCAGATATTGTCACGAACGATCGTGATTTTCAACGGATTCAATGGCTTACCTGTTGGCATCCCTGAATGAAACGGTGCACATTTTTTCTTGACCCACGGATGTTTCTTATTCTCTTTCCTGTCATTCATATCTGTCTTCAATGCAATATGATATAAGAAATAAGTGAGATTCAGGTCTCCCTCTGAATTTCAACCTATAAATCATCAAAGGTCCCGCTGAAAGAACTCCACTCCACCCCGCCATTCATCTCAAACCGCCCTCCAACAACAAGAGACTCAGTAACACCGTTTACGTACCCCAGTTCTCCGCCAGGACCAATCCCCGCCAAACTTCCCGACCGTGCATAGAACGTCCCAGATCCAGACCCATTACTCAGTACCACAAACCCAAGCGAATCCGGCATCATGTCGTCAGCCTGCGAAATACGCCCCTGCGAACGATACACGAGATCATTCACCGAAAATGAGGTCCCGGTGATCACACTCTCGCAGTACGGGACCGCCGTGTAATTTGCTGCATCAGTCTGCAAGGCCTCCACACCACAGGTTGCAGCAGCCGCCCCGGCCCCGATCGAGAAGATCGACAAGCTTTCGTCATACAGGCCGGTCCCGCCGGTCCTCACCTGGCTCCCGGTTGAAAACGTCACAATCTCGGAGTTGTCCAGCGACCGGGCCCCTTCATACTGCCCCGGTCCGGTCGAGAGCAGCGACCCGGAATAACTCCCGGTCAGCACCTCCTGCCCGGGGGCCAGGGGCGGAATACCGTTCAGGTCCCCGCTCGACGCAGACCAGCCCCAGCCGGAAGATACCGACATCATCTGGTCACTCCCGCCGAGGAGTGCAACATTCATCACCGCTGCATCGGCATGACCGCAGCAGGCGACACCTGCCACGACTGCTGCAAATACGCACCCTGCGATGACCATCTTCCGACGCCGTGTAAGTCGGTTCATCGTCAGGCCTCCGTCTTTCCGGATGCCTTCACCAGACCATACTCTATCTCGTACCATGCGGATGGGACCGTGATCGTGTAGGTCGCCTTCCGTTCCGACTCGGCCTCTGCCACCTGCCGGAGCAGTGATTCACGCTCTTCTGGTGAATGGTCAAACGTCAGCCACCGCCGGGTCGAGGTGCTCATCTTGTAGGACCTGCCCGGCACACTGGCCGGTGCGGTGCTGACCGAGTCATCGGCCGGGTCGAAGAAGGCGACAACAGTTTCGTTCTCGGCCTGAATCGTGTTCTTCTGTCGGTTCTGAATATAGGCGAACAGTGCCAGGATAGCGGTGGCAAACAGTTCAATGATCGTGATGAGTTCGGGTTCCATGCTGATGCTCCACGCAATGATTCTTCCGGTGCTCATCCTTCAGCCGTTCAAAGTCTGCACACACTGCGTCATACTGCCCGATCTTCTGGTAGATGGTCCAGAGGGCCGGGTATACCGGTAGCACGACGGCGAGGATGATGACAATAATATCAGGATTTTCCATAATAGCTCCCGAAATGACGGGAGAAAAAGAGAGGGAGAGCCCGAGGGATCTGCCACCCCCCTGCCCCCGTCAGATGGTGAACCTCAGGCCAGTGCCGGAACGGTGTCGGCCCATGCCTCGACGGTTGCAACAATGGCATCGTCGGAGTAGGATGAGACCCGCACTGCCTGGCGAGAGAACGACACGTAGTAGATCTCCCCGCTGGCGTCGTGGCACTTCAGGGTTGCCGAATAGGCCTCTCCTTCGGTATCACGGACCGCGTCTCCGCCCATTGCGGTTGCAAGGGCTTCATTCGCAAGGATGTTTGCAATGGTCGTGTTGAACGCTGCAACGGTCGGACACTTTGCACTGGCGTTCCCGACCGCCTTTGCCTCGTTGTCCTCGTAGACTGCCTTTGCAGTGTACGACTCCTTGCTCTTGATCACCGCGGCCTGCGGGACCCCGCCGACGTCATACGTGGTGCATCCAAACGGGTTGGTGCCGATAACTTCGTTGACGATGGTGGTGAACGTTGCGACATCCGCGATGGGTGCGGCAAGCGTTCGGACTGCCGTCTTGGTGACGGTCTGCTGGATGAAATCAGCCATGTTTTGGTAGCTCCTGCCCCCCGTGTGAGGGCGTGGGAAAATAGATTCGGCATGTTATAAATTTTTGGGCGCATGTCGCATTGGGGATTATTTCATGCACCGTTTTGAAATTGAACGCCATCGAGGAAATTTGAAAGTGCAGATTATGAGAAATTGGGTCTGGTATTGATTATTATCCTGGTTACTGGCACCTGCATCGTTATGAAAAAATCGAGGTGATACCTTGTTAAACAGGTTCTATAATTTTAAAACCTGCTGAAAATGTATTCAGGGGAGACTCTCACACGCAATCCCGTCGTTATTAGCATCAAGCCGGTGAATATCCCCTTTGCCCATTGAAATACAATAATCGTAGCACGCCTGCGCCTCGTCATGTGTTGAGAAATCACCACAATTATAGCGGTCATATGAACAATCACACACCGATGGAGACGTAGGGGTTGTTGTAACTGTCGCTGTGGGGGTTGGAGTTACCGTCGGGATGTATTGTTTTTCAGTAGTGATTGTATATCCATTCCCGTCCGATGTTACGACAATCGTGCCCTGGTAATCCGTGCGGTAAATTGTTGAGCCCATGTCCATCAGCCGTTGTAATGTGGACGGGGATGGGTGTCCATAAAAATTATCGGTACCTACTTCTATGACACTGTCCCTGGGCGTTACATAATTCAGGAATGATGAACTCGTTGCCGTGCTTGATCCATGATGACCGACCTTGAGCAGGTCCGAATTCAAAAAGTAGTTAAGAATAAGTATGTTTTCTGTTTCAAACCCGGCATCTCCCATGAGGAGGAAATCATCCGATCCACGGCCAAATTTTAGAACAATTGAATTTTCGTTATCGTCACCAGACAAAGTGGTTTGGGGATTTAATACAGAGATGTGCATGTCCTGACCTAAATCAATGGTATCTCCGCTTTTCACGGTATGACGGGGAATACCCTTTTGAGCAACGAGATTACGGATATTTTGATATTCAACCGGCACTGCTGGCAACTCTGTGTCAATATATTCTTCGACCACGAAATCTGAAAGGATTGCCGACATCCCCCCGTAATGATCATAGTGGGGATGGGTGACTAACACAATATCGAGAGTGGTAATTCCGAGATTATTTAGATAACTCTCAACCAGTGGTCCTTTGTCACCAGTTCCGGCATCAATGAGCATATTATCATATCCGGGAGACTGTATGAGAATTGAATCCCCCTGGCCGACATCTATGAAATGGACTGTCAAATTCCGATAGAAAATGACCTTCGAGAAAACGCCGTCCTGGGTGAGAAATACCCAGTATCCATGATTGGGCATCAAATCCGTATAATCACTATGGCTGCCACTTCCACCATTGATGATTGAGGGTTCATACATCTGCTGGACAGGATTAAATCCTATGATTTGTGTCCATCTGTCTCTCAAGGAGCGGAATGTACTTTCCGCTGTGTTTGGACACGGTCCCGGAAATCCAAATGAATTCCAGCCCTGATAGAGATTTTTTGTTACCGGCTGTTGATCCTCTGCTAAAACAAGTGATATTTCATAGGTTCCGGCCGAATAAATCCAGTAACCCTCGCCGGGATTCAGCGGGGTTTTCGGGGTTACCGAGGTCCATTGTTGGGTTTGAGCATCGTATGAAAATATTAAACGACCAGCCTTGTCAACCGAATTAAAAATCGATCCTGTGTTGTGTCCGTCTGCCAGCCGGACCGGTATTGAAATGAAATTCCAGCCGGGATTGATGTAAACGATGTGTTCAACCGATTCTTCGGCTGAAACGGGGTTGAAGAGAAGAAACCCGGAGATAATCAGAAGTAAAAAAAGATACTCCGGTTGATGATTCATACAGTGTGATAGGTAAGATCTTACAAAAAAGTATCTTTCATAAAAAGAGGGTTCCGATGAGGATACAGAATCACACGAGCGGGACCGGTGTTAAGTCTCCGGCTGGGACAAATAACGGACCTTTGCGGTTGCATCCGGTGATGACCAGAGTAAGGGACCGCAGCGGGATGGTGTGAAGCTGCTGATCAATGAGCATATTCAGTACACGGCCGGAGGTCGAGAGCCCAGCAGTCCTGATTATTGAAAAATCATTGGTCATGGTTGCTAAAACAGGAGATTTCAAACACGGACCTGATTTTCATTCAAGCTAAGTTATATTTCCGGGAATGTGGTCTTCACTGCGAAATCATGTGATGAAATATCTGGAAATAACGTTTTTAGATGGTATGAAGAAATG
The DNA here is from genome assembly GCA_041305745.1 of Methanoregulaceae archaeon. Classification (GTDB taxonomy): domain Archaea; phylum Halobacteriota; class Methanomicrobia; order Methanomicrobiales; family Methanospirillaceae; genus UBA467. Next base: position 18,859 of record JBFYKV010000050.1, on the reverse strand, counting down.
GACTTCAAAAAAATTTCTTTTTAATGCGATTGCATGGAAAGAGGGTTATCGGTTCTTCGGGTGTGTTCGCGTGATTTATTTGATACGATGAAGATATAAGAAAGAGATGAATGGATGTACTTGGCTTCGTACATCAAATCGTGTAAATTCGTCTTTATAAAATAATTACTAAATCACTATTATATCTCTAACAAAAAATCATTATTAACTATAAATATAAAAACAATCTTATAATGGTTGAGTATCCCTGGAATATAATGGCAATAATTATTGCAATAATTGCTATTCTCACTTCTATTATTATTTCTTTAGTAATTCAGCCTTGGATAAAAAATAAAAAAATAATGAATTTAGTTCAAAATCAAAAAATTATAGCTAAACAATATGAGAATTCTAATGACTATCAAAAATGTATTGACATATATAATGATTTACTTAAAAAAATGTCAAAAGAACAATTTCCAAATGAATATGCTCATATTATGTTAAAACTTGGTAAAAATTATGCTTTATTAAGTGATTCAGGAAAAAAAGAGGCTAATTTATTGCATTCTAGAGATTCTTATAATGAAGCGTTGACAATTTTTACATATAAAGCAGATCCAGTTAATTATGCAGCAGCACACACAAATTTAGCAATTGTATACCAACAACTCTCTGAAATACGTAATCAAAGATTGTATATTGAAAAATCTATCTATTCATTTAATTCAGCTCTTCAAGTTTTTAGTGTATCATTTTATCCTATGAAATATGCAGGATTAGAAACGAATTTAGCGCTTACATATAGAAATCTCGGAATTAATGAGAAAAATGAGGAATATATTAAAAAATCAAAAGAATGCTTTAAACGTGCATTAAAAATTGTTACATTCAAAAATAATCCAAATTTATTTGCAACAATACACTCGAATTATGGACCAATTGCGGAATCATTTGAGGAATCGATTTATTCTTTTGATGAAGCCTTAAAGGTGTATACTATTGAAAATTTTCCTTATGAGTACGCCAGTGTTCAGCAAAATATTGGAGGATTATATCTAAATAAGGAACCACTTACAAGAGAAGATATAGAAAACAGTCTTTACGCTTACAATAAATCGTTACAGATTTTCACATTAGAAAAACGACCAAAAAAGTATGCAGAAATTGAAAAATTAATTGGTATTGCTTATTCAAATCTAGCACAATTTACGGATAAAGAAATTAATTTCAATAAGGCACTAAAAGCTTTTAATGAGGCATTAAAAGTTAGAAAGATTGATGAATTGCCATTAGAATATGCGATGATTCAATTGGATATCGCAATGCTATACACACGTATAGGAGACGTAAAAAATAATTATGAGCATAAAACTGCAGCTGAATGTGCGTTTAAAGAATCATGTTCAATATTAACAAAAAATAATTATCCGACTTATTTTCATGAAATAAAGAAATGCTATGATGAGTTTATTATTAAATCTAATTTTTGATGGAATAAGATGAAATCACTAAATAAAATGCTAAAATTAACTGTGTTTTATGTTTTAAAAATTGAAATTAGATTTCATTAATCTTTGATTTGTCACTCCTGAAAACATAATGCCATTGTTCGACCGGAGGACGAGTCGGTGGTCAAACCCCCGATCGGTCCGGTGCCAAATCCCCAGCCGGGACAAATAACGGACCCTTGCGGTTACAGCCGGTAATGACAGGAGTAAGGGACCGCAGCGGGACGGTGTGAAGCTGCTCATCAATGAGCATATTCAGTGCACGGCCGGAGGTCGAGAGCCGGGCGGTCCCGATCACTCCTGCCGAGTCAAGGAGCCGGACTGAACCCACCCCGCCGGTCAGGGCCAGGTCGAGATCCTCATCACCGAGAAAGAACCCCCGGCTGTCCAGGTCCGACCGGATGATCAGGTCGCCGTTGTCCATGTAGACCCGGCCGACCTTCTCAAACGTCGGTTCGGTGTGGGTGGTCACGACCCAGGATGACCCGAGCGAACTCTCTGGTGTGGATGCTGATACCGGCTCCGTCTCATCGCCGATGACGGTCGCCGCTGTAGTCGGTTCCGGTTCTGCCAGGGGTGTTTCCGGTCCGGAGAGGATTAGGGATTTTATTTTCCCCATCAGGTTTTTCAGGATGCTAATCATACGACCGCCTCCTGCCGGACCGGTGATGATGCGGTCATCAGCCTCATCTTTTTCAGGTGGTAATAGTCACGGTTGTAGTGTGAAATCCGTTCCCTGTTTTCCCGGTAATATACCCGCCGTCGTTCCTGCATCTTATCGGTGTGGGTGAGGTAATACTGGCGATACCAGGCACTGCGTTTCTTCGCCACTGCCTCTTTCTTCGCCTTCCGGATGGCATCACCCAGGTTGATAGTCCCGATCATGCCGTCACCTCGTCCAGCGTGACCTGCATTTTGAGTGTGCGGACGTATGCCATGAGTGATTGAAGTTCCTGCTCCTTCCTCTCGATCTGGATCTCGTAGCCGTCTATGATGTCCCGTTTGGTCGGGAAGAACATTTTTCGGATATAGTCAGTCATCTGATCGCCTCCTGCAGGACAGTTTCATTCAGGACTCCGCCGGTCCAAAGAAGTAGGACCAAACAGATTCTTTTAATAATTTGATGAGGATTTCCGCTCAAATAATAGGTTATCTGTTCATTTTGAGAAGGATATCCCTTGTTAAGAGAGGGGTCATCGAAAATCGGAAATCCCGGGTCCACCTGAATCATTAAATGAGCTATTGGGCCAAGTGATTCTGTATCTGAAGACTGCCTATCAGAGATCCGTTTTACTATGGTATGTGCTGCATGAACCCGTGATTCGGATATGCAATAGGCAGTCACTATACGCCTGCATATATGAGATGGTGCAATAAAATTTCGCATATAGTCTTCTTTTTTATAATGTAAATGATTCATTAAAAATTACCCCGATTAGGTATTCACTATTTATTATCGGCCCTGATTGGCGAAGGATCTTTCGTCCAACCGCGTAAATTTTACAGTTATGTATAAATTAGCGAATAATGTTTAGTCTTATTCTGACCTCGCGTAAAGTCAATCTACCCCTATACTCCTGAACAAATCTCATTGATACAACTTTATCAGTAATGGAAAAAAATCCTAAAAATGCCTCAAACGAAGAAAATACGAGTAACAGTTAACGAGAAGCACACTCAAACCAATACTCAGCAACTTTATAAAAATAGTAGGACTGTCCGATTTTTATGGTAGAGGATTGGTGTAAGACCACGAAATTTATAATTTAAGATATCTCGCCCCTTTCAATTCTTTTTCAATCTCAATCCGCCTGCCAAAAAAGCTAATACGAATATCCCGAGGCAGAATATCGCCGGATTCAGAGCGGATCTGGTGGGTGTGACTGATATCGGATCGACAATGATGGTGGACGTAGTCTGATTAGTACCGATAGGGCCGAACACGGTCAGCACTACCGTATACGATCCGGGATCCACGAATACATGTGTTACATTTCGTGTATTTGCTATTGTGCCATCCCCAAAATCCCATTGCCAACCGGTCACATCTCCGAGAGTAGTATCTGTGAATTGCACTGACAGAGGGGTGGTTCCGCGTGTCACATCAGATATGAACAATACAGAGGGAGCGGAATTGAAAGGTTTGTACCAGACATCATTTTTAAAAATACCTTCCCCCGTGCTCCCTCCAATAACCCACAGGCCTTTGTCATAACTGGTTACCCCCTGACCATACCTTGGATTGAATCCTGCGGGTTCCGGGTCTGGCGTCCAGAACTCACCATCACCTGAACTCCAGACACTATTGAATGCGAACATTCCGGGTCTCATTGGTGTTTTGTATGGAACAGGGCCCCCTCCTCCGGGAATCCAGAGAGCATCATTCATCACTGCCACTGGGACAAATTCTCTCTTTTCGAATGCGGCACTTGCATTGTTCAGTTTCCACAGGTGCCCATCGGATGATGACCAGACATCATTCAGATTCTGCATTACAGTAAAACCCCCTGACTCCACTACATAAGAAAATCCACCGATTACCCAGATATGATTCTGGAATGCTGCAACACCATGGCCGGACCGTGCCAGGAATTCTGCATGTTCGCATTCAGGCGTCCATGATTTTCCATCCGGTGAAACCCAGACATCGTTTAAGGTGATTCTGCCTTCGTTCATTCCTCCGATGACCCATAGGCGGTCATCGAATACCACCAATCCGTGAAAAAAACGTGGGTCGAAACCCGGGTTTGTCGTCACTAATTTCCAGGTTTTCCCGTCGTATGAAGACCATATATCATTTTCCGCGGTACCATCTGATAAACCTCCGATGACCCACAACTGGCTATCGAATACAACAACCCCGTGGCCGGATCGAGGACTGAATCCGGCGTGCTCTGTTTCAAGGGTCCAGATTTTCCCGTCGGGTGATGACCAGACATCATTAGTGGAATTTCCGTTGGCATCTCCGCCGATTACCCAGAGACAATTATCGAATACCGCCACCCCATGGTTTTGCCTGGGGCTGAACCCTGCCTCGGCATTGATTTCAATCCATTGTCCCCCAATGGCCATTTCTGCGGTTACATGCCCGGCAAAAAGACAAAAAATCAGAATTTCAAAGAAAATGAGAGATTTCATTACTCCGCCCCCAGATTTCTTATTTTTTTGCCTTTATAGCCGTTGTCAATATTCATAATTATTACCCATAACCCGGTTATAGTCACGTAAATCACAATATTTCTTTCTTGTAAAAATATATTTTTTTTAATTCCTTCCATACTTATAATTCATTAAAAAGTAGTATTAAATCGTTGAAGTCAACTCTTCCATTATTATTGAAATCAAACGGTGGTATTGGTTCATTTTCGTCAATCCATTCTAGATGGTTAGAAAACAGAATGACATCATTAAAGTCCTTTCTATCGTTAGCATTGAGATCCTCATATTTTTCATCAAAATCTGGATCGGTGGGCAAAGAACTGTATTCAATAATTGGCAACATTTCTGTTTGGTCATAGTTATTCAGAATAATTTGAAAATTATTAGGCCATTGACCAACATTGTGAACACTTAAAGGCATAAATGTAGAGATATTCCAGCAATCATTGACAAATGGATTCCAGAGGCCGTTTTGATCTATTGCCATATCATATTGATCAATCAATAATGGGTACTCAATTAAAGTATCGCCACAAAGAAAAGTCTTATCCCAAGCGGCAAAACTCGGATTCGTCACATTCCAAGCTTCTAATACTGCAACTGCATTACAATTTGTATTTGGAAGAGAATTTCGAGCTACATTAAGAATTGTTGGATTAATTGATTGATTATCTGGCGAATAAATAGTACAGGCCCAAAAACTACCATAAATATACATCGTTCCCATTACCCTTTGTCCTGTTAGAGGTCCAATCTGTCTATCCGAATGAGTCTTGATGCCGCTAGTAGTTACATACCATGATGCAATAGTCCATCGAGGTGGTGGGGTTGGACTGTAAACATAATCTCTCCACATCCATTCAAGGACAGGTTGTAATATCTTTGTTCCATCTGTCGGTTGAATCCCAATCCATACGGTATTAAAATATCCTGGAGTGCTGGAAATATTTGAAGGGTTAGTGGGAACTTTCCAAGTTGCTGTAAATTCTCCGATTGAACTAAGAGTGTTAGTTTCATCGTACTCTATCCATTGTACACCTGCAAGATCTGGTGCAAATGCCGTTGCAGATTGTTTGTTCGTTACTTCATCAACATTTTTTGCTGGAATAATTGTAAGTATTCGCTGATTGTGATAAGCAACAAATATTATGGATCCTTCATCTAATACGTAAGATTCACTTGGAACCTCAAAGACATAAGTAGATGGAGATTCCCCGTGTGGGGTAAACACTTTATTGCTTTCATAATCATCAACAACTAAGATTTGTTTTCCATCTGAATTAAATACGCGAGTTATTCCGTTTTTCGAGAATTGAACGATTGAGCCAAACGGAATTTTGTTTTTATCATTTGATTCATTATTTACTAGTTTAAACTCATTTGAAATCGGAATTGGAACCTGAGAAGTGTTTACAATCAGATTTGGATTTGGTGTGTGTGAGATTTCGTTCAATAATTGCCAATTTGCAGTATCTTCATCGGGGTTCACATCTCTTTTTTGACTTTTAGTGATATATTCTTGGTGAGCGTTGTTATTAATTAATTTAAGATCAGTATTAATTTCTAAGTCGGTATCAGAAAAATTAACATTTTCATATTCATTGGTTTTTGAATTTGGTTCGAATAGTAAAAAATTTGAATCAAAATTGATTTTACCTGATTGAATTGACGGTAATGTTAATTTTCTGGAATCACTATCTAAATGAGTCACATTAATAACGATATCCGTGGATCCTTTTTTATTTCCAATAATCGTTATAGTTGCGAGAGAGACATTTTTACTACCTGGATCGACATGGTCTTCTAGATCAACTGCTTTTAAAATACATGAATCTGAAGGGAGTGTTGTATTTGACTTGAGAATTGCCCATGATGGAAATGTTACTTCAGTGATCGTTGCTACCTGAGGATTTTCAATTGATATATTAATATTGTAACCAGAAAGTCCCTCCCGCGCTTCATCAATGACCAAATTTAAAGATAATAAATTATCGATTGAATCTCGATTGATTTCTGCATTCTGTACACTAATATTTATTCCAGAGACCGCCGAAACTTGAAAAAGGAATAATATCACAATTACAGAAATTAATACACTTTTCATCATGTCAATCACATTATGAATTTCTCTATTTGCACCATTACTGTAATAAAGTAGATTAATTTTATGGTATTAAAACCATAATTAGCTAATATTATAACCCTACAGAAAATACCTCTCAAATCATCTAAATTCTCATTTTCAGCGTCAGATTCAAATCTACACCCTATATCAGTTTTTGGATCTTTATTGATTTTAGATACTTCTGAAGGTCAGTCTGAACATAAATTAATGTATATAAATCTCTTTTTTCCGACGATAATGTCCGCTCGTTCAACCCTACCGAACATTTATGGAAACATTACAATTCGTTTATTTTTCACCCGCATCTTCTGCAACCCTGATTTAAAAGCTAGTCTCAAACGCAGTGCGAGCATTAACCCAAAGAAGGCATCTCTGACTGTGCAAAAACCGATGATGGACAGGAGCAATCCTTTTATCTGTCTTCATGCAACGTAACAGTTTTTAATGAAATCCTTCTTAAATAATCTATTACGATATTATATGCACCTAAATATAAATTTGAAGCATATTATGATCATTTATCATCTAAACGCGATGCATTTTTAGATTTTGTGGCCTTCAATGATGTCCAGTCTGGTCGGGAAGAACATTTTCCTGATATAGTCACTCATCGGACTGCCCCCGCGGGCAATACATAATAATCATGATCCCGCCCTCCCTTCGGCCTGCTGCCGTCGTTCACGGCTATAACACGCCTCGCAGAGTTTTACGCCGGCATCAGGATCGCTATAGACCGCAACACCAAGCCGACAGACCGTGCACCTGCCGATCTCCTTTGACGTACGTTTCAATCCGGTGAGGTTGATTACGCCCGGAAGCGGTGGAGCGGCTGCCCGGTCTCTCCGCACGGCAGCATCGTAGCACCGCCGGCAGATCCGCCGTGCCGGTTCTTTCTTCCGTTTCTCCCGGCCGGGAGTAAATTTCTCGATGTATGCCACACCCTTTTTCCCGCAGGAATGACACTTTGCCCGACTGTCGGGGAGGTCGAGTCTCTTGTAGTCAGCTGCCCGGACTTTTCCCCCGTTCTCCTTCCAGACTTCCATAGGGCCGGGCTGTCCTTCCGTATCCTTCCACTGCTTTGGAAGGGTTATTCCAGCCTTATCCGGATTGTTTCCGACAATCGGTTGCGTTTCGTTTGACTTTGAGGTGTGCACTTCTGCACTTCCGGTTTCATAGAGAGAGTGTGATACAGTGACCGGGGCATTTTCACCACACTCTATACTTTCACAATTGCGGAAGTATACATCCTTATACACACACATATGTGTGTTATTATCTTTAGATAGAGAATCCGCGTTCATGGTATCGTTTTCCTGTCCTTCCACATGAGTGGAAGTATTGCAGAAGGATGCAGAAGGTGTGGAAGGGTGATCGTTCTCATCACGGTCCGCGTCTTCGTCGATCCACACCGCTCCACCCATGGACCATGCAGTAAAGAGGTCAATGTCGAAGGTATAGGCGTTTGTTCGTCGTCGTGTCGATGCTCCGGTATCCTGGTCGTCGGTGACAATCGTCCGGTCAGTGTAGGCGATGGCCGGACACTTCTCCAGCAGACCGCTGTAGGTGGACCCCCGGCTGGCATACCCGTGTAAGAGTTTGTGGATAGCCCCGTTTGAAAGACCGGTCGATTTCTGGAGCATCGGGATAGTAAACTCGGCCCAGCGGGATTGTTCGATAACCACAACAAGGCAGGATTCCTTCTTCGTGAGTTTGGTCGTCTGCCCGCCGGTCGTCCCGTTCAGCTGACCATAGAGCCGGGCAGCCTCGGTGAAGTCCTCCCGGGTCGCTGTAATGCATGGCAGTCCTGCAGTTTCCTGCCGGTCGCGTTGCATGAACCGGAGTAGTGCGTTCGCCTTGATGAGGTCGAGCAGCATGTCGGGGTTCCTCCGGTTCTCTGCTGCCTGGAACCGTATCCTGTTTGCAAACGGGATGATCACATAAATCCGCTTCTGGCCGAGGATCTCCCACATCGCCCGGCACATCATCACCTCTTCGCTCTCGTCATTCCCCCGCTCCGGAGGGGTCATGTTCTGATGGAGGATACGAGTCAGGACCCGTTCGTCCTGCTCGGGAGAGTCATCGATACAGCAGGTGAGCATCCGGTTGAATACCTGGTCATCCCCGGACCCCTCCACCTTTGCAACCCACCAGATGCACCGCTCCGGGATGGTGCAGATCTGGCCCTTGCGGTCCTTGTTGACCGTGCGGTACATGAACGGCTTCCGGAAGCTGGTCGTTACCCCCTTCAGGATCTCGGCCATGTCCTCGGAGAGTGCGGTATCATCGAGAACAATTGACATGCCGGGCTGCAGGTCATCGATGTAGAACAGGGCCTTATTCGACATCGCCCCGGAAAGCCGGAACCGTTCGGGGACCTGCCGGAGCATGGTCGAAAAAGCATGGCTTTTCCCCTTCCCGCTCTCGCCCGTCACCGAGACATGCAGACCGTTCGTGTTGATGACCGACCGGGACGCCAGGGACATGATAAGACATTCCGCAACGGTTTCATCCCCTTCGTGGTCAATCGCAAAGGTCCGGATCATCGCCCGTTTCGGATCGCCATGTTCCAGAACGGTAAGGGCCTCGTCCCGGCCGGGGAGGTCGGCCGCTGCCGGGGTCGGCGGGATCCCGCCGGGTGGCTTGAGCGGACTGGCCTGTTTCTTCTCCCCTCTCTGTTCATACCGGTCCCGGAGCTCCTGCCACCGCTGCAGTCCCGCCCCGCAGGAAGCATGGTGACACCCGGCGTAAATGCCACCGCTTGGGAACTGGATGGCAAACGCACCGTCTTTGTGCCCGCCCGAGAACGGGCATTCATCGAGGATGAACAGCGTCCCGCCCTGGTATGGCTTCTCTACTTTCACCCAGATCCGGTGGTCGTTGAGCCATTCACGAAGGTCGATTGGTTTTCCGGGGGTTCCTTTGGATCGTCCCGGTGTCTTTGTGGGTGCCGGGACTACAGGTTCATCGGGCAGTGCGGATGCCAGCCGGGTGAGGAGGTCCACGCTCACCGGATGCAGTTTTTCAGGTGCATCAAGGATAGCGGACCTCCGATGAGGTCGTGTTTCGGTGTGGTCTCCCTTCCGGGACATTGTTCCGTAAAGCTTCCAGATCCGGGCTGCGTTGTGGTTCGCGGTGTCCACATCGGCCACCTGGTCCCCGAACAGTGCAGCGAGGACCTCAAGACCTCGCTTCACCAGATCCCTGCTCCGGTCGTCATTCGGGAGATCAATCCGGTAGAGCAGATGTGCCCCGTTCCCTGAGTTTGCCAGGACCGGGGCAGGCCAGCCACATTCTCTCCCGAGAAATGCCGATATTTCCGCTGCCCTGACAATCGCTGCCTGGTGCTCGTCATCAGTCGAGGACACCCCCGACGGCCGGCAGGGGTCTATATCCACTGGAAACCACTGCCGGGTAAGAATGTCCGCATCTGCTGTCGTGGCATCCTTTTTGCCAAGCCGCATCTTAATCCGGTTCGCTCTCCGGGCGAGAAGGGCCGGATTCACCTGGTTCAGGGTCACATAGATCCCCTGAACGGTTGCCATCCCGTCGAGAGCGTCTACCTTTGCGGCCAGCTCATCGGGAGAGTCGAAGTATCCCGAGGCCATCCCGTCATCGGTGATGACCCGGACCTCGACAACCTGGCCGGGAGTGAACAGGAGACGGGAAGCAGCGAGGACCTCATCGGACATGATCCCCCTCTTCTTTTAGTGGATGCCCTTCGATAATCTCGCAGACCCAGAACGTTTCCCCCATTAAATGCCGGGGATATGCAGCGGCACACCTGCTCCCCTGGCAGAGCACGAATACCCGGCCTCTTGACATGATGGGGCAGATTTTTGGTTTTCTCACGTGGGAGTTCTGCCGTTCATACCACATCGGACACCTCGCAGATTCCGCTCTGCAGGACATGGAAGAACCGCCAGCTGTGGCGGTCCTCCCAGATCCAGAGATGACGGGTTCCCATATGCGGGCAGATTATTTTCCGGAATGCGTCGAGGTCGTCATGATAAGTCTGTGCGACCTTACCTGCGTGGGTGAGATGAATCCGGGTCCGTTTAATCTGTAGAAATATCGGGTAATCATGTTCCCGCCACGCAATAAGGTCCACCGGTGACTGCGAACCAGAACTCCTGATCACCTGGTAGCCGTTCGACCGGAGCAGGTCACGGGCCATGTATTCGACCTCCCGGCTCCGGTTGTAGTTGGTACGGGCCACGTTTTAGCCCTCCCACGGCATCGATGTCATCGGGGATGTTGCATGTGTCCCCTTTGCAACCAGGACAAAGGCAGACCTCGTGATATGATACGCCCGTTGAGAGAGTGCAATTACAATTCCATCCCCTTTCTGATGTGGATAGGCAGTTGCTTCACTGTCGATGATTCCCCCTGCCTGCCTGAGCATGACCATGTTCCCGAAAAATAAGAGGGTCCTGATCTCCCCTCGGGAAAGATAGTAAATCCCTTCCGGCGTGTCAATACGGATAGAGCCGTTGCTACACGCTCTGATGAACTCATTGTTTTTCCCCATGAGATCACCGGACCGTGTCGGATAAATTTATTGGGTCATAAAGAGAGTTAGCTAATGACCCCGCCCCTATGAGCTGTGTTTTGGTAGACATCAATTTTATAGGGCGGGTCACGCTGTTGTTCGACATTCTTCCTCCACGATTTCGAGAAGTCCTTCTGTTGCAAAGAATTTCCCGATACCTGCGAATCCTGTCCGGATTTCGTAGGCCTGGATAACCTCTCGTGATACACGAAGTGGTTTGGTTACACTATTCATAATTCACCTGTGCAGTCCCCCCGGCAGCAGAATCAAAGAGCACACAGGGAATTCTGCCGCTTTTTGGTTGTGCACCTTCAACTATAAAGATGGTTTAAATTTAAAGATTACTTTTTACAGGCACAAAATCAAGAGAAAATAGTTATCGCCATGATTAAGATTCATCAGAGCGATGAACGTTCCCCGGGGGACACCGAATCAATATATCGTTTTAATGCATCGCCGTGAGTGACGATAAATTTGGCAATTTCTTCCATACGTGCCAGCCCTTCGGGATCCAGCGGTTCTCCGCAGGTATAACAGGTGATAACGGTAGGGGGATTGATAGCAGAACAGTGAGGACACTGCTTCGGCCGGATCCCGGCTTCTTCTTGCGCGTCTTTTTGATCTGCGATATTGTAGACTCGGGCGACCTCCGAATCGATATCCTGCCCGGTCATGTGGACATACGTTTTCCACATCGAAGTATCCGGCTGACCCCACATCATCTGTTTGATGGCACTCTCTCTCATCCCTTCTTTTATAAGGTGTGTGATCCGGGAATGGCGGAAGATATGAGCAGTGACGTGCTTTGTAATCCCTGCACGTTGTACATTCCGCTGTATTCTCTTGGTGATAGTTGCATGGGTGAAGGAATTTCCCCCGGTGTTCAGGAATACGAGGGCGTCACCGGCCGGGATGCCTGGATAATCTGCCTTCCAGACCTTTAGATATTCAGTGCACATTACGACCCGGATATGCCGGTAATGACGGGTCTTGAAGAGGACCCCGACCGACACTCCGCCTCCCACGAACTCGAGATCTCCCCAGGTCAATGTTGCGATCTCGCCGATACGAAACCCCCCTTCATAGAGCAGGAGTATCATGGCACGATCGACACTTTTGTTGCAGGCCTTCACAATCAGGGTCACTTCTTCCGGAGAGAGCAGGTCGGTAGCCTTTTTTGTGATGTGTTCCTTCCGGGGGTTCTTTATCCTGCTGACCTTCTTCTCTGGCAGGGTGCTGTATTGTTCCTCCACAAGCCAGAGTAAAAATTGTTTCAGAATTATTACATGGTCTGCTATTGTATTGGGCTTGAAGGGCTGTCCCCGGGTGCTTTTCCCTTTCTTGAGTGCCTCGATGCCTGAATACACCCCTGCTATCGACAGGGACCGGTATGGTCCGAGAAACCGCCTCCAGCTGACGAGGGTAAACGTGATTTTATTGACTCGTCCCTGGCTGATATTTGCAGCGGTCCGGCGTTCGGCAAGGAACTCGCGGATCAGGTCAGCATCATCATGGGTTATGGTGTTGGTATCAAGGGCTGATTTTATCGAATTGTTCGAATATTCGGATCGAATTGAAGAAAAGTACTCAGCTGTTTGGGTAGACATAAAAAGAGATGACACCCGTTCACTTATAAAATGGGCGTGTGGGGATTCTAACTAATTGTCCCAATGCTGCTATGGGGATTCGAACCCCAGTCGAGGGAGTGAGAGTCCCTCATGATTGGCCGGACTACACTATAGCAGCAACTGCTCAATAAAATGGTCATTTTTTCTACTTAAACATGTTGATATGGGATTCTCCCCGGGAACCATACCGTCATGAAAATGTATACCTGCGCATTATCCGGAAATCCGGGTATCATAACCCACAACTATATGTCCGGACTCCTGCCAATAATATAGGAACGGACATGGCGGGCCTTGAAGATACGATAAAAGAACTGGAGGACGAGCTCCAGCGCACGCCCTACAACAAGGCCACCTCAAAACATATCGGTCGTGTAAAGGCTAAAATAGCAAAACTCCGCGAGGACGCCGTCAACCGTGCCATGAAATCCGGCGGCAGCGGAGAGGGCTACTCGGTGAAAAAGTCCGGTGACGCCACCGTTGTCCTTGTCGGGTTCCCGTCGACCGGTAAGAGCACGCTCCTGAATAAACTTACCGGTACCGAAAGCGAGGTCGCAGCCTACGCATTCACCACGCTCACCGTGGTCCCGGGCGCACTTGAATACAAGGGGGCAAAGATACAGATCCTTGATATTCCAGGACTTATTGCCGGTGCGGCCATGGGAAAAGGGCGCGGCAAGGAAGTTATCGGTGTCGTGAGGAGTGCCGATATGATCGTCATCCTCGTCGACGTCTTCAACCAGGGCCATGTCGACGTGCTGATGAAGGAACTCTATGATGCAGGTATCCGTATTAACCAGCCAAAGCCCGATATAACGATAAAGAAGTCTTCGCACGGCGGTGTCAGGGTCCATAAGGTGGGAACACTTGACCTTAATATCGACGAAATCCGGGCAATTTTAAGCGAGCAAAAGTTAATGAATGCAGATATCCTCATCCGTGGCGGCGCCACGCAGGACGACCTTATCGATGCGATGATGGGAAGTCGTGTCTATATCCCGGCATTCATCGCCGTAAACAAGGTTGACCTCATCGATCCGGTGCAGGTGGACGAGATCGAGAACGATCTCACCGAACGGTTTGATATGCCACCTGCCATGATATCTGCGCATACCGGGTACCACATGGAGGAATTAAAGGAGCAGATATACCAGTCTCTTGGTTTCATGCGGGTATTTTTACGCCCGCAGGGAGAAGAGGCCGACCTCGAGGAACCCCTGATTGTCAGGTCGGGAAGCACAATCGAGGACGTCTGCAGGAAGCTCCACCGTGATTTTGTCGACAGGTTCAGGTATGCACGCGTATGGGGAGACCTCGTCAAGCATCCGGGCCAGCGGGTCGGACTTCCGTATTCCCTCCATGACGGGGATATCCTGCAGATCATTATCGAGCACTGACAAAATCACCGTTTTTTTCTTTTGGATTTGTTGACATCCTCATATCAGTCAGACCTGTCGGATTAATTGTTCTGCCAGGAGGGGGCTCGCACCTCCTTCCCGTCCCTCCTCCGCTTTTGGAATTGACTACGGGCAGGGTTTCCCTGGCCGTATATTTTGGCCTCCCCGGTGTTTCATGTGGGAAAACTAAACTGGAGATATCTCTCTGTATAAAGATTCGGTCACTGAACCGCCGCCGGGGCGTCCTCCGGGGGCGGCGGCGTGCATCGTATGTGGGGATATGGAGGTGAACAGCCCCAATAAAATGAGCGGGTCATCAAACTTACGCACACCGGATAGCGAAGAGCCAGAATTTTGAGCAGGGGTCCCTGTCGCATTATGGGGGACACTCATACGGCGGGCATCAGCCCGGGGAGTGTCGGAACTGGGTGTGCGGCAAAAGTGGAAATGCCGGGAGAGCGGGAAGGATGTAAACAGAGCGGTCGTTTTTTTTTGAACCGGCCTGGACAGGGATGATTGCCAGCGAAATGACAATGATGCCGGCGACCCGGGCGAATGTTTCAGGGCACGTTAGTAGTCATTATTTCAGACTGGAGTTCCCGTATTGCAGTCATTATCACCCCGGCCGGTGCACCGGTTTTGATCCCTGTACCACAATAATGGCACCTGCTTGCAGCAAATCCCATTTCGCGAAGGTATTCAAGCAGGCGGCCTATGGGTGGCGGTGATGTTTTCTGCACCTTTGCAAGCTGGTGATAGTCGTAAAAACCTGCTGTTGGAAGTTCCTCTTTACACAGGGTGAGAAGTTTTTCGATATCCTTCGCGGTTCCAAGCGTATGCTGCGGCATGGCGGCGAGCATAAGGTCCAGGATCGAATCGTCCTGGATTTTTCCAAGCCAGAGCGGACCGACAGGAGCAAGTGGTCTTCCGCATTCCGGGCATGACGAGGCAGAGGGGAGGATACCATACATTTCATGCCTGTACGGGCAGGACGGGCACTGGAGGATAAACCCGATATGCTTCAGGGCATTATCCGCCCTGTGAGCCCCGTAGGTGAGCCGGAAATGAAGCCGTACAAAGTGCTCGCGAGCGAAGCAGAAGAGTGGTTCGATCCCGCGGTCATACTTTACGGTCTCACGGATGATGTAGGCCATCAGGACACGGAGTCCTGTCTCTGCATGGTACTCGTTATTCATCGCTTCTGCAAAATAGCGCCGTATCCCTGCTTTTTTATGTGCACCGCAGAGGGGAGCGGTATCGGTAGCCGTGACCATGAGATAGCGGTGTGTTCCCCGGACGGCCGAGTCGATGAACGGGGCCGGGGTACCGAACGGGTCGAGGTCAACGGCATCGAACCTGCGCCCGCTCAACAGGACATTGACATCCTCGCAGGTCACTTCGATCCGGTTTCCGGCCAGTGCAGCATTATACCGTATCAGGTCTGCAGCCCGTGGATTTTTATCGTTGATGGTGACCGGGATGCCGCATTCATTCGCTATCCGCAGACCCCTCACCCCTGTCGCGCCCATCGCATCGAGGTAACTCCCGGGTGAAATGACCGAGGTAAGAAGCACCGTTATATCGCGGTTCAGCTCCATTCTGCGGTTGAAAAATACTGCAGCAGTTCCAGGCGGAAACGCGGTGTCCGGGTCCTGAACCGGGACAAAAAACCGCGTTTTTCCCTCGGTCTCCTCGATACATTCCATATTCCCAGAAATGTGGAGGTTCGTTAACCTTATACCTTCTCTTTGTCTATTGATATAGGCAGGGGCGTGTGGCCTAGTCAGGATAGGGCGTTAGCCTCCTAAGCTAATGGTCGGGGGTTCAAATCCCCCCACGCCCGTTTCTTTTAAGAACCGTTTTCAGGCACCCCTGATATCACGGCTGTTGAGCCGGGATGCGTTCATTACTATGTACGATTAAACATTTCATGCAGAAAAAGGGTCAACAGATGAGCTACCAGGGATTTTTTTCAATAATGCGGCCGATGAATGCCATTGTTGCCGGGCTGGCCGCCGTTATCGGGTATTTTATTGCCACAAGCACGATTATTCCTGCCGTTGTCCTCCTTGTCATCATAGTCTTTCTTGTTACCGCAGCAGGAAACGTAATCAATGATTATTATGACTGCGAAATAGATGCCATCAATCGTCCCGGCCGTCCTATCCCGTCAGGAAAAGTGAGAAAAGAAACGGCATTTCATTTTGCTGCGGTCCTGTTCATTTCAGGCATTGTCGTGTCTTTGTTCACAAATCCGCTCTGCGCCGGTATTGCCGTATTTAATTCTGCAGTCCTTGTCCTGTATGCATCCCGCCTGAAAAAATCATTTATGCTGGGAAATATTGCAGTATCATACCTTTCTGCATCAATATTTCTCTTTGGTGGGGCGTTATCCGGACCAGAAGGACTTCTCCGGCTCGCCCCGCTTTCCCTGATTACATTCCTTGCGATGATGTCCAGGGAGCTTCTTAAAGACGCGGAAGATGTGGAAGGGGATAAGGCATCTGGTGCGGTGACATGCCCGATACGCCATGGTATCAGTACGACCATCCGGGTATCACTATTTTTTATTCTTGGTGCGATCCTGGCAAGTATTGTACCTGTCAGACTGTGGGGTGAATGGTACCTTTTTGGAATCGGTATCGTTGACCTTCTCATTCTCTATGCAGTTGTACGCCCGTTGAAGTGCAGTACCCCCGAATGCCTCAGACTGACCCGTGCAACAACACTTCTTAAGTACGGGATGTTTGCATCGCTGGTCGTATTCACCCTTTCAGCAGTATTTCTATGATTTTTTTTGCCTCATCACGGTTATGCCCGGACCGGTACTCTCCGGTTTACCCGCTATATGTTGAATCTGTGCCCCTGTTACCCCCGGGTAAGATGAACTTCGCCGCCCATGGTGGGTCCCCGGCGGTGATTCAGTGACATTTCCCCCCTGCCTCAAAGATTTGTGTTTCAATAACCCGTTGAAAATTTCAAAGAGGCAATTTTTAACATATACGATGCCTCCCTTTTTTCCTGTGTGAACTGCCGGAGGAGAGGTACTTTCAGCAGAAATAGTATTGAAGCGAAAGCAACCATCCCGGCAGAATCGTGAACTGGATTGCCTGCCTGTTCAGGACTGTGGCAATCATTATTAATAAATTAGACCCGGAATGCGCCGCCTTTACAGAGATATGCTGTTCCAAACCCTGTTAGCACAGACAACCTGATGGCACACCATGAACAAAATGCGGAAAATTCCGGGGATTATCCCGGCGTTATCGCCCGGGTCCGGGAAAAGAATTCCGTATCTTAATATCTCATTGTTTAATGTCAATCCGGCACTGTTATCCGGCTCTTTTCGTGGTTTGTATACTCACCGGGGTACATTGCAGGATCAACGCCGAGAAGGGCAACCTCCATGACGTCATCCCAGTCCACCAGTGTCTCCACGCAGCCTTCTTTTAAGCTGACGACGCCCATGGCGACAAGCCCAAGTTTATCTGCCATCTCCAGCCCCTCTTTTACTTCGCTTAAGCATCCGATTCCGATAATTGCCCGGGGCCGGTACTTCTTTACCATGCGCTTGATAAATGACGACCCTGGAACGATAAAGAGCCGGTATCCCATATCTTCAAGGATTTTTCTCCAGTACCCGATACTGCATTCACCACAACTGCGGCATTTCAGCCCTTCAGGGGTGAGGTGAGCGGGACAGCGGGACGACCGCAGGCACTGTGGGAGAAATATTGCCCGTTCAGCAACCGGGATCTCTTCAAAAGCCTTTTTATTCATGCTATTATGGAGTTGCACGAAAAAAGAGAGCATCTCACGGTCTTCAAGCCCGAATAGCCTGAAAAGTGCCTTTATGAGCCCCTCCATAAATACCATTCCCGCCTTGAGGAGGTGCGGGAAGTACAGCTTACCACGTTTTATTGAATACAACGAGATTATAACGAGTACCAGCGCAAAAAGGATGAGGCCCAGGATGATAATGAGCGTTAACTCCCCGACAATGAAGACTACCTGGTTCCAGAGAGATAAATCGATATCCATGTTTTTTATATCCCCTGCGACGACCGTTTCCCGGTGCTGTGTTCCCGAATAACCTCCCAGTCAAGCGGAATGCTGTGTACACCCATTTCTGTAATAATTCCTGTAATATCGGAAAGAGGCGTTGCATCGAACGCGTAGTTGATCACCGGGACACCATCCGGGATATTCATCGTCCTGCCCGAATATGCAACCTCATCCCGTCCCCGCTCTTCCACGGTGATGTCAGCCTCGCTATGGTCATGATCAAAGGTAGACAGGGGAGCCGCCACGTAAAACGGAATTGAATGACTTTTCGCACATGTGGCATGCATGTACGTGCCGATCTTGTTAAAAACGACATCGCGGGTAATCCTGTCTGCCCCTACAATGGCGAGATCGATCTTTCCCTGCCGCATGAGGTACGCAGCTGATGAGTCAGTTATGACCGTGACATCAATGTCGTCCCTTGCGAGTTCCCATGCGGTCAG
>JBFYKV010000049.1:0-9301 GCA_041305745.1 Methanoregulaceae archaeon | reverse complement strand
AGCCCAGGTTGGAGTTCCAAGTGCAGAGGCGCTATCTCTGTCTCTGATAAGTTTTTCGTTAAACCTCTTGCTGAGCATTTTAGGAGGTGTAATATTCACTATTCAATCGGTGGTAAAAAGGCATTATCAATAAATTATTTTAAAGATTAAAATTAATACAGCGTTTCGACAGGATTCAAAAATACCTTGTTCACCCCTCCCGGGTTTTTCGTTTAATAGCAAGAGCCTAAGTTTGCCAGTCTAATCCATAACATTCAAAAGATGCTACCTGTCGGCACCAATTTTTTGTCAGGAAAACGAATTTGACAGTTCAGTAAATCATCAGGTATTCCCGGATGAGATACCCCAATTTAACCTTATAATCATTGAGTTAATGGCATCGAAGTTGGAGTAGACATACTTTTGGCCTTGCGTCCCACGAATCCACGATGACTGTCAAATTCGATAGAGATTTTTTGATGAATTTCATGGAAAAATGCCTGAAGTAAAAACTCTCTATCTCGTTAGAGAGCTGAACAATTCAAAAAAACCTTCTTATTAAGGTCTTTTTTTGGCACACTTACAGAACCTCAAAAAGTGTCAAATTCTTATCCAGTTTTAGGCAAAAAAATCCAAATGGCAAAGTTGGGTTCTAAATTCTTCAGACGGTCAAATGGCTTAATTACAGGAAAACAATGGAATTCATCGGTTTTCTAAACGGGCTGCAGCAATAACGCGTGTGACTGTTGCATGACGAAATAAAAAAGGATGACCCGGGAAGGTATTACAACAACGGTACCATATTAATGTTTAAGTTCGTAGTCTTCCCCTGCTGAATCACAATCGTGGATGTTGAATTTTCATACCCGGTTGAAGCCAGCGTAACCGTGTGGTTTCCTGTCGGGACTGCCGAAACCAGCAACGGGGTTACGCCTTTATAGTGGGTGTCAAGGAAGACGGATGCGCCGAACGGGATAGAAACGACCCTGAGTATCCCTGACGGAACCGGAGTCGGTGTGGGGGATGTCGTTGCCGGGATCGTTGTCGGAGTCGTGGTCGGGATTGTCGTCGGGGTCGGAGTTGCATTCACCGATACGAGCGTTGCATTCAGCGTGGTAGTTTCTCCGGATTTAACGGTGGCAATGCCGGTCCAGCTTATGTATCCGGTCTTTTCAGCTTTCACGGTATGATTCCCGGCGGGAATGCCAGGGAATGATAACGGGGCGATCCCTTTCTGTTCCCCGTCAAGGGAGAGCGTGGCCCCTGCGGGGTTCGTAACAACGATAAGGTTTCCATAGACTGGCGGGGTCTGGGTTGCTGTCGGTGTTACCGTTACCGTTGTCGGTCGTGGCGTGGGCGTCCCGGTCGGGGTAAGAACTGTCGTTTTTATCAGCATGGGAAATACCGTCGTTACTCCCCCGGTCTGGACCCATGACTGGCCGTTCCAGGAGTAATACCCTGCTTTATCAAGCTGCAGGTTGTGCATGCCCTGGGGCACTCCCGTGATAGTGATCGGGGTGGTTCCTTTCTGCACGCCGTCAAGGGAGAGCATTGCTCCGGCAGGATTGGAGAAGACTTTCAGTGTTCCGGATGACACAGACGTGGCAGTTGGTGTAACGGTCACGGTGGAGGTTGGCGTGGGAGTCGTATTACCAGATGACGGGACGAGGTCAGGATGAAGGATTGTTGTCTGGTCCGGCCACACGTAGGCCTGCCCGTTCCAGTTATCATAGCCTGACTTTTTGAGGAGCACCTGGTGGTACCCGACAGTCAGGTTGGGTATTATACCCGGAGTTATTCCCCGGTATACTGTGTCGATATAGATCAGGGCCCCGCCTGGATTAGATTCGACATACAGTCCGCCGTACTGTGGTATGCCCTGTGTCGGAACCGGAGTGGCGGTTGTCGGGATTGTTGTCGGTGTCGGTGTCGGAGTAGGAACGTATCCGGGGATCGGGACAAGCGTGGGGAAGACGGTAGTGGTCGCCGCGATCTGGACCCATGCCTGTGCTGAATACGGATAATAGCCATCTTTTTCCACTTCGACAAGGTGGTTCCCCTGCGGGATGCCGGTGATGGTAACCGGCGTTACCCCTTTGTATACAGAATCGAGATAGACTTTTGCCCCGTTCGGGTTGGAAAATACCTGCATCGTGCCTGACGGACTATATGTTATCGTTGCAGTCGGTGTAACCGTGACTGTCACAGTCGGTGTCACGGTGGTCGGCACAACAGTCGGGGTTGTTGTCGGGGTTGGTGCAACTCCCGGAACCAGGGTGGCAACAAGGGTGGTTATTGCACCATTCTGGACATATGCAGATGTTTCCCAGTTCAGGTAACCGGTATTCTGGAGTTTTACCGTATGCATCCCCTGCGTAACATTGGTAAGTGTGAGCGGGGTGACCCCTTTTAGCGTTCCATCAAGGTAAACAGACGCATTACCGGGGTTTGAAAAGACCTGCAGGGTTCCTGACGGGGTAAAAGTCCCAACAGCTGCGACTGGCTGCAGGCAGAGCATGACTGCAGCACATAAAATGAATAAGAATAGAATACTTTTCTTCATTCAGGTACCATCTCAGTATCACTCCTGTTGTAAAGAAATTTAAATATATCGACCCTTATTCAATTTTGAAAATATAAAAAATGACCGGGTCAATACAGGTTTCAGGCAATGAGAAGTAATGCATTGATTCTTCATTCCGGTACCTTAAAAAGGCCTGCACAAAACCCGCTTCTCTATTCATCCGGAATGCCCGTTTAAACTCATTTCTGTCCCGGTAAAAAAAGACTGGCAAAAAATATACTCCGCCTCAGCGACCAATCGAGCATGAGTGACGGTTATACCACCCTTAGCCGCCGGACGACGATGTCATCCCCTTTCCTCGTGATTTCAACCTTGATTTTCGTGTCACGAAATGGTACTTCAAAGATTCCCAGTTTTTTGCTCTCGACAATTCTCTGAAGATTCGACATGTCTGTCCTGAGCATACGCTTGAAATCTTCGCCGTCGTAAATGACTTTGCCCATCGCAAATCCCTCACCTCTATTGTTGACCGGGTAAGCAATCAATCTTCTGGGAAAGGAAATTTCGATGTTTTGCAGGTATATTAACCTGAATATGGTAGTTCACGGCATACAATTGCCGGCGAAAAACAGTCATATAAAAAATGGGAATAATCTTTATTCTTACCTGGAATGAAAAAATCCGGATGCTGCCCGTTTCATTCTTATCCATGCGCCAACGGCATATTGTTCACTCTGTTCAATGTCACTGCCAGTTCAGGGATGGATGGTCTTGTTCATTTGACGGTGCATGAGAGATACATCCGCCAGAGAAAATGTCAGGTCCTCCATCGCACCCCGGAGTAATCCGGACCTGGCTCCGGTTGTCAGCCGGACTACCCCCGGTTCGTGTTCCGGTATCCAAAACCAGGGATTTATTCATCATGTTGCGCCGTATAAAGGCCGATCCGGAAAAAAAGGAAAGGTGCCCCTCCGGTTATCCATAAACCGGCAAGTGCAGGCCTGATATATGAAACGAGATCACCGGTGATGCCGGGAAGGGTGGCTGCCGGGCCGAGCGGGACCCAGATGGCAAAGAGGATAATTATTCCAATGATATAACGTGCTGCTTTTTGAGACCATCTCCCGTCCGCCTCATACCTGGCATACGTTTCGCTGATGGCAGCTCCTGCTGCGGACCCGAAAAGGAGACCGGCACTGATGAGTGTATCTGCCGGGAAGAGCGGGTCGATGGGAACTCCTGTCTGTGCCAGGGCAAGTGCTGACCATGCAGGAGGGAGCTGCCACGAACCGAGACTGGCCAGCGTCACCAGCGAGAAGAGGATAAACCCGCAGGACGCAGCAAACGAGAAGGCAATACGTGTTAAAAGGGTTTTTTTATGTAACCAGAGCCAGGCCGGGGTTTCCAACCTGAGAAAGATTACAAGGAGGAGAAGACCGGCACAATAACCGCCGATAATGTCAGAAGGAAAATGGACCGCCTGGTATACACGGGCAAGCCCGATGAGTATGATAAGAATGATACAGGCCGCCGATGCCCACCATTTCCGTAAAGTGGCTGCAATGAGCCCGAAAAATACAACGGCATTCTGGGCATGCGTCGATGGGAAGCCAAAAGACGGGTAGGACGAGTATGCAGACACATCTGTGCTTACCCAGCAGGGCCTCGGAGTGTGAAAGAGGATCTTCAGTGCATCGCTGACAGCCCCGCTGATAGAAAGAAGAATAACCAGCCTGATACCGAGGGACCGGTTGTAGCACCACATTATGAGCGGGATTGCAAGAAGAAAAAATTCAGGAAGTCCCATGAATGCAACGGCCTGGAAAAACGCCTGCCTGCCAGGAAGATCCCCCTGCAGCATATGTATGAATGCAATCTGAGGATCCATATATTCCGGTTTTTTATTTTATTATATTTATATCATTGAGATACAACCGATCGCGGTGTATTCATTATCTCATTATTGCAGGGGAAGGAAGTAGTTACACCTGCCACTGCAATGAGAGATCTTCCACGAAAAAAGAAGGCATCCGGGTGACCTGTTCATGCCGGAAGATGTTCCACTCTGATGAATGGGAATAGTATACATCTATTGCGTTTTTTTTTACAGGAAAACCAACCTGCAGGAAGAAAGAGACGTTATTGTTCCTTCTTCTCCTCGTATAGCTGGTGGTGAACCCTGAGGAACCTGCGAACCTTTTCCGATTCGATCCAGCCCCTGTCAAGGCGGGAGATAATGTTGTCAATGTCTCCTGCAGCCTTGATGATCCTGCGGTTTGTTTCTCCCCCTTCGAGATCTGCAAGCCCTACGATAATTGCAAGGGGGTTCCGGATGGAATCATTTAAAATTGCCATTTCTTCGACATTTCGCGATATTTGCACGACCGCTCCGGAGATCTTCTCCTCTGCTTTTTTCTGTTCTGTAATATCAACACCAATGGCGATGAAGGTCGGTTTCCTGTGTTCAGCCGGGAGTATCCGGGTATTCCATGAGATTGTCCTGCTCTCGCCTGATTTACACCGGATCGTCGTTTCCATGTTTTCAAGATAGTTGTTATTCCTGATGATGCGGGTGATTGTTCCGGTTACCTGTTTCCGGTACGCAGGATCGGGATACAATTCCTTCCAGATTGTATTGGAACCAACTACGTTGTCCGAAGAATACCCGCTTATTCGTTCTGCTGCATTGTTCCAGATGAGAATTTTCCCCTGGTGGTCCAGCACGGTGAGCCAGACCTGGGCGTTTTTCATACTGCTCTGCAGGAGATCGGCCACCTTGTGCAGTTCATCGCGGCTCTGGAAAAGCCCCTCTGAGAGCCAGCTGACGAGAGCGGCGATAGCGATGAAAACAATGCACCTGAGAAGTGCGCCTTCTATAAGATCCTGCTGTCCATACTCAAACACCGCCGAAAGGACTAAATAAGTTACGCTTAACAGCACGGCCAGTATGAAACCAGTCCGCCGGTAGTGATATGCAAGGAGAATGATTGGTATATAGTAGAGGTGCATGAAAATTGTCGTAATTCCCTGCGAGAGACAAAAAACGGAGATGAACAGTACAATCACGACACTCGCAGCTACCAGTATCAGCCAGTTTTTTTCGCCGATGGGAAATACAGGCAGGCTCCTTTCAATCAGCTGATTGAACCGATCCAACAGCGCTTCTGGTTTTTTTTAAAGAGGGCATGACCAAAGAAGTTCTCCGTATTTGTGAATTGTTAGTGAGGCTTATAAATGGATAGTAGTGGAAATATGCCGCTGTTCAGGTAGGTCAGGCATGCCTGCCTGTCCATATCACCCCCTCCCGTGATGTACGTCGAAAAGGGCCCGCAGAAACACAGGTAAATGCCCGTTCTTTGAACCAGTGGTGATCATCAGGTCATTATTTAAGATCACTTGTGTATCCTCCCGGATTGAAGGAGAATATTCCCTGCCGGATGCCGGCGGAAGTGATAGTGATTATTTCATAAAAAAGTCAGGAATGAGGCATTAATTCTTCCCTGTTAAATTAAGGCAGACGAGATTAACCTTTTTTCCCGGAATAAATCATATTCAAAGGGAAATTTAAAACTGAATTATTTTCTCCTTATTCCGGGTATGATACATGCGACTGCACATGCAGCGAGTACGATAAACAATGAAAATCCGGGAGTACTCTCCGGCGTTGGAGACTGAGTCGCGGGCAACTCTCCGGTATTTTCAGAAGCAAGGACGAGGCTGTTGTTGGCTCCGAATTCATCCGTTGTAAAGACAATGCGTGATGAGTCCATTGACGGGAAAGAGACAAATGAATCGACCGGAATCATCGATACCACCCCTGATTCCGGGTCAAGGATCATTATTGTTGATTTCCCGATACCGGTGAAATATACCCATCCGACACGCCTGCCGTCTGTGAACGGGGATTCAAATGTTGACGCCTTCTCTTCTGTGGTAAGAGTTGTGACAAATGTCCCGGTCACCGGGCTGATAAGGCGGGTCGTGGTGTTATCGAGTGTATACAGGAAAAGTGCCCACGTTTCCCCCCGGTCATCTTTTTCAAGCCCGAGTGTACGCGTTATAAAAAGCAGATTATTTCCGGAAAATGCGAAGGAATCGATATTCGTGGCAGATGCATCAGTCCTGACCTCTTTTGAGACGACAGTCCTGTTTCCGGTCGGGATCTCATAAAGTACAAGGTCCATGGACACGCCGTCCTGGTATGCAATAGTATCACCGTCGAAGACTATTGCTGCCGCGTCGAGAACCGTTACCCCGGGGAGTAATGCGGTGGATCCAGTCGTCATGTCGTGGAGATAAATCCCCTGTATAAATTCGTTTTCTTTCACATCCGCTGACCAGATTACCTGGCTGCCTGAAACCTTCGGCCATTCAGCACTATCTCCGGTATGGATGACCTGCGGGGTATTTTCAGGAATTGATGCAAGCAGTATCCGGTCTGGTCCGCCAGTGACATTCGGGACCCATGCCGGCTGCTCAAACCAGACAAGGGTCTTACCCGAGATCTCTGCACCAGTCAGGCTCATTGGCGGGACACTCTCTGCAACCCTCGAGAGATTTCCGGTGGTGATGGAATAGAGACACACGACACGGGGGGCGCTCTGGTTCATCGGGTCACCTGCTGCAGCAGTAAACGCAATCGTATTGCCGGATATATCCGCCGCAACCGGGGTCAGTCCGTCGACAGGGACCGTCATGGTCTGCCATTGCCCGGCAGCGGGCGCCGGGAATATCGCAAGGAACAGCACGCAGAGAAAAGTGCAGAATAGAAATTTTCCAGGGGTTTTCATGGACTCTCGATTTAGTATAGTATGGGCAGCAATAAAAATGACTCTGAACAACGATAGTAAGGGACAACTAATATTTTAATCAACCTTACTGTCTGGCAGGTGGACCCTGGAAACGGATATATTGTAATAAATGAGTCTATTTCATAAGACCAGCAGATGAGTGAAAGATTTTGATTTTTTTTCTGAACACGAACGGTCTTTTGGGGGTAACTTTTTAGAGGTCTCGCAGAATTGGTTAAAAAGGACCGCAGGTTTTTTCTGCAGCCGGATAAGAAATGCTATAATAAATGTCCCTGGTTGACAAAGACTGCCCGTTTTGCAATCCACCTGCTGACCGTATTCTCTGCCGGAACACGTTCTGGTATGCACGTAGTGATGATTTCCCGGTCAGCCCCGGCCATACCCTCATAATCCCGTTCCGGCATATTCCCGACATATTCCACTTTTCAGGCGAAGAGGGAGCATCTTTTTTCGATGTGCTCATGAACTGCAGGGATCTGCTGGACGACCGCTACCAACCGGATGGGTACAATATCATTGTGAATTCAGGGGAGACTGCCGGACAGTCGGTATTTCATGCACATGTCCACGTGATACCCCGATACGCCGGTGACGTGGAAAACCCCCGGGAACGCCTGCGACTACTTATCAGGGACCGGGATGATGGATCAGGTTCACTATGAGTTACTGGTTCCTTATGCCGCGACATAACAGGTGGCAATGCTGGTTCCATGTGCAGACGGTTTGGTTACTAATGCCGCTGCTCCTGATAGCCACCAGAAGATTTTATCAAAAAAAGAATGGCACATTTATGCAGGCTTACATAAACGGCGATGTCATGATCCCCTGCAAAGGGGCTTGCCAGGTACATGACGACAACAAGCGGCAGGGATGTTGCATTTGATCTTTATGAGAAAAATATCAGGGTCCCGGATTTCGATGAACCCGCAAAGGTAAACACTGGTGTGGGATCAGTACCGGGTGCAATTTTCAAGGCAATGTAATCCTCCGGGATCCACCGGGTCCGTAAATCAAATCCCTATCCTTTAATACCAATAACCCGGATTATTTGTATCCATGGAAAACAAGCAGTACATCCATCGGGAAGGCCTTGAGAAATCACGGATCGAGGCGCTTTCAGACGGGTTCTTCGCTTTCTCGATGACACTGCTTGTCCTTTCCCTTGCTGTCCCGACCAACCCGGCTGCAGAGGCCCCGGACCTCCTTCCCGGCATTCTCGCCGGGATGTGGCCACAGTTCCTCTTTTTTACAATTGCTTTTTTTATTCAGGCTAGTTACTGGATGGTCCACCACCGTATCCTGCGCCTGGTGCAGTACGTCGACGAACGCCTCATCTGGATCAACCTCCTGCTCCTCTTTTTTATCGTGTTGATACCATTTTCAACCTCGATTTCAGGGGATTACAGTCATGTTACCGAGGCGGTCCTCTTCTTCCATTTCAACCTGCTCATCTGCAGCATCCTCCTTACACTACTATGGATCTATGTCCACCGTCACCGTGAGAAGCTCGGTTCCGATCAGAAAGAACCTGAACCAAAGCAATACAGGCGAATCCTGATCGGCAGAGGGATAGTCATTCCCTGTATCACCATCCTTGCGATCATTATCACGTTTTTTGATCCGCCAGACAGCATGTGGTGTTACATGCTCATTCCGTTCTTCATGGCTGCAGTGAAACACTGGCCGCAGAAAAAAAGGCAATAAATCATGTTACCAGTGAATAACTTCGCAGCATCCGGATTGAAAGAGCGGCGTTTCGCCGGAAATGAGTGCAAATGTCATCGAATCTCCTGACCGTTTTATCTGTGTATAATCCGTTTTTTTACTATGCAATTTCGAATGTTGCCGGTTCAGGAACCTTTTTCTTGATATGAATATATATTCATATCCTGAGGTATACAAAAATGCCAGGATTTGATCAGACCGGACCGTCCGGATACGGACCCGGAACAGGAAGGGGCATGGGCCCCTGTGGAAGAGGAATTGC
>JBFYKV010000048.1:0-10941 GCA_041305745.1 Methanoregulaceae archaeon | reverse complement strand
TCAATTGAACGTTCAATTGAAATTCTCGTGAAGGCAGGGTATTGTATTCGAAAGTCAGATAGCCCCATAAATATCCAACGATTTCAGGGGGCTGCAGACCCCCCTTGAATAGTATTTTCATATTAAATCCCATTGGTTTTCATAAGTAAAACCCGTGAACATAGTTCTCATAGGTGTTTTTTATTTTTGTCCGGTTACAGGTCACCTTCCTGACCAGACTGTGCCGGTGGCCTGATGAAACGCATGGCCGGCAGTACCCGGGCACATCCGGCATATGAAAGGTATCCGGTTTCCAGGTCGCGAAAAGGCCGGCACAATGACTTTTAACATTCGAACGCGAACCGGAGTCAGGAGGACAGGGAGCTCATCTTTTCGTTCCCGGTACGGGTGCGTCACCTTGATGTGCACCAACATATAACTGATAAAAAAGAAGAGGAGAGTCATGAAGGCCTGCATCATTTTTCATTCCTACACCGGTATCACCAGGGGAGTGGCAGAGAAAGTAAAAGCTGCATGTGGCGGGGAGCTCATTGGAGTTGAGCCCAGGCAGAAATATAGCAAGCTTACTGCATATGCCATCGGGTGCCTCCGGGCGCGGAGGGGTGATGCAGACCCGATCGATCACGAGGTCATTGACGCGGGGGTTTCTGACGTAATAGTGCTCGGCACACCGGTCTGGGCATTTAAACCAACGCCGGCAATAAACGGAGCGATTTTGGCCCTTCAGAACTGCGAAGGAAAAAAGGCGGTTGTTTTCGCCACCTGCGGCGGGCAGGCAGGTGATACTACGACGGTGATCGGAAAAGCACTCGAGGCAAAAGGTGCGAAGGTCGTCGCCGAGTTCACTTTTAACAAAAACGATGTAACCGATGAGAAAAAAATTGCAGCACTGGTCGCTGCAGTGAAATCTGCCGGTGGCCTGTAAGGCTCACGATTCACCTGCTCACATCTTTTTTTCTTTTTATAAAAACAGTGTATTCGTTCATATCGGTTTCAACAGAGTCCTGAAGCCCGACGGTTGGTTGATCAGGCTTTGCTGAGGTAAGGAAGAAGATTCTTCACCTCGTTCCGATGCCCAAGTGCTCCTATGAGATCGAGTACGGGCTGGTGAAGCAAGGTGGGAAAGGGGGGTGATTTTTATTCAGCTTTTTTTCATTGGGATACGTTACTTATCCGCGATTACACTGCCAGATACAGGCACCCGCCACTCAATTCATGCCCGTGCCCTCTTAAGACCGGGGTGAAGAAAAACAACAAATATGATAGGGTCTGCGGGAGAGTATCATGATTGCTATGGCAGCGGGTAAAATTATATGCATCAGTCTCGATCCCGGGCTTGAGGAGGAGATGCTGGTGGCAATGAAACAAGACGGCATCCACAGTGCCGACCGTTTTATCAGCGATATGCTGCGGATAGATTTTGCTTCGAGAAAGACTGCTCACGATTCTCCCGGGACCCTGCGGGCAGACAATGAACACCTGCGCCTCCGCATCAGGGACCTTGAACATATTATCCGTAAAAAAGACGACGAGATAACCGTCCTCCTGAAATTATGGGAGTCCTGCGGAACAGACGAGGAGAGGTCCCCGGAACTTGATGAAAAGGTCGGAAAGCTGATCCGGGACTGGTACTACGAGAGTGAGCGGAGAGACTATTCAGCAGCTGACAGGTCTCCACCGCAACTATAAAACAATCCTGCAGATGCGTGCTGGTCAGAATCCCAGCATCTTTTTAAAAAAACACCTGCAGGCCGACCCTGAACCGGCGCCAGGCAACCATTAACGGATCAGATGAGCAATAATTGTACAGATATGGACCTGAACCTCTACCTCCTGCCTGTTTCCATCGCAATAGAGTTGATCATCTTTGCCTTCGGGATCATTCTCGCATTACAGAAAAAAAAGATATTCGGGTGGTTCATCGCCCTCACTTTCGGCATTTATTTCTTCTATGACCTGTTCCGGTTCCTGGATGCAGCGATCTCCCCGGATATTCTGTCAATCATTTTTTTCATTGCCACTATCTCCATCCTCTGCGCAGTATGGCTGATCTACAGGGAGAGCTGATCCGGTCAGTCCATTCACCAGGCATTTTCACACCGGCCGAAACGGGGAGACGACAAAAAAAGGCCCTGTTTTGGGAGGTACTCCCGGACCGCGGTTCGGCGCCCCTCACCGGGCCTTACAGATATCGGCAGATGATCCCCTGAACGCTCTTTCCTTCCGCCCCTGAAATGCAGGCGTCAAAAGAGGGGCATTCTCCGGAATGACTGCCAGTACCGGTCACGGTCACAAGGTACGTGCACATCCGACCGCTATCGCTGCATCACGGACCGCGTCGGCAATCGCACGTGTCACACCTTTATCAAGGACACTGGGGAGGATATGCTCCCGGTTTGGTTTTTTAATATATCCTGCAAGTGCATGAGCCGCTGCGATCTTCATCTCGTCCGTGATCTTCGTGGCACAGGCGTCGAGGGCCCCGCGGAACACTCCCGGAAATGCGAGCGCATTGTTGACCTGGTTTGGATAATCGCTCCTTCCCGTACACACTACTCCTGCCCCGGCCTGCCGTGCCTCGTCAGGATAAATTTCCGGTACCGGGTTGGCCATGGCAAAGATGATCGGGTCATTATTCATCGTTTTAATCATCTCCGCTGTCAGTACTCCGGGCCCGGAAACACCGATAAAAACGTCAGCCCCGTCAACCGCATCAGCAATAGATCCCGACCTCCCCTCCGGGTTTGTCTCGTCCGCAAGGATAAACTTGTACTTGTTATCGTACAGCCCTTTTCTCCCGCGGTGGATAATCCCCTTCGTGTCGCAGACGACCAGGTTATTCACGCGCTGGCATACGTCGGGGCTGTACCCGATACACCGGAGCAACCGGGAGATTGCGTACCCTGCAGCCCCTGCACCACAGACAACGATCTTTAAGTCTTCAAACGATTTTCCGGTCACCCTGCAGGCATTCAAAACCCCTGCAAGGACCGTTATCGCGGTACCGTGCTGATCATCGTGCATGACCGGGATACCGATATCCTGCAACGCCTCCTCGACTTCAAAACATTTCGGCGCCGCAATATCCTCGAGGTTGATACCCCCGAAGACAGGGGCGATGTTCTTTATTTCATCGACGAGATCCGAATGATAATGCTCAAAGCAGATTGGAAAGGCATCGATTCCGGCAAATTTTTTGAAGAGAACTGCTTTTCCCTCCATTACAGGTATTGCCGCATATCCCCCGATATTCCCGAGCCCGAGCACTGCTGACCCGTCGGTGACAATTGCAACACTGTTTCCCTTGAGCGTGTACCGGTAGGCAAGGTCCCTGTTCTTCTGGATTGCCCTGCAGACTTCGGCAACACCGGGAGTATATGCGCGGGAAAGGTCCCTTTTTGTATCGAGCGGCACCTTGGAACGTATTTCAAGTTTTCCCCTGTGACGTTCGTGCAGTTCCAGCGCTTCCTGATAAATATCCTTACGGTCGGAGTCCTCTTCCATGCTTCCTCTCCTCACTCACACATTGATTACTGCCCGTGAAACAGAAGAGCATTGCGGATCCGACACACTGCCAGTAAAAGTCTTAACTCACCGGTTCTAACCTCCATAGAATGATCCGGAAAAATATTCAGACTCTTTCCATTCTTTTCTGCATCCTCACGCTCATGATCGTGTACGGCGGCTGCACCACCCTTGTTACCCGCGACGATAGTCACACCGATCGGTTCCAGGCCGGCATATCCTACCCTGCAACCGCTGAACGGGTCATAGACGGCGATACATTCGAGGCCCGTTTTATCGACGGCACAACAGAGAAAGTACGGCTGCTCGGCGTGGACACTCCTGAAAAAGCTGCCGGCGACAATATCCCTGGGGAATATGGCGACATTCCCGATACCGCATATCTTGCAGAGAGGGGGAATGTAGCAACGGAATTTTCGAGAGCACATCTCGAAGGAAAAGAGGTGGTCCTTGAATGTGATGCCGCGGCAGGCACCCGTGACCGGTACGGGAGGCTCCTTGCATATACGACGCTTCCTGACGGTACCGACACCGGTGCACTCCTCCTCAGTGAGGGTCTTGCGCGGGTCTATACTGCCGAAACATTTTACCGGAAGGGTTCTTATCTTGCCATACAGGAGAGCGCAATTGCGAAAAAAACTGGCATATGGAGCTACTCCGGCAGTATTACCGTGCCGCTCCCGACACCGGTCTCCATTGATACCCCCCGGACGGGCGTCTTCATTGCATCGGTCGTATATGATGCCGCCGGCGATGACCGCATGAATGTAAACGGCGAATACATCGTCATCAGCAACGCCGGCCCGGAACACACAAACCTTTCCGGGTGGTCGCTCTGTGAATCCGGAGGGTGTTGCCATGCCTTCGCTCCCCTCACCCTCTCACCGGGCTCATCTGTCACACTTCATGCCGGAAACGGCAGCAGCAATGATACCGACCTTTTCTGGGGACGTCCCTCCCC
This sequence comes from Methanoregulaceae archaeon, assembly GCA_041305745.1. Taxonomy (GTDB): domain Archaea; phylum Halobacteriota; class Methanomicrobia; order Methanomicrobiales; family Methanospirillaceae; genus UBA467. The sequence goes on along the minus strand of JBFYKV010000048.1, from coordinate 6,455 downwards.
GGTTCTGAACAACGACCACGACTCAGTCGTCCTCTATGATACGGCGGGAAATGATATCTCGACTTTCGCGTGGTGAAGGATTCCTGATACCCTGCCGCTGCTGAAGATGGCAGGATCCCGCGCTGGATCCGGCAAGCACCACTGCCGGGAGCCGTTACACCTGCTGCTCATAACAGGCCCCCTGTTTTTTTGCCTCGCCGAAAGCGAAGGCAACCTCATCCCAGGCCTTGTCAAGGAGATTCCCGTAGTATGCCGAATCGAAGCCTGCGGCCTTCCATTCAAGCTCGACCTCCCATGTCCGGGAATCGGTCACGACGTATCCAATCTCCATACCGGGCACAGGATCTATGCCCGCCGCCAGGCATGCCTTCACCGCCGATGCTTCAGGGCACCGTCGTGAATAATCCAGCCTGCTGATCTGCCGGTGGATTGCCATCTCATCCGGCCGGGCATCACCGAGCCCTTCTGACGCCCTCGCATACCTGTCACGGGCCTCATCTTCAAGGCAGGTGAGATCTGTCGCCCCTGACGCCCGGCACATCAGGGCAATAAGGTCCTGCTGCATCGCCTTTACGTATCCCGGGGTATCCCGCCTCCTCGCCATGATCCCCCGCACCCGTGGTTCGCCACCGGAAAGCCTGCCATAATACCGGTTGTACGCACCGAACCCATCCGGCATGGGGAGAAAAACAATCCAGTCATAGGTATCCAGCGTGGTATGGAGCGCAGTCGAACTCTCGATCCGTACCTTCAGCTGGTCTGCCGCTGTTCCCTGCACCCAGAGACAGTCAACGATGCCATGGATGACTGAAAATCCCATCTCTTCTGCAATATCACGCGATGCCAGCAGTATATCCCGGGAATGCCCCGTGATCCGCTCATGCACCTCGATCCTCCCGAACTTTGCGTTTTTGTACCCGGTATACCCGAAACAGGTAACCAGCATCCATTTAAGGAGTGAATCAGGTCCGGCATACGACGGGTCTGTCCCCTTCCTCTGCTTTGTCTCCCTCCGCAGCGCGAGGAGAGGTGCAAGCACCCCTGGCAGAAACCCGGGCTGTCCCGGGCACGCCAGCGTCTCGGGGGAGAGGTTGTACTTCACGATAACCGAGGGGTAGAGCGAGGTGAAATCAATCTGGTACACGTCTTCGTAGAGACCCGGGAAGGGCTGGAACATCATTCCGCCCCTGTCAGCTCTCTTCAGGTCATCTATCCGGCGCAGGCATTCGGGATCGTTTTTCCGGTACGGGACCGCTATCCCGCGCTGAAGCGCCTCGTATACCTCGTAGGTCGAGATAAGGGTCCCGGCGGTGAACCGTGCCGCCATGTTCGGGCACAGTCCTGTCAGCCGGGCACCGAGCACGATGCCGGAAAGCCCGCTCTCGCGGTAATTGAAGCTCTGCCGGGTATCGATCAGGATCCTGCCGTCCGGGATGAGCGAGCCGGCCCGGAACTCGGTACGGCCGTAACTCATGTAGGATCTCTCCGCCATCTTCCGGAACCGCCCGCTCCGGCTGATACCGGTATCAATCGAATAACGGCGTGCCCCGGCAAGTATGCGGGGCAGCCAGAGGTCAGAGAGCGGGAAGAGGATGACATCAGGGTCATATGAGCCGACAAGGTCGGACAGCCCGGCTATGACCTCCTTCTCGCTTCCGGAAAGACGGTCCTGACCTTCGTGTGTCACTTCCATGCAGGAGACCGGGCCCCGACCAAACGGGTTATCCCGGACCGTCACTTCCATGACCTGAAACGGCATCGAAAAATCGGTGGAAAAACGCTCCTCCGTCTCTTGTGCACAGGGAACCAGCCCCTGCTCAGCCATGTACCGCTGGTCAGCCCTGAGATCTGCATTGTAGATCCGGGCTGAAAACCTGGTCTGCTGCTCTATTGCATCGGCAACGTCCCTCCCCGCATAAATCCGCCAGCCCTCCAGTCCGCCGTATACCGTGTTAAACGTGCATTCATCCACCCTGTAGCAGGCCGCCAGGGCATCAATGAGTTCCCAGTGGGAGTGGGGGTCGGGAAGGTGAAGGTAGAACGGCGGGGAATAGTCCACCGTGCGGTGATGTATCCCTGACCCTGCCTCCCCCTTCTCCCATATCTCTACCTTTCCGTCGCGGTAGCAGGTATCAGTAATCCACATCCGGCTGCTCATGTTCCAATCCCTGATCCTGTAACTGTGCCTGTAATCGTCCCTGTTCCTGATCTTGTTCTTGTGGCGGTTCCTGCAACTGTTCCCGCAGCTGTTCCTGCAACCGCGATCGTCCCTGTGACTGCAGTCCTTCTCCCTGTTCCAATCCCTGATCCTGTAATTGTGCCTGTAATCGTCCCTGTTCCTTCAGGATCTCGACGAGTACCGAGAGGCACGCCGCCTCGAGTGGGTCGTCCAGCGCATAGAACGCCTCGCTCGAATGTTTTTTTGCCATATCCACGATTCGAAGGGCATATTTCCGGTCCTCTGCGTTCATAGACCGTGCCGCACGCGTCCATCGTTCTGCGACTGCCTTCACCCCCATCCTGACGCTGACAAAACTCCGGCCCGTTCAGATCCCCTCCAGCGTTGTCTGTCCTATTCCCGTCGCGGAGGGGTGTCGTATCCTGGCAGGCTTCCTGACCGCTGCAGCCGGTGGCCACACGGGTGTGATGTGAAAAACCCGGTCCGCCTTCCGCGAGAGCCGCTCGAACGACGGGTCAGATACCGGTGCGTACAGGGCTACAAGGGCCCGTTCACCTGCAGCGTGCAGTGCATCTGCAACGCGGTCCATCGCCTCTTCATCCCCTTCATAGATCGCGGGGTCGTGTTCTGCAAAGATGATGGTGTGGTACGCCCCCCTGATCAGGCCGGTCAGCGCCGATACCGAAACGGCACGGCGCACCTCCATCTGCACTGATGAGCGGTCGATTCCCTGGAGGAGCCTGGACGAGTCCCCGCACAGGTAGAGAAACAGGAACCGCCGCAGCACCCGGCTGGTGTTCATGCCGGCAAGCACACACTCTTCAGGCGCAATGACGGCGCTGAACGTGCCTGTCCTGAGGGTGACGGAAGGGTGCAGGTCAAACTCCATTGCGCATCCTTCTGGATCGGGCAGGGTCAAAAGGGTGAAGAGCAGGCGGGGTGAAAGTGAAATTTTCCAAAAAAAAATGTATTCCTGCAGTTACAGGATGCCGGTAAGCAGGAGCCCGATGATGATATTCAGCGCCATAAGGAAAAGGAGGAGCCGGCCCAGCCAGATATGAACGGTCCGGACCTGCACTCTATATGCCTTTGTACTGTTCCTGAATATGCCAAGGGCAAGAGTTATAACTGCAAGGAGGAGGATCACAATACCTGTGTACGAGTGCGGGAACCGCAGGTGTCCCGAACCTGACAGGGAAAGCATCGAAAACGCGATGATATACGCGATAACAACAAGAGAGACTCCTGTTGCCGCAAGAATCCTGTGCTTTTTAAACCAGTTCCCGGTTTTTTTACCTGCCTGTGCAATAATCACCGCAGAAAGCAGGAGTAAAAACCCTGTTATCATAAAAAAGGCATGGAAAGGCCAGAGGAGCGAATAAACGGATTCCCCCGGAGAAGGACCACTGCTCGCCGGGGAACCAGACGTTTCCGTTCCGGTCAGGGCCATTCCTGGAATAATTAAGCGTGCGGATGCTGACCCTGCAATATTGCACACCGCTGTAGCATCCAGCACGTCACCGGGGCTGACCGGGACCATGTAGTTATAGGTAAACGGAAGGGACGCTGAAGGCTGGGTGTCGTAATATTCAGTCCTGATGACCACCCCGTTCTTTTTTATTATCACTTCCTTAATGTGGTGGGCGAGGGGAGCATCCACGACGTGTGTTATGGAAACAGAGAGGTTTCCGGTCATTTCATGGTAGGAGAACTGCACGTCCTGCGGACTGTGTGCTGATACGGCACCGGCAATAAAAAATAAAGCGACAATGCAGAAGCAGGTAATCTGCACCACATTCATGCGTGCGCGGCGCCGGGCCGGGACACCTGTTTTTAAACCAGATATATGTCCGGATTTGTTCTTCGGGTAATATGGGTTCACGAATGATTACTCCGTCATTCCTATGCCATTGTTCATTTCTCATTGAATATGAAGACTTGCCGGAACGTAAGTACAAAGCCTTACACACCTCAGTACCCCTGTTACGCCGTGCGGAGAGAACAAAATACATTTTTATACACGGATGTATAACAATATACATCAAAGTATGATGATGTCCTCATCGTACCGGAGAACGAAGAGAATGAAAGCCCATCAGCTCCAGAACACCTGCACACAACCGGGGAGAGGACCAGGTATACGGAAAGGAATGGTTTGCTTTCCGGTGCCTGAGCGCTGGTGATTCCTCTTTTATCAGATTTTTGTATCGATTATGAATAAAAAACACACACTTTGAACTTTACCAGACTGATACCCATGAAATCAAGAGATATAGCCATAGTTGGAATATTGCTGGCGGTCGGAGCCATACTCCGTTATTTCCTCGCCATGCTTCATACGCCGCTCACCCCGAACATGGTGATAGCGTTCTACTGTCTTGCGATCATCCTTATCCGGCCTAAGGTCTACGAGGCCCTCGGCATCGGGATCGTCGCCGGAATACTGTCGATGCTTATCTCAAGCTCGATATTTCCGCCTGCAAACCTCGTGAGTGAACCGATCGGTGCACTTGTCTGCGTAGGGCTGTATGCAGTGCTGAAAAACCGGACCAGACTTGCACCAACCATTGTAACCTTCTTAACGACACTTGCGAGCGGTTTTTCCTTTGCAATCATTGCAATCGCCTTTGTCGGTGCGACCATACTGGCCAAGTACAACGGGAACCTGATGAACTTCATCATCGTCTTTGTCCCGATCGTAGTCATCACCGCGGTATTTAACGCAGTTATCGTCCAGGTGCTGTACTTCCCGTCCAGCCGGGTACTTATGCGGGGACAGGAATGATCACGCTCGAGTCTGTCAGCTATTCCTACCCCAGGACTACAAGGGAGGCAGTGTCGGACCTGTCACTTGACCTCGCCAGAGGGGAGTGTGTCATGGTCTGCGGCCATTCGGGTTCCGGAAAGACCACACTCTGCCTTGCAGCAGCTGGCATTCTCGAGCATGAATACGGCGGGAAGAAAGCGGGAAGGATCCTCGTTGCCGGAAAAGATGTCCGGGACTACCGGGATCTCTCTGATATCTCATCAAACGTCGGGATCCTCTTTGACGACCCGGACTCGCAGCTGATCTTTACAACGGTGGAAGAAGAGATCCTCTCTGCCCTCGAACGCCGGGGGTTCTCGGCCGAAGAGGTCGAGGACCGGCTTGCACGCGTGCTTGATGTCACGCAGCTGACATCGCTCAGGGACCGCCCGCCCCATGCCCTTTCAGGCGGCCAGAAACAGCGGGTTGTTCTTGCCACCACCCTTGCACTCGGGACAGATATCCTGATCCTTGACGAACCAACCTCAGAACTTGACGAGCAGGGAACTGAAAACATTGTAAGCCTCCTCAAGGACTTAAAGGCACAGGGAAAGACAATCCTTCTCGTTGAACACAAGTACCGGAAGATGGCTGACCTTGTTGACAGGCTGGTCATCCTCGAAGACGGTAAAATACGTACCGAAGGGATTCCCGCCAATGTGCTCGAAGACGAGGTCTCCCGCCGGATCCTTATACCGGATTTTTCAGGCATCAGGAACGGCTGCGTGAAAAAAGACAGTCTTACACCGGTAATTCACACCGAAGGCCTGAGATTCAGTTATGGGGAGGGAGAGGCTCTCGCAGGGGTTGACCTCAATATCTATCCCGGTGAATTTGTTGCGATAGTTGGTGAAAACGGTTCGGGAAAAACCACGCTCGTCAAGCATTTCATCGGCCTGCTCAGGCCGGGCAAAGGGAAGGTTGTTGTCGACGGCAGGAACGCAGCGACAGCACCGGTTGCAACCCTTGCCCATTCGGTCGGGCTGGTATTCCAGAACCCTGACCACATGTTCTTCGCAGACTCGGTATTCGACGAGGTCGCCTTTGGCGTGGACAACCTCGGCATACCTGACCGTGAGAACGTCGTTTCGAATGCTCTTTCCTCGGTCCGCCTCTCCGGTGCCCGTGACCTGTACCCCCGGTGGCTCTCGCGGGGAGAGCGGCAGCGGCTGGCTATCGCCTGCGTCCTTGCTATGCAGCCGGCAGTACTGGTCCTCGACGAACCGACCACCGGCCTCGACGGGACCGAATCACGTGAGATCATTGAGATCTTAAAGCAACTCCAGCAGAATGGCCATACCATCATCATGATAACGCACAGCAGGGAGATTGCAGAGGAGTGTGCAGCCCGCGTTGTCAGGATGGAGCACGGGCGGATCATTTCTGACACCTGCAGGGAAGGGGAGGAGTAAGATGGCCGAAATTCTCCAGTATATACCGGGTCTGGGGCTGTTTCACCAGCTCCACCCC
>JBFYKV010000047.1:0-21320 GCA_041305745.1 Methanoregulaceae archaeon | reverse complement strand
CCCTTCTATGTGTGTTCGAATGGCGGTGTAAAATTGTACACTTCATATATCGGTCAATGATTTCCCCAAGGGTTGAATGAAAATTCCGGTTCCGGAAATTTTAATGCGGAAAACCGGCAATAGTCACTGAATCACCGACGTTTAATCAAACAACACATACGGCGTTATTTCTTTCGCATAATCACACCCTCTGCTGGTGACGGTATAGTCGCCCCGGATCCGAAAGGCTTTAGCCTTCGTGGTATTTCCGGGGGCGGCGAAGTGTATCGTGTTGAGTGGTATGGATGCCAAAGCCTTCACATATCACACCTCCAAGGAAGATCATATCCAGGCGATAGAGGCGAAGATCTATAAAATCCGGAGATTTGAGGTCGCCAACGGGTCGAAGGCGGCAGCCTCACGGTATTTTCCGGGGCGACGACGTTTTCATTGTATCGGCCGCAATTATTTCCCCCTCCCCGCCAGATTATCCCTGCCTGCGAAGAGCCTGGGAAATGTATCTGAAAAATAAATACGCAGATATTACAATTTAATTATCAAAATAGCCGATGCCATTCGGAATCTCGTTGGTAAGAGTAAATTCACGCGAAAGCTGGGGTGTTGTGATACGTAACGTCGGGACCATTACATTGAACTGATGGTGCGGGAACCAGTAAATTCCCCGCCCGTAATTGTAGGACACATCTTCAACAACCAGTTCTGCCCGGTTCATATCAATATTTTTCACCGTTGCATCGTCATAATTGAGGATTTTTAACAACTTGTTTTTTAAGTCCTGTTTTCCAAGTAGAAGAACGATTACACGGGTCGGTTCATCAAGTGAATAATTTACATTAATATTTGCCTTCCCTTTTTCAAGGGAAATATCCACATTCTCTATGGTTATATATCCATATTTTTCGTCATTCACCGCAAGTACCGGTGTTACCACACTCACCAAAAAAACAGCAAGTACTGCGGTGGCTATGCCTCTCATTGTGGAATATATTCGATTCTGCATCATATATCCTTTCTGGTAAAGACCAAATCTCAATCAGCCGTTAAAAATCAGATTTATTCGTAAAATATCGATATATAGCCAGATTTCTTCCCGTACTCACAGGAAAAAATGGACTGGATCCGGCCCCCCCGGGCATTGCAGGTCCTTTTAAGGAGATTTCATCTCAGGTTTGAAAGGACAATTTCGATACTTGAAACGTTGGTTTTCCCGCTGTCGGTATCGATAATCTCTGTCGAAGTAACGATCTCTTTCTTCGCAACCCCGTCAAGGAATCGGTTCAGGGCAATTTCTGCAGTATCAACTGCCCTTGATATTGCCTTCCCCCGTGCTTTAATCGCTACCTCATCTGCACCATTGTTAAATTGTGTTACAACTGCAAGTACATAGTTCATAACTGGCTTGTTTCCGACGAATACTGTGTTATCCTTAAGCATGATCTTCCCCCCTTCAGAGATATTTCCTGGTGTAGATCAATTCTGCATTCATTACCGAGGCCCCGGCAGCACCACGGATGGTATTGTGTCCCATAGTGACGTACCTGATACCTTCACGCACTCTCCCCACCGATACGGTCATCCCGTTGCCCCTCATGCGATCGAGGCGCGGTTGTGGCCGGTCCTGCTCATCCAGGTACTGTAATGACTTCGCAGGCTGGGTAGGAAGGTCACTGATCGGCGGAATGTACTCCTTGAATGCCTTTTTCACTACATCTACCGGTTCCTTGATATCGGTCCATACCGCCATGGTATGGCCGTCGATAACCGGAACCCGGTGACAACTCGCACTGACACGGAACGGCGCCATCCGGACCGAATTTCCGTCAAGCGTCCCCATTATTTTTAATGATTCCGTCTCCATCTTCTGCTCTTCAGAGCCGATGTAGGGGATAATGTTATCAAAAATCCCCATCGCAGGCACACCCTGGAACCCCGCTCCGGATATCGCCTGCATAGTGGCAACTTTTACATCCGAAAACATAAACTTTCTCAGTGGTGCGAGTGACATCATCAGGACGATTGTGGAACAATTAGGGTTTGTCACGATGAAGCCGTCCCTGCCACTGTCACGCTGGACATCAATAAGACCGAGATGATCCGGGTTTACCTCAGGTATTACCAGGGGTATATCCGGGCCCATCCTGTGCGAACTCGCATTGCTGCACACCCCGATTCCTGCATTCGCACACGCCAGCTCAACATCATACGCGATATCTGCCGGTAATGCGGAAAAAACAAGATCCACATCTTTCAGGCTTTCGACGGTAGTGGGACTGATCCTGATATCACCGAGATTTTCTGGAAAAGGCACATCCAGTCTCCAGTTGACAACATCACTATACAGTTTCCCTGCGCTCCGATCTGAGGCCGTCAGCGTCCCTAAATTGAACCAGGGATGCTCAGCCAGGAGCTGTACAAATCGCTGACCTACGGCTCCTGTAGCACCAAGCACTCCAACATTTATCATAATTAAAAATAGCTACAGCACAGAAGTTATTAAAACGTTTGATTTTTATTCGAGGGAAATCGCCTCTGAAGGACAGACATCCACACAGGACCCGCAGTCAACACACAGGTCAGGATCAATTTTCGCTTTTTCTTTTTCCATTGTGATTGCCGCTGCCGGGCATTCATCAACACATGTTTCACAGCCCGTACACTTTTCCTTATCAACTATTGCGGTCATAGTAGCACTTCACTTAAAACTTCGTAAACTAAAAACAAATAGGTTTCTATTTTACTATTTTATCTGGCGGATTTCCCGGTAAGATTCAGGACATCGCTCATTCCATAGATACCAGGTTGTTTCCCCACGACCCAGTGAGCTGCTCTTACCGCGCCCTGGGCAAAGACAGACCGGTCATAAGCCCTGTGTGCAAGCTCTATCGTCTCGAAATTACCTGCAAAGAGAACCGAATGGTCACCAACGATATCCCCGCCCCTTATGACATGGACACCAATCTCACTGCCCCTCTCCATCATTCCCTCCCTGCCGTACTGTTTCTTCTTCTCCCCGAGTTCTTCATCAAGGATCTGGAGAATTGTCTTTGCAGTGCCACTCGGTGCGTCTTTTTTATAGCGGTGATGGGCTTCGGTCACCTCGATATCATATTCGGGGAGAAGCCTTGCTGCCTCCCTTACAAGCTGCCAGAAAATATTTACTCCTATACTGAAATTGCTTGAAATAACCGCAGGCACGTGCCCCTCTATCGCTTTTGCAATTTCCGCACGCTGGAGATCTGAAAAACCGGTTGTCCCCACGATAAGGCTTGCATTATGCCGGGTAGCGGCCCTGATATTTTCAACTGCCGCGGCTGCTATGGTAAAATCGATAACAACATCCGGTTTTGCCAAAGCGAGAAAATCGTCAATTTTAGACGATTCAAAAACATCGACGCCGTAAAACGAACCAGGTTTTAAGTCAACTCCCCCGACGAGCTGTAACTCCGGAGATTCATTCACTATTCTCCCGATAGTCATGCCCATCCTGCCAAGGGCCCCGCACACCGCCACTTTAATCATAGGTCGCCAGCACCTCTGACAACTGTGCCGTCTTCTTTGCATCAAGCTCGTCCAGCGGGAGCCGCACCGGGCCTGCCGCCATCCCCATCAGTTCAACTGCTTTCTTGACAGGAATAGGATTTGTATCAATAAACATCGCCCTGAAAAGGGGCGAGAGTTCATAATGGAGGTCGAGGGCCATTTCAAGGTCCCCCTCACAGAAATAGTCAAACATCGCTGCCATCCGTGCAGGCTGGACATTTGCCGCAACCGATATGACCCCGCCTCCGCCAAGCGCAAGAATTGGAAGGGTGAGTGCATCATCACCCGATATCACCTGGAAATCGAGGTCCAGCGTCCCCTCGATGATACGTGATACCTGTGCAATATCCCCGCTTGCCTCCTTTATTCCCGCAATTCCCGGGTGCTCTGCAAGTTCAATCACAAGGTCCGGGAGCAGGTTCTGCCCTGTCCTTCCCGGGACATTATACATCACAACCGGGATATCGAGGTCAGCCAGGGTCTCATAATGCTTTATGAGGCCGGAACGGTTCGGCTTGTTATAGTACGGGCTGATGACCAGGACACCGTCTGCACCAAGGTCTTTTGCAGCCTTTGTCAGCCGGACTGCCTCTGCGGTGTTATTTGAGCCGGTCCCGGCAAGTACCGGAATCTTCCCGTCAACAACATCGATGGTCGTTGCTATGACCTGATCATGTTCTTCAAAACTTAGTGTCGCAGATTCGCCGGTCGATCCACAGGGTACAATTCCATGAATGCCTTGCGAGAGAAGAAATTCGATGTTTGACCGCAGACCTTCAAGGTCCAGATCCATTGCAGAATTTCTTTGAAAAGGGGTAATTATTGCCGGAAGCACTCCCTCGAACATACGTAGGATTATGAGTGTCTTCCTGTATTTATCTTTCTTGTGACGTACCCGGCGACCCGGTTCCTGACCCGCTTGCTTTCAATTGTCGTTACTTCAGTTACAATCTGTTTGTTCTCGTCGAAACTGTTGGAAAATCTTGGTCCGTACCTGGTTAGAAGTTCCACGCCGACCGTTTTGATATAGGATGGCTTAATTCCCATGTATCTGTCCTCTCGGTTATCTATTATTATGCGCGATAATACTTTAAGAATATAACGTATGGGCAGGTTAAACCGGAAAAATGAGAGGCGGGACAAGTCCATTCCGGATGAATGACCCTTTGCATTCCACTGGTGCAGGTATGGTTGTCCCCCTGACAGGAAAACATTCCGGTGAAACGGGAACCATACCTGATGAATGTGGACACACTGACTCTCACCTGCAAGCGAAAAGTTTGTATTATGAGATACCAATAATCAGTCCGGCGCAGGCATACCATGCTCGTCCCTGATACGTTCACTGATGTGACAATTTTTCTGCACACTCCCTGCAGATACGAATAACTGGTTGAAAAAATGACACATAGCGTTCTGATCGTAGATGATAACGCAGCCATCGTAGAGTTGTACCAGATAATGCTGGAAATGGAGGGATACCTCGTTCATGGCGTCTATAGTGGATCGGAATGCCTGACCTCCATCATGCAAAAAAAACCCGATCTTATCCTCCTCGACATCATGATGAAACCAATGGACGGCTGGAGTACGCTTGAACATATCAGGGAAAATCCGGAATACAACGGGATCCGGGTGATAATGCTGACTGCAAAACAGCCCACCCCTGAAGAGGCAGAACGCTATACCCCGCTCATTGACGGGTATATCATGAAACCCGTTGATCACAAGGAACTCCTCGGGCGGGTGCGCCAGTCTTTCGAGCGGGAAGAAGCAGTTCGTGCAAACGCACAACATGCAGTTCAAAGCGGAATCCCCCGGAACTTTGTTGAAGAATATTGCCGTCTTACCAGAATTGTAAAAGCCCAGGAAGCGTTTTGCTCTCTTCTCGAACCGGTATACGGTCCCGAAGGAGTCTGTATCTCAACACCCGAGGCGGAAAGGCTCAGAGTGCTTGAAGATATATTAAAAAAGACCGTTGAAATGCAGCCGACAGCAGAATAGAACACCCATCTTCATGCCCCGGAAAAATCCCCTGAATATTCTTTATAACCGGGCAGGACTGGAACATCCGGTATCGGCAGAATAGTGGAAATTATTCCTGTGTTCCGGGGAATGCTCACTATCAGATATCTCACGCTGCAGGAAGGGCCGGGGAGGCATGTTTTCATTCGGACTGGTCCCTTTTTATGTCCGTCAAACGAAAGGAGCTAAAAATAAGCCTCTTCGCTGTTTTGTAGGGGTTGATGGAACCCTGAATCGTTAAGGTAGGGGTAAATAGTCACCTGAATCGCCGGCGTTTCATCAAATAACTCAAAAGATATTATTTATCTCGTATATCGTACTCTTTCGTTGGCGACTGAATAGTCGCCCCGGATTCGAAAGGCTTTAGCCTTCGCGGTATTATCGGGGCGGCGACGTTCATCTTGCCGGAGGTGTACGGACATCCGCCCTCGTATACTGTTGCGTAAATGGGAATACAACAGGGCACACAAAAATTGCGGAGAGCCAAAAAATAATTTTACGCATTTCATCTCTTTCCAAAACTCTGAATCAAAAAAGCATTATAAATATTCCTCTTTTCCCTGATTTTTCACTCTATTTATCTCAAATCCGGGGAAGGGCGAAAAAAATTATTCCCTGCTGCAGATCTTTCCAATAATACTGGCCAGATCAACAGGATTTTCTGCAAAAACCCTGATAACAGCCTCTTTCCCGGGTGCACCACAATCAAAGATCGCATCCGGGACTCCTCCACGGCAGCACGATGCAACGCCCCAGTCCATGGTACTGATACCGGGGGGCTCCCGTGCCCTGTCAAACGAACATACCTCATAAAAGAGGTCTTTTAATATCTCCACGGTTTTTTGTGAATACCTGATAACTGAGGCACTCCTGATCTCCGGGTCAAATTTCATCGCGGTGAGGACAATCCCTGCAACCTCGTCACACTCCCCAAACGATGGCAGGCCCGTCACTGCTATGCAATCTCCGTTGCGCACAATTCTTCCCTGTATTGTTGCAACATCCCGCAGGTCCCGTGCCCCTGAAGTTGCATATGCAATATTTGACCCCGAATCAGGAACAAGCGCTCCATTCATGGATCGTTCTAAAAAAGCTACTGCCTGCCGTAGAGAATCAACGACCTCCTGTCGTTCGTGGTCACTCATAATTCACTTCCATTCTTCTTATGGATCCCAAAAACCGGTACCTCGCCCTGCAGGGTGTGGACTGCGCCCGGGCCGGGGCACACGCCGCAATCACGGATACAGATATCAGCATGTATGCCGACAATATATGGTATGGATCCACGGCTTATGGATATTCTCTCTGCGGCTGGGAGTTTTATCCTCTTTTTAGTACTGGTCATTTTCCTCCCTGATCTGATTCAGAATATGGGGATCGCGTATCTCATCGCGATTGTTGCCTTCATCATTGCAATGAGCGGAGCGGGGTACGTTATCAACGAGAAGATCACTTAGGAGCTACCGGGTTTACCCTTTCTTTTCTTTAGTTTATAGTAACTGAGCGGATGCCCTATCTTCTCACAGAGAGCGTCACGTTTCACGCACAGTCCGTTCGTCCGCATCGCCGCGCAGGACGGCGATGTATATTCAGTGCCTCCTCTCCCCGATATATGTTCAACCTGGTACATCGTCTTTGAAATATCAAAATCCGGGGCCCGGCAATATAATTCAATGATCTTGTTGTTATCCATGCCGATATTATGGAGAAATGCGGTCACTGCAAAGCGACCTGCATGAGTAATATTTGTACCTGATGTGAGCGCCATAAGTATCGCCTGGATGCAGGGGGGAAAAGAGTCTTCTTCGACCGTCCCGAACTGTTCAAGCATCTGCTTCTGGTATGCAACAGTAATCTGTTCAAGTACGGGCCCTAAAAGATGACAGATCCTGTCCGGGACCCTTAACGGAAGCTGCCGGGTTAAGAGAACCCGGATCTGTTCCCTGACCAGTTCATCCATCTCTTCACTGGTCACCGCAACCATACCGGCCCTGACCTCGCGGTTAATCAGCCTCCACCGATCGTCGCGGAGCCCGGATACCGTTTCAACATACCGGATAAGAGGTAATTCAGGGCTCCTGATATCGATTCCCACGCTCCCTGCAACATACTCCTTTTTGGCTTCTTCCTCGTCAATAAGAAACGAATAGGCCCGTTGCGCCTCGAAGCGGGTAAGCCTCTCGATCAGTGAGCGGTCGTTCTGGCATGATACCAGTATCCGTGCAATCGCATAGCTTGCAACAGCCAGTTTTACTCCAAAGCTGTCTGATCCGGGAGATAAAGACTCATTTTCACGGTTTTTTTGGTCCCCGAGTGCATCCCTGACTCTGCCGAGCGCGTATCGCAACGCGATCTTTCCCGGGTTCGTCTGGATGAACTCTTCAATGGAGTCCGAATAGCTACCGATAAACTGCTGTGATTCTTTTAAAAAAGGATATTTTGCAAAATCTTTCAGGTCAAGGGCGACCCTCATTAATCAGCCTCGATACGGGGTGCGAGGAGGTACTCCACATGTCCGTTTCCGCCAGCTATGAAAAACGAGAAATTGGCCGGGTGATCAATTCCAAGCGATACTTCCACCTCTTCTGCCCTGCTCATAACCTTCCCCATGTCCTTTAAATAATCAAGGGAAAAGAGAGAACGGGCTTCCACGCCATTTATGAAATTAACCTCGGTTTTCCCGAATTCCCTGCGGATGTGATCGGTATCGCCTTCTGCAACCATGAAAAAGGTCTGCGTTGCAGGATCGATGCCCAGGGCAATCTTATCTGATACCACCGAAGCTGCTTTTATTGCATTATTCAGTTCGCTCCCGGAAAGCACGACCTTGCCGGGCAGGTTGATATTCGGAATGTTCGGGTCTTTCCTGATGGTGTTCGGGTCAAGAAGGGTAATGGAATACTGGTATCCTTCAAAACTTACCTTCAGTTTATGCCCTTCATCCGGGAGTTCAAGCGATAAAAGGTTTTCTTTCCCCATCATCCCAAAAATATTTTTGATTTTTGCAATATCAAGACCCAGTTCACTCTGTGTTGAATCAAACGATTCAAACGCTTCCGCCTTTAAATGAAGCGAAATCATGGCGACATTTGCGGTATCTACTGCCCGGGTGCTGATACCGGTCTCATCGGTGTGAAGTCTGCATTCGGTGACCAACGCCGATATGGCATCGATAGACTCCTTTAGAATATCTGCATCAATCGTTGCTTTTAACATCATACACCCCTTATATTATTAGTATAAACTATACAATCATATTTTTAATAATATCTTATTTCATTCTGCCTCCGCTGGGAGGTTAACAGGGAGTTTGTATCGAATGGGTTCTCAGTGGGGAAAGGACAGCTGCTATACACGTGCAATGAAGGAAGGCTATCGCTCCCGCGCTGCATATAAATTAACAGAGGTCCAGGAACGTCATGGAATTATTCGCGATGATGACAATGTCGTGGATCTCGGCGCAGCGCCCGGAAGCTGGCTCCAGGTAATCCGGTCACTGACGCAGGGCACCGTTGTCGGCATCGACCTCTCGCCGATCCCCCCTCTCGAAGGGGTAAAGACAATTGTCGGCGACCTGACAGAGCCATCGGTCAGGGAACAGGTCAGGGCACTCGTCGGAGTCGTAAATGTGGTTGTATCTGATGCTTCTCCAAAACTTTCTGGTCACCGGAGTTATGACCAGGCCCGCGCCATCGGCCTTGGTGAAATGGCCCTTGATTTTGCAGTTACGCTGCTGAAGCCGGGAGGCAATTTTTTAGTGAAATCGTTCCAGGGCGAGGATTTCCACATACTCCTGAACCGTGTGAAAGAACAATTCCTGTCGGTGAAGACTTTTAAAACCAAGGCTTCACGGAAGGGAAGCACAGAGATCTACATCATTGCCAAGAATTTTATAGGTCAGCTACATGAGACTGAAAGATCCCTATGACCGTCCGGTCACGAACTTAAGAATAAGCCTTACCCCTTCATGCAATCTGAACTGCTTTTACTGCCATGCAGAAGGGGAGATACAACCGGAAGCAGAGATGTCCGCAGAGGAAATTGCGGAGATAATGAGGGTCGCCGGTAAATTCGGAATCAGGAGTATAAAATTCACCGGTGGAGAACCCCTCATGCGTAACGATGTGTGTGAGATTATCGAATCGGTTCCCGCCGGCATGGAATCATCGATGACCACCAACGGGACCTTTCTTGCGGATATCGCACCTGACCTGAAATCTGCAGGTCTTTCCCGGGTGAATGTCAGTCTTGACAGCCTTAATCCCGGGACCTACAAAAAAATTACCGGCAAAGATGTCCTTGGTGATGTGCTCGAGGGAATTGATGCGGCAGATGCTGCGGGCCTCACCCCGATAAAAATTAACATGGTGATGTTAAAAGACATAAACGACCATGAAATGGACGATTTTCTGCGTTTTATCCGCGGCAACAGGAACCTCATCCTCCAGGTTATCGAACTGATGGACTTCCGCGACTGCCAGTATCACCAGGCGATCAATAGTCTTGAAGAGTACTTTTCAACGCATTCTGACCAGATCCTTACCCGCCGCATGCATCACCGGAAAAAATACTGCCTCGATGGCGCGGAAGTCGAAATTGTCAGGCCACTCCACAATACTGAATTTTGTGCATACTGTAACCGCCTGAGGGTTACTTCTGATGGCAAGCTGAAGCCCTGTCTATTACGGGCGGATAACCATGTCGATATCAGGGGTGCATCAGGCGAAGAGCTTGAAGCACTTTTTATCGAAGCCGTGCAGCGAAGAAAACCATTTTACGAATAAATTAATCGTTCCTTTTTTTCGGCCGGGAAAGTATTGTTATTTTCGGAATTTATTTAGTTCTGCCGGATGATAGCTCATTATGAACAGCAATATGGAATATGTCCATGTTCTTGAACACCTTTATGATAAATCCCTGATGCTCCATGACCCTTCACTCTGGCACCCGGTGCTCTATTTTTACCATATTGACGCGCTCGCCCATATTGATTATACCGCAGGGATACTGGCATTTAATATCCAGTCCCCAAAAAATATCATGGCCGCACAGTATATGCGCTGGCGGATTGACGAGGAGAAGAAAGGAGACAGGATAAAGTTCCCGGGATTTATTTCCTGGCTGAAGGAAAATTTTCCTGATAAATTTGAGCGCCTCCCGACACTGTGGAGACGTATTTATGACCCCGCTGACAGGGCATCGTACAGGAGCTTCCGGATTATACCTGACCCGGATTCAAAGAGCCCGGTCAGTCCCCACGTGTTTCTTGAGATGACTGATGACTTTTTCGAACCTGAATTCTTAAAAAGTCTTTATATGGAAGGATCGCTTTCGACCCTGTTTGAAAAGTTCAAAGATGAAACGAAGAGCTGAAAGGTGACCTCTTCCGATGGATGTTGTCAGGTTATGCTCTGAACTGGTAAAAATAAGGAGCGAAAATCCCCCGGGAAAAACCGAAGAAATCATCCGTTATATCAGGGATTTTACCGATAGTATCGGGATCAGGACCATCCCCATTGAAAATGCGGGCGGGCGCTGGAACCTGGTTAACTCCCGGCGGCGTGGAAACCTGCTCCTCTGCGGCCATGTTGACGTTGTACCGGCACAACCCGACGGGTGGAAGTTCGACCCCTTCGGAGGCACCTGTGCGGAGGGCTTTGTATGGGGGAGAGGTACCACCGACATGAAAGGCGGCTGCGCCTCGCTGCTCTGGGCATGTAAATCGATCGTCGAAAAAGAGAACGAACTCCCCTGCGACCTCTGTTTTGTATGCGATGAAGAGACAGGGGGGGATTACGGTATACGGTCACTCCTCGGGGAAGGGCTTCTCTCTCCCTGTGACTGCCTGATTGCTGAGCCGACACCGGCACTTCACCCGAGTATCGGCCAGAAAGGACTACTGAGGATGAACTACCGGTTTTCCGGGGAACCGGGCCACGGCTCGTTATACCCGGTGAAAGGTGTCAGCGCCGTTATGGAAGCATGCGGGCTGCTCCGTTTCCTCGAAGACCTGCACAGGCAGGAGTTCGATCCCGGAGCAGATCTACAACCGATTGTAAAGAGATCGGCAGATGTACTGGAAGACCTCTTTGGTATGGCAGACGTCAGAAAAATTCTGACCCATGTCATGTTTAACCCGGGCAGGATAGAAGGCGGTGAAAAACCAAACGTGGTTGCCAGGGAATGCACTCTCGACCTTGAACTCAGGGTCCCGTGGGGATGCGAAATCCGGTGGCTGACTGAAATGCTGAAAAAGCACGCCCCTTTCGGAAATGCTTCGTGTTCCGGCGCCTCTCCGCCCTCGATCACCTCACCTGAAAAGAAGATCGTAGCCGTGACATGCAGGGAAATTTCACGCATTTATCCCGGAGACGTTTTTCCAATCGTGCAATGGGCCGCCAGCGATGCCCGTCACCTCAGGAATTCAGGGTTCTCTGTTGTCGAGTACGGCCCGGGAGAGATCTCCACCCTGCACGCCGTTGACGAACGGGTCCGGTGTAATGCACTTGAAAACGCCACCCGTATCTATGAAGGGATTATCCGGGCGTATTCCTGAATGTGAGATCAGGATACTGCGAAGAGGGTGAACCGGGATCTGACACCCCCCCGGAAATGTCAGTATAGACGGTTCTGATTTTTCTCATCCAATAAAATGATTTTTTTGGGTTTTGTTGAAATGTTTATTTCGATAAAAAAAATGTTCGATCCATTTCTCTGACAGGAGGGGTTCTCACCCCTCCCTGCCCCACCCCGCTGCGAGATGGTCTGCTGGCAGGGTTTGATCGGTGTGTGAGTCTGTTATTTTTTTTTGAAGCCTCCTGGTTGTTTTGTATGGGTTTTCAAAACCTCAATCTATAAAGTAGTGGTGAACAGTCTCCAAATCGCCGCCGGGGCGCCCTTCGGGGGCAGCGAAGTTCATCTTTTCGGGGTTTTGGAGGAAAAAGCCGTTACATATATTGCAATACATTGGAATAAAATTGACCACACGTAAAACGTAGTCCTTTCTAAAAATCCCAGCACGGTCCCTTTTGCAATATGGGGACACATGTATACTGCATAGCTTCAGTTCTAGGAGTGTCACGATGACGGGTGCGGCGAAAGAGGAAATAGTGAAAGAAAGGGGAGGTTTCAGGAGTATTTAATCCTGATGAAACATTCTTTAAAAAGAGAAAAAATTCAATCCCGGAGGAACCGGTCGATTGCACGGGCTGCGTTCTTCGCGCTTCCCATGGCAAGGATGACGGTTGCCGCCCCGGTGGCCACGTCTCCCCCGGCATAAAATCCCGGCAATGAAGACCTGCCGTCCCCGTCAACGACGATGTTTCCCTTCCTTCCGTACACAACTCCCGGCAGCTTCCGGATCAGCAACGGGTTTGGTCCCTGCCCGATTGCTTCGATGCACAGGTCTGCATCAATTAAAAATGTGCTCCCTTCAACGGGCACGGGTTCAGGCCGTCCCGATTGATCGGGATCGCACATCTGCATCCGGGTGCATTCAACACCGGTCACACACTGGTCACCACATATCCTGACCGGGTTTGCACACAGGACAAATAGAATCCCCTCCTCTTTTGCATGCGTGACTTCAGCTTTTCGTGCAGGGAGGTCCTCCTCGCGTCTCCTGTAGACAAGGCTCACCCGGGCGCCGAGCCTCCGTGCAACTCTCGCTGCATCCATGGCAACGTTCCCGCCACCGATAACAACAACCCTGCTCCCGCGCTTTACCGGGGTATCTGTCTCCGGGAATCTGTCCGCATGCATAAGGTTGACACGGGTCAGAAACTCGTTTGCCGAATACACACCTGCCAGCTGCTCTCCCGGAATTCCCATAAAAAATGGCAGCCCTGCCCCTGTTCCAATAAAGACCGCATCGAATTTTTTTAATTCGTCCACGGTAACACTGTTGCCCGCGAGGTGGTTGAGCCTGATCTTCACCCCCATCGACCTGAGTTGATCGATCTCGGCCTGCACGATATCTTTTGGAAGACGGAAAGAGGGAATTCCATACATGAGGACTCCCCCTGCCTGGTGAAGCGACTCGAACATCGTCACGTCATGTCCGTACTTTATCAGTTCATAGGCTGCCGTTAACCCTGCAGGACCGGACCCGACCACTGCAACCTTTTTACTGGTCGGCTTTCCTGTTTCGGGAAATGACGGTGCATGTGTTCGTTCCCAGTCTGCCGCAAATCGTTCCAGCCCGCCGATATTGATCGGGATATCCTTCCCCTTCAGGATACATTCTCCCTCGCACTGGACCTCCTGCGGGCAGACCCTGCCACAAACCGCAGGGAGGAGGTTATCTTTCCGGATTATCCCTGCAGCCCGGTCAAAATTCCCGGCTGCAATTTCAGAAATAAATGCCGGAATATCAATTCCAACCGGGCACCCCCGGACACACCCCGGCTTTTTACACTGGAGACAGCGGCCTGCCTCTTCCATCGCTTCGTCAGGGGTCATCCCGGTATCGACTTCCCGGAAATCCCGGACCCTTTCCCCTGCAGGGCGGTCACTCATGTGATTTCTCCCCGCACCTGCAGACATGGCTCTGATACCGTTCAAGGGATTCGCGCTCTTCCCCGGTATACATCCGCTGGCGCTGCATCAGGAGATCGAAGTCCACCTGGTGCGCATCGAACTCGGGACCGTCCACGCATGCAAACTTTGTTTCGCCACCGACTGAAACCCGGCATGAGCCGCACATCCCGGTCCCGTCGACCATGATGGGATTAAGGCTTACAAAGGTCTTTACCCCGTATGGGCGCGTGACATTTGAGGTCACCTTCATCATGATTGCAGGCCCGATTATCCATATGCAGTCAATCGGCCTCCGTTCCAGTTCAGCCTTCAGCACATCGGAAACAAAACCGTGAGTACCCTTCGATCCATCATCTGTCGTGATAAAAAGCTCGTCGCAGACGGACCGCATCTCGTCCTCAAGGATGAGAAGGTCTGCATTTCTCGCGCCGATTATCCCTATTACATAATTTGCGGCTTCTTTTGCTTCCCGTGCGATAATCGGGGTGCTGGCAATTCCCACCCCGCCGCCAATAACTACGCAGGTACCATATTTTTTTATTTCACTTGGCCTGCCAAGCGGACCGGCCACGTCCAGGATTGTCTCTCCTGCCTTCAGGGTCGCAAGCTGCTGCGTGGTCTTTCCGACGGCCATGAAAATTATTCGTACATTATCCCCGTCTACTGCAGAAATCGTGAGGGGGATCCTTTCTCCGGTCTCATCGATTCGTATTATGAGAAACTGGCCGGCCCGGGCGTGCCTTGCGACATGCGGCGCATTCACCCACATCTGGTACACCCGTTCTGCGAGCAGTTTTGTCTCTTCCACCCTGTACAAAAAGGTTCACTCCTTATCGGATCTGATTTGATTCTCACATCTATTGCATCTTGACATTCTTTATCTTACGCACCCTGACCGCAACGCCGCGGGCCGACCGTTCCATCTCTTCGGCGTTCATCGAAGCTCTTCCGGTGGCAAGTGCACGCGGGCCGATAACAAGGACCTCATCTCCCTCCCGGATAGCCGGGTCCGCACCATTCACCCCGGGTGCAAGAATGTCTCCCTGGGGAACAAAATCGTCTATATAGACGCGGTACCCGGAACTGATGTATTCCCAGCCGGCAAATGTGGGCTTAAGCAGCCCGGTGCCGGTATCGAGGGAAAAAAGCGGGGTCCTGTCCTTCATAACTGTAATTTCAGGATATCTTCCCCGTATTGTCATACCCTTAATATCAGGGACGCAGTCAAACTGCCACGAACAGGTACCGCGCACGAGATTATGCCTGACCTTTTTCAAGCCGGATAATGCATTTTCAAGGGACTGGAGTGATTCCGGTGAGGTGGGGTGACCATCGCATGTAATCTCCACTTCAGTCCCGGTACGCTCTGCAGCCATCATAACCACGTCAAGGGCTCCGCCCCCGAGGTGTGCGATATACCGGCTTTCCGTGTGACGCTCAAAGTAACGTGCAAGAACAGAGGAGAGAAAGGCCTTCTCCTCTGCATCCCAGTGCCCGGTAACAGGGACATCGTAGTGTGCGGCCGGATAGATGTTTTCCAGTTCCCTCGGGACCAGGCCAAGCGGCGAGGTGACAATCAGTTCCAGTGCCCTGCTGTTGATTACCTGCGCAAATCTCCGGTGACTCTGCGAGAGAGAATACGGTTTTTTTGCTGAACATGGCAGGAGCACGGTCACGTCCGCCTCCGGCGGGACATAACGGCCAATCACACGGTCGGCAAAACGCCTCACCTCGACCCTGTTTAAGGTCTCGGCGGTGGTGGCACCAAGAGCACAATCCCTTACAACCGGGACAGATTTTTCAATAAACGGGTAGTTGTTGTCCAGGTGGCGGAGGACTGCAACCTGCCACGAATGCAGCCGGCACCGCGATTCGACAAGCTCCCGGAGCTGCCCCATGCCGATATATTTCGTCACAAGTGCAACTTCCCGTAACAGGGCCATGCGGTTGTGTGTCTGGAGGTCCCCCTGCTCGCACCCCCTGCACGTGCAGACTCCTGACAAAAGAAGATCTCCGGAAAAATTTCCCTCGGGCAGGCAGAACTTCCCCTGGACCGAGCAGAGGTCAACACCGGTAAAGTCAAAGAAATCAAACCCCGAATAGCACAGGATCGCAATATCTGACGGAAGTGCGGCAGCGGGTGCATACCACGCAGCATCAGGACATACCCGGCTTTTTAAGGCGATCAGCCAGTTTACATAGTTCCGCGGGTTCCCTGACGCGGTATGCCAGTTCCGGACAAGAACAACATCACCGTGATCCGGGGCACACGAACCCTCGGGGTGGACCCAGACCGGCTGGCCCTCCCCGCACCACTCGTACATTTTGGTAAATTCCTTTCCTGCAGAAAGAGGGATATTGCAGGAGGTGCATTCCGATAAGGACGGAAAAACCGTTTCCGCATCTATTACTGACGGGGTGTCAGTCCTGACTTCATCCTGGATGAAAATCCCTTTCCGTGCAAGCCCGTCACGTTTTTTTACTTCAAATGTTGTCACATTTCACCTCTGCCTGTGGGACCGTCTGCCTGACGAGGTCGTACCATTCCCGGGTACAGAAGATGGTGACATCTGTCCCCGGATTACTCTCCATATACACAATAATTCCGATGCAACCCGCACGTACCATATCCTCATCCCAGTCGGGCAGTTCGCTCTGGCCGATTGGAAACGTTTCTTTTAACTCTGCAGGGTATGGACCGAACGGTGGTTTGAAGAAGAGCACCTGGTCGAATCCTGCTCTCGTTCCTCCGTCGAGCGATATCTGGACCTTTTTCCCGGCAGGAAGCCGGGGGATCGTGTCCCTGTAGCGTATTACTTCTGTGCGGCTGCAGCTTTCCGTCCCGCGGTAAAAAAACCGCCTCTTTGAGACCCTGTCCGATTGTTCCAGCAGGTCGGCATGCCTTACCAGTTCACGGTACCCTTTCAGTAGTTCAGGGTGTGAACGGCACCGTTCATCGACAAGTTCCCAGAGCACCCCGTCATAGATTGCCTGCCTGATCCGCGAGATCTCTGCAAGGCTGACCGACAGGTTATGCAGCGAAAGGAGCCGTTCTTTGTCAGGAGATGCATTCAGCTCATCAGCTGTCATCTTGCGGCAGACTTCACAGGCACACGGGAGTTCAACAAGCTCCTTTACCTTGTAACTCCCTGACTGGGTCATATACCGGCCCTCTTTTGCATACAGCGCGTATGCGGCAGAGTCAAAGATATCACATCCCATTGCCACGGCAAGTGCAAACATCACCGGGTGCCCCGCACCAAAGAGGTGAACGCATGCAGATGCCGGGATCCCTTTCTTTGCTGCAAGGACGACCCTGACAAGGTCCCTGTACCGGTATGACTCCATGAGCGGGACTACCGCCCCGATCGGGCAGAACGAGTACCCGAGGTCCCCGACTTCACGGCCGGTCTGTTCCCGCAGGTCCTCGTACATCCCGCCCTGGACAGGCCCGGCAAGCTGGTGATCCTCCCCCATTATCAGGGTGGCCTCTTTTAACCGTTCCATGGTGATTGCAAGTTCACGGGCGGTCGTCTCCCGGTCTGCATCGGGGTGGGTGGGTATATCGAGGGGGACCCAGATATCGCTCCCGATTTTCTTCTGGAATTCAAGGGTCTCCCGGTTTGTAATCTCCACGTCGCCGTAGACCGAGAGCTGGAACGACCCTGAATCGGTCATGATTATCCCGTCAAAATCAAGTGTTTTATGCAGGCCGTCAACAAGTGCCCTCTCGCGGTACTCGCGACTCCGGTGGAAGATATATGCATTGGTTATCAGCGCTTCCACGCCCATCTCTCTCATCCTGCGTGGCGGGATGAGCTGGATATGGGGATTGATAACCGGAAGGAGTGCCGGGGTTTTCATGATTTTGTCCCCGACTCTTAATTTGCCGGTGCGTCCCGCGATATCGCGGGCCACGGTCTCAAAAAATATTGCCATTGTTATGATTCCTGCTCGTGAAATATCTGCCCTTCAAAGGTGTATATCTCCGTGTCGTCCGACTGCCAGCACCCCGCCGGGAGTCCCGCCTTGATGCAGGTGTGATCAAGGAACTCGCGGCTGTTCCACCCGTATTCACGCGGGACCTGCGGGAGGAGGAGCCCGCTTCTCCCGGATTTACGAACAATAAGGCCATGTTTCCCTGCTTCAACCGCATCAGGCCGCCGGGCAGGTTCAACGTCAAGCCTGCACGGGACCGTAAGGATTGTAACCTCGACCCGGAGTTCGCACAGCTCCTGTGGCGCTACCGGATAAAAACGCGGGTCCTGTAACGCCGCCGATACTGCCGCTTCCTCAATTGCTTCCTGAAGCGGGTATACAGGTGTCGGAAATCCGATGCACCCACGGAGATCACCTTTCTTTGTGAGTGTCACAAAAACACCCCTTTTTTCATTAAAAATCTTTGTCAGGGGTAGTGAAGGCATTTTTATCCCGCAGATCTTATTCTCAAGGGTGGCCCGGGCAAGCTGTACTGCCAGCGCACCCTCTTCCCTGCTGAGCACTTCCATTAAGAGTAAATAATGAGCTCTCGTATAATAATAGGAGAGGGAGAGTGCGGCTGACGGTGGCAGAAATGCTGCTGAGGAAAGTCCCCCCACCTGCTGAGCACGCAGCCATATGCAAGTATGGGTGGCGAGAGTCATGGCAATGGCACAGAAACGACACGGCCTGTTCTTAGTAATGAAACGACCGAGCCTCCGGGCGAGAAATGCAACTGGTGCATGAGATAACTCGTTGAACGCAGGAACAGGATACGATGAAACGGTGAATCCCTGCGGGTGCAAGCCAAAACAGGGCATAAAGGTCGCTCAGTCACCGCCCGGGTATGGTGCAGAGCTGAATGCCGCAATGAACAGAAGGGGGCTTACTCCTCCCACTCCATTTAGTATATGCATGTCGTGCACACCTTTTTAAAAATTATATCACCATTAGTAATATCATATGCATATTCCCACTCCTGAAGAACTGAGGTCACGACGCGAAGTACTCGGGATACGCCAGAAAGAACTCGCAGATAAGGCAGGGATCAGCCAGTCAATGGTGGCCCGGATCGAGGCCGGGAATGTGGACCCGCGGGTCAGTACCTTAAGTAAAATTGTTCACGTGTTAAATAGTGCAGTCCGCCCGAGGGTCAGTGCGGCGCAGGTTATGCATATGCCTGTATTATCTGTCTCACCTGCAGACCGGATCACAAAAGCGGTCGATATAATGGACCATAATAATATTTCACAGATCCCGGTGATCGAAGACGGGGTCCCGGTCGGATGTATCTCTGAATCTGCAATTGTCAATGCTATCGAGGAACAGGCGCTTCACCGCGGGCATACCGACCTTGTAAAAAATTTTATGGAATCAGGATTCCCTACAGTTCCCCCTGACATGGACGTGGAAACCGTTGTCCGCATACTCCAGCACAACCATGCGGTACTGGTCCTGGAATCAGGGAAGGTCAGGGGCGTCATTACAAAACATGACCTCATTTCCCTGATTGTTGAACGTTAGAGAAGTGAGACCAGGTCGCGAAGCACGGCAATCGGCGCCTTTGCCTTGACGACACCGGATGCGAGCAGGACACCGTTTGTCCCCAGTTCGAGAGCGATTTTTAAGCATTCACCGGTCTGTATCCCTGCACCGGTGAGGATCTTCACCTCAGGATTGACCTTCTGTACTGCAGCGACAGATTTACGGATAATATCGGGGTTCGCCTTTGATACCGATACCCCGCTCCCTATCAGTTCAGGAGGCTCGATGGCCACATAATCCGGAGAGAGGGCAGCGGCAGCGGCACTTGTTGTCTCATTGTTCGAGCAGACGACAGAAATCATTCCCGATTCTCTGAGGGCTCTCACGGCAGCCTCGCAATCCGCGAGCGTCAGTCTCCGTTCCGAATGGTTGACAAGTGATCCGGTTGCCCCTGCCTGTTTTAATGCTTCTGCGGTAATTGCACCGGTATGTGCCCCCGGTTCCCACCCGTCTGTGTGTTGTGCATACACCGGGACCGCATAATGCATGCTGATGGGGTGAATATTCATAAAAGCCGGGGCAAGCGCGATTACTGCACCGCTCTCTTCTGCAACAATTTCTGCGGCTTCGGCGATATGGTGTGACCTCTGTCCGCTCCCTTCGGTGTAGGTCTTCAAATTAATCAGGATAAAAGGTTTTGCCATTGTTCTCATCCAATGGATTTTAGTTAGTCTTAATCTGCAAAAAGCTTGCGAGAGAAAAACGCATACAACAAATCAGGAATCCTCACGCCCTCGCGTAAGGTGCATGGCTGTTATGCCCCCGAATGATATCTGCTGCACCCTTTGTTTGAGGAGTTCATATTCCTCACCCGCATTAAGGGTCGTTTCATCCCTGTTCAGGAGTCCTGTCGCCTGTAAATAAATATCTGAAATGGTACGGACATATTCGCTTCCCCTCCGGCGGGCATCGATTGAGAACGAATTCACCCCGGCTCCGGAGATTGACGGGATGTGATTGATGAGGCATGTCTCGGTTGAGTTCAGGATATGCGTCCATCCTTCATCGTCGACAAAAAAGGGAAATATTTTCCCGGTTTCATCTTTTAACCCGAGGAAATTTCCTTGTCTGCAGGGACCCGGACGTGTTCCTTCCGGAATGGCAAGGAGCAGGTTATCCCGGGACACCATGGCCTCAAGGCTCCCCTGTACAATTACCTCAAGTCGTGGTGAGAGGTCCCTGCACACGACCTGCCTCCCGAGATCACGGATGTCCAGGATAGACAGTTCAGGTGAGAGGGTAAGGCAGAAGAAATGGTCTGCTGCATCCGCAACAGAGAAGCTGTTGCAGATATTCAGCCCGGCTCCTCCATAGACCCTCATTGCCGGTGCATATGCATGGATCCTCTCTGCAAATCCAACCGTTTCAACCATAACCCCGCCGAGTCCGCCGGCCAGAAGTCCGGCGAGCAGGGGGTATGCACTGGCGGAAAACCCGGGGGTCACTATATGCGGCCATTTCCAGACGAGTGCCGAGCCGGTGCCCGCACATATCGCGAGTGCATCTTCGATGCAGGCCTTCATCGACCCTGGCCGGAATTCAGGCTCCTTCTTCCGGTGCAGTACTTCCGTTTTTTCGAAGAGCCCGGCGGGTTCATAGTAGATGGTCCTGATTCCCGATTCGCAGGCTGCGCGCACAGAACCAGGACTGTCGACATAGATCGCAGGGCCGGGCGGGGGCTCCCTTCTTTTCCC
>JBFYKV010000046.1:0-14179 GCA_041305745.1 Methanoregulaceae archaeon | reverse complement strand
AAGTTAATGCAGAAATTGCCAGTAAATTTGCAGAAGAGCCCGAGTTACACAGGATGGAATACTTCACTCCTAAAATATCAGATAATTCTCTTTCAAATTCTTTGGCAAATCTACCAGAGGTTAACCAAAAGTCTAAGCATGAATCGATAAGATATCGCAATTCGGTCTGATCATATACTCTTCCCCCATATTTCACCGGTGTAATGTCGGGAATAAAAGTTTTATTTTTTTTGTGAAACTGCTCATAATATTTATCGGTGATATTAAAGGCAACATTCCTTAGAATAATATCTTTAAATTCAGAAGTTGATTCACCAATTTTCTTAACGGATATCCTGGATTCTATCAGTCTCAATGGATTGGTAATAATTACACAGTTATCAGGGAGATTACCATATACCAAATCACTCGCATTGATTGATCTCGAAAAATTTTCTTCATCCGGCCTGCTTTCCGTTATCAGAAGTACCTGGATACAATAATGAAATTTTTCGTATACAAAAGCATATTTTTCACCAGATTGTTTTTCAGATAATTGAATAATGTCTCCATAACATAATGAATCGAAACAAGTAGAATTCATTTTATCTTGTCCGTATACTCATTAATTTCCTTAATCATTAAATTGTATAATTCTTTATCATGAAATCCTTTGTAAATTTGTTTATATCCATTTACCGTCCTTTTGACAGTTTCCTCAATTGTATATCTGGGACTCCAATCTAATTTGAATCTTGATTTACTGATATCCAGTTTAAGCAAATTCGCTTCATGACAGCTCAGATCCTGATTAATTGAATAAGACCCCTCACCCCAGTAGTTTAAAAATATGTCAATCAATGTCTTTACATTCACGACATTTTCATCGTCAGGCCCAAAGTTCCAGGCTCCTGAATATTTTGCAGAATCATTATGCATATATCCGGCTAGTTTTAAATATCCTGACAATGGCTCAAGAACAAATTGCCAGGGCCTTACAGAAAAATGATTTCGAATTTCAACTTCCTTTTTTTCAACAATCCCTTTTACAAGATCAGGTATTAAGCGATCTTCTCCCCAATCGCCCCATCCGACAACATTTCCTGCTCTTACCGTGGATATGGATACAGAATGGTCATCTCCATAGTTATCTGGTTTAAAAAACGAATTCCGGTACGATTCCACTAATAACTCAACACATGCTTTGCTCGCACTATATGGATCGTATCCCCCCAAACGATCATTTTCTCTATATCCGTATATCCATTCATTATTATAGTAACATTTATCGCTTGTTACAATTATGCAAATTTTTGAATTGTTGTTATCCCTTAGACATTCTAAAACATTCAGTGTGCCCATAAAATTTGTATCATACGTCATTCTTGGTTCAAGATAGGATTTACGGACCAGTGGTTGTGCAGCCAGATGGAAAATATAATCCGGATCATATTTTCTGAAAGTATTTTTCAATCGCTCAAAATCTCTGATATCTCCATGAATATCTTTGATCTGATCTTTGATATTACTCAATTCAAAAAGGCTTGGCGAGGAAGGGGGTTCTAATGAATATCCTATTACCGCAGCTCCGCATTTTAATAACCACGAAGTCAGCCATGCTCCTTTAAACCCATTATGCCCGGTAACCAATACCGTCTTATCGGAATATATATCGCTGAATGAAGATTCACTCATCTTTTCGCATCCAGTCATAGGGAATGAGATCATTAACCGGACTTATACGTTTTATTTCCTCCGGGTCGTGAGGAATACTAGAACAATTTGCGACAATGGATACTGTGGTTCCAATACCTTTGAACCCATTCCAGATTTTTGGGGGAATTTTAACTAAACAATAGTTATCAAATCCGATGAATAATTCCATAATATTGCCCTTTGTTATTGAATCAGGACGATTATCAAAGAGTACTAATTTTATCATGCCTTGGATCACGGCATAATTTAAAATCATTTTTTCATGTAAATGCCACCCTTTAATGGCACCTGGATAAATAAAAGAGAAATAAATTTCACCAAAATTTTGAAAAATTGGATCATCGACACGGAGCATATGATAGATAGATCCCCGTTCGTCAGGAATTCTTCTTAATTCCTTGATTACAACTCCCTCAATAGGAAAATTATTTGATTTCTTTTTATTCGATTCCGTCATTTACCATTCCCCTCATAATATTTTATCATCTCTTTAATTCCGCTACTGTAATCAAATTGTGGTTCCCATGATAGCAGGTTCGATGTGCATGTATTTTCTGAATGAGATTCAAAAATTTCATTCTTATTATAGGGTATTTTTCCATAATTTATATTCGCAGATTTCCCCCAGGCTCTCTCAATAATACTGACGAAATCTTTAATAGATATGCTGTTCCCCAAACCAATCTCAAATTCGGTGAATCCACTATTAAAATCATCTATTTTATCCAGAACTTTTCGGTAAGCACTTATTACATCATCTATAAAAATGAAATCTCGTCTCTGTTCGCATTTCGTTGCATTTATTGATCTCCCTGATAACATATTTTTAAAGATGAAGGGAATAAATTTCGAGTCATCATCCATTGGACCATATACATATTCCAATTTCATATTTACAAATTTTAAATCATAATTATTATACGCATAGTACCTCGCGATATCTAAAAATGAATGTTTCATTGCAGAATAGAGGCTGTAGCGATTGTTAGCAAAGGTATGTGTGTTAATAAAAAAAGAAACTCCGCTTTTTACGCCAAAATCTAATAATTTATTAGGCAGGCAAATATTTGCCTCCAACATTGATTGCAGATTTATCTTTGTCTTCCCGTAGTCTGTTGCTAAGTGTATAATTCCCAAGATATTATTTTCTTCAAATACCTGTTTTAAAGAGATTTCATCAATATTGTAAAACCTAATTTTTGGGAGTAATTCAGCAATACGAAAAGTATCTGAGGTTGTCCTTTTTAATAATATTATATTCGAAGGATTTAAGGATTTTATTAAATGAGACCCAATAAAACCTGTTCCGCCGGTTATGAGTATCTTTTCTTTTTCTTCACCGTTTGAATCGATATTTATCATGGCTTAACTCCAAATTTTCCATGGAGGCAGATGGTTTTCATAACTGTTGAAATGAAGCTCTTTTTCCAGTTCCTTTCCAGCCCATAAGTTCTGTAATAACTGTAAATCCCTGTATGTGTCCATACATTGCCAAAAACCGGTATGCTTATACACCATTAATTCACGGTCCTTTGCCAAATTTTTCAAAGGATTTTGCTCAAGGATACAATTATCGTCTTCATTTAGGTATTGGAATACCTTCTTATTAAAGACAAAAAATCCACCATTTATAAATCCATCGGTGACTTGGGGTTTTTCACTGAACTCGATAACTTTATCGTCTGCTAATAGTAGTTCTCCAAACCTTGATGGGGGTCGGACACCTGTTACTGTTCCAATCCTGCCGTGAGAACCATGAAACTGTACTAGTTTGTCTAAATTAATATCTGCTAACCCATCACCATAAGTTAGAATGAAATTATCTGAATCAATATATTTTTCAATTTTTTTCACACGTGCACCGGTCATTGCCGTTTCTCCAGTATTTGCAAGTATAATTTTCCAGTTTTCCGAGGATTTTTCGGAGTTAAGTATCGTTACTGAATTGTCCGACAGATCAATCTGAAGATCATTCATTTTTTGTTGGTAATGAACGAAATATTCTTTTATCATTTCACCTTTATATCCCAGGCAAAGGACAAATTCATTAAACCCATAATATGAAAATATTTTCATTATGTGCCAAATTATCGGTTTTTCACCAATTTCTATCATGGGTTTCGGTTTATATTCCGTTTCCTCACGTAAACGTGTCCCCATACCTCCACACAGAATTACTACCTTCATTGAATCCCTCTTATCAATTTTTTTCCCAACATAAATTCAAGGTCACCATACCTAACCGACCATCACTATGCCTCATTTGTAAAGATCCGGTTTCTTCAACAGAAAATATCACAATCCCCTCTAGTTTTTGGAAAACAACAGAATTTCTTTGCCATATGGCGATATCAATCAGATATTGTCCCGGGACAAGAAACAATCCCGGTATTTTAATTTTATAGGAATGGAACCCTTCATCAGGCTCATCATCATTTGAATCTGAATACAAACTTGAAAAAATTGGGATATTCTGAGTTGAGTTCACGCTAAACGCCAAATCAAGATTAAAAATTTTTCTCTTCTGGTGCCATTTAATTAGAATATTAATTGCCTCATCAGAGAAAAAAGCGGATTTAATTGCTCCATCACTTGATGCAGTGGCTACATATGTAATTTGAATTAAATTTTCTGGTTCGAGCGGAAACCTCATTTCATGGTCTAAATTCGAATTGGAGAGGTAATAATCTTTTATTAATTGTTGAGTATTGCCAATGTCTTTAATAAATCCATGATCCAGCCAGATACATTTGTTACATAATGTGGATATTGCTGACATGTTATGACTCACGAATAAAACTGTACGTCCTTCCTGAGAGATAGTATTCATCATGCGCAAACATTTTTTTTGGAATGATGCATCCCCAACAGCTAATACTTCATCAACAAGTAAAATTTCAGTTTCAAGATGAGCTGCAACGGAAAATGCAAGCCGGACATACATACCACTGGAATATCGTTTTACAGGTGTATCTAAAAACATATCAATTTCTGAAAATTTCACTATTTCTTCAAATTTTATGTCTATCTCTTTTCTCCGCATTCCTAAAATTGAGCCATTTAAATAGATATTTTCTCTACCTGTCAATTCAGGATGAAATCCAGTCCCTACTTCCAATAAAGACCCAATTCTTCCTTTAATTTTAACAATACCTTCTGTTGGTGAAGTAATTCTTGAAATTATTTTCAATAACGTGCTTTTTCCAGCCCCATTTTTTCCAATAATTCCAATAATTTCCCCGGTTTTAACGTTGAAATTAATATTTTTTAAGGCCCAAAAATAGTTCAAATCACTTTCATGCGCTAAATTATATGGTTTTTTTGATGATGTAAAAATTGATCGTGCCGTATTTGTTATTGTTTCCGATAATGTATGGTAAGCTTGTTTAGATCCAAGTCTATATTTTTTACTTACCCCTTTAACGACAATAACATCTGAATTTTCCAAGAACTATTCTCCATTTTTGATAATCCGGTTTATCCTGAAAATTAATAACTGTATCTTTCTTCATTAGACCCCTCTTCATTCAATATTTCAGGATTGAATATTTTTTACATAAAAAACCAATCAATATCGGAGCGTGAAACCGATGCAGAATCCGTACTTAAATATAATTTTAAATTTTTAGAGGAGTATGTTGATCATGAGTTATAGACTTGGGATGAATTAATTTGAATGCCGGGCTCCCTGTCCAGAAAACCATTAAATCTCCCAGATATTCCAGTTTTGTAAGCTTTATCAATCGATTGCGCGAATTCAGGTCGGGGAAGAAGGTCAGGAATCCATTTCCCCAAAAAAACAGATTATCAAAAGGACAATCAGACAATATCCGCAAAATACTGTTCCATACGCCTGAAATAAAACAACCCTGATACAAGCAGAATTATCACAATGAGCAGAGAGATGAAAATCATCAGGCTGGGAGCAGCAGTCCCAAGCAATGCCCAGCGGAACCCTTCAATGACACCGGCCATCGGGTTCAGCCCATACAGCCAGCGGATTGATTCAGGAAGCAGGGTACTTGGATAGACCACCGGGGAGGCAAAGAGCCAGAACTGGATAATAAAAGGAACCGTATACTGGAAGTCCCGGTATTTTACATTAAGGGCAGAAAGCCAGAGCCCTACTGAAAGGGATGCCATCACTGCGAAAATTATCAGAAGGGGAAGAAACACTATATTCAGGGTGGGTACAAAACCGTAATAAACCATAATAATAATCAGGATGGAGAATGCAGCGGCAAAATCGACCAAGGGAGATAAAACCCCGGAAATTGGCATAAGAAGACGCGGGAAATACACCTTGGTCATAATGTTTGCATTCGTGATCATGCTGGTCGTGGACCGGGTGAGGCCCTCGGCAAACAAGGTCCATGGGAGAAGGGCAGCAAAATTAAACAACGGATAGGGAATTCCTTCTGACGGGATCTTCGCCAGAGCCCCAAAGAAGATTGAGAATACGACCATCATGAACAGGGGCTGGATGATCGCCCACGCGAAACCAAGCCCGGTCTGTTTGTACCTGACCTTCACATCCCTCCAGGTAAAAAAGTACAGGAGCTCATGATATTGAAGAAGTTCCCTGAAATCAACCGGTACCCATTTACGGGGAGGTTTGATGATTATTGTTGGAACAGGGATATCTTCACCTGGAATCTGGTTTTCAGCAGTGGTCATTGAATCCCGGTTGTATCTGTGAGTAATTGTTCTGGTACCATTCAATAGTCTTTTTCAGTCCGTCTTCAAACCCGATTTCAGCCCTGAAACCAAATTCACGTTCAGCACGGCTCACATCAAGCCCACGACGCGGCTGGCCGTCCGGCTTGCTGGTATCCCATATAATTTCCCCGCGGAAGCCAGTGTATTCTGCAATAATTTCAACGAGTTTACGAATAGCAATTTCGTTCCCTGCACCGATATTTACAGGGTCTGGTTTATTGTATTTTTCGGTGGCCAGAATAATTGCCCGTGCCGCATCATCGACATACAGGAATTCTCTTGAAGCACTTCCAGTACCCCATATTTCAACGGAGTTCTCATTATTTCGTATAGCATCAGTAAATTTCTTGATGAGGGCAGGAATGACATGAGAACTCTCGGGATTGAAATTATCCCCCGGGCCGTAGAGGTTCACCGGAAGCAGGTAAATTGAATTAAACCCATACTGCTGGCGGTATGACTGAGACTGGACAAGAAGCATCTTCTTTGCAAGGCCATAGGGTGCATTCGTCTCTTCAGGATACCCATACCAGAGATCCTTCTCCTGGAAGGGAACGGGAGTAAATTTCGGGTATGCACATACGGTCCCGAGTATCACACATTTTTCTACTTCTGCCCGCCGTGCAGCCTCAATAATCTGGATTCCCATTATGGCGTTGTCATAAAAAAGTTCACCCGGATATTTCTGGTTAAAACCAATCCCTCCTACTTTTGCAGCGAGGTGAATAACAATATCTTTTCCTTTGACCGCCTGCTGACAATTGTCCCAGGTGCGAAGGTCCATCTCCCTGCTTCGGGGTATATAGATATGGCTTTTATCAACATTTCTTGCATAGAGTTGCTCGACGATACTTGAGCCAAGAAAGCCTGCACCGCCTGTTATCAGGATTTGTTTGTCGTCCCAGAAACTGACCATTCCTTTCACCTGTCTCCTCTGTCAAGAATATCTTCTAAATTATGATATAATGGAAATATGTCCCATCAGTCCCCTTTCCACCATTTCGTCGCAAACTTCTTTTTAATGACGGCATCGCCTTTCCCGACCGGCTCCAGCCCTGCTTCACGCATGTCGGCATCAACCATGATCTTCACCAGGTCGCTGAAGGTAACAGACGCCTTCCACCCGAGCTTTTTTTGTGCCCGGGACGGGTCCGCAATGAGTACATCAACTTCAGTCGGCCGGTAATATTTTTGTTCGTTCCGGACGTGTGTTTCCATATCGAGCCCGGCATATCTGAACGCCTCTTTTAAAAATTCTGCAACGGAATGTGTCTCTCCCGTCCCGATCACGTAATCGTCAGGGGTATCCTGCTGGAGCATCCGCCACATGCATTCCACGTATTCGGGTGAAAATCCCCAGTCCCGCTTTGCTTCAAGGTTCCCGAGTGACAGGTATTTTTCTTTTCCTGAAAGGATCCGTGCGATGCTCCGGGTAATTTTCCTGGTGACAAATGTCTCGCCACGCCGGGGTGATTCGTGGTTGAAGAGGATGCCGTTGCAGGCATACATGCCGTACCCGTCCCGGTAATTCCGGGTCATCCAGTACGAATACACTTTTGCACAGCCGTACGGGCTTCGCGGGTGGAAACAGGTCTCTTCACTCTGTGGAGGATTTGCACCCCCGAACATCTCGCTGCTTGACGCCTGGTAAAACCTGATGTCGGGATTAACCCTGCGGGCTGCCTCAAGGAGGCGGGTTGTGCCAAGTCCGGTGACATTTCCGGTATATTCCGGGCTGTCGAAACTCACCCTCACGTGACTCTGGGCGCCGAGATGATAGATCTCGTCAGGGATGACGCGGTGCATGATATTTGATATCTGTTCGCCGTCAGCGAGGTCCCCGTAGTGGAGAAACAGTCCCGAATCAGAGACTTTTGATCCGGTGATCTCTGTTTCGTCGACAAGGTGCTGGATCCTGCCGAGATTAAGTGTCGAAGACCTGCGGATCAGCCCATGCACTTCGTACCCTTTCGACAGGAGAAGTTCAGCCAGGTAGGACCCGTCCTGGCCTGTTATCCCGGTAATAAATGCCTTTTTCATTCCTGTTTCCAACCTCTGCGGAATATTATGAATCATTATTTGCCGTCCTCATTGATTAAGATATAATGTTCCGATGCGTGGAAACCGGGCGTACCGGGAAGCCGGATATACAATGCGTGCATGAAGTCAGATTATAACGGATAATGAAAGAAAAACCGTCCGGGCATGAGTATATGCACACATATTTAAGCCATGAAAGGAGATTTATTTAGGCAGATCAGTTCTGTTCAGGTCCCGGTAGGGTAGTGGACATCCTAGAAGCCTGCGGAGCTTTTGACCCGGGTTCAAGTCCCGGCCGGGGCGTTACTTTTTGAGGCAGGAAGCCCTTCTAACGTTTGCGCCGTAGATCGCCGCCCGCTTTCTCTTTTCCCGCTGGGTGTTGTCGGCAGAGATCAGCCTGCTGTTCAGCGCAAAGATCGACAGTTTTATCGCAAGGATGAGATGTCAGTCCGGCATATCATGGGCCTGGCCCTCGGTATCGGCAGGATCACGAACGATGACTACGAGCTCATCTATTCGTACCTCCTGGAACTCCGTGTCGGGAAAGGGAACGGGGTATATCAGGATGGACAAGCTGGCCGTTTCAACCAGGTCACAACCGGGAAGCACGTGTGGGGGATTTCGTGGTTCGCGGCCGGACGCTGGTCCCCCGGATTCCGTGGCCGGAGGCACGAACCGAACACATTTATACCCTGCCTGTCCATACCCCTCTGATGAAACCGGGACTCTACCTTTTAATGAGTGTATTTCTGTTCCTCAGCATCATTTTTGCAGCGTGTGTGGAACCCGACGATAACGGAAAGACGCTCACACCCGCCGTCACCCCTGTGCCGACGGGCACTTCTGAAGATGGGTGGGCGACGCTCTCTCCTGTAACCCTCCTGGCGATAGAAGAGAGCAGGGACGTGCTCAACGAAGCAGCTGACGTTGTGGAGCAGGGTGATACCGGCTGGCTTGTAGCTGCTCTGCCACTGGAAGTACAGGATCAGTTAGGGGAACAGCCCGCTATTTCCGAGGAAGATGCGGCTGAAATCGCCCGGGCACTGAGAGAATCAACAGAGGTGGAGATGCATGAGTACCTCATCATCTATGAGACAACCTACCGGGGGAAAACTCATTCGTTCTACACGATAAAGGAGTGGATGGTATGGAAAATCGTTGGATTTTAATTATCGCACTTATAGTACTGGTATGTATCCCGCTCCAGGTCACGGCCTATGGTAATATCGAAGCCCATCCAATAATAAACAGGTGTGCGATAGACTATTTTGAGAAGAGTATAGCCCCCTATGATCCGCTGCTTAAAAACACCTCGATACGTGAGGAAGGTAATGTAGCGGGATATGCATGGGATTATACGGGGGGTGATAGCAGAGTGCGTATCGGTGGTAGGGACAGCATAAGCAAACCGAAGGATAAACCCCTTGTGGATTGGATCGTAGATGGGGGATTCTCTGCGGACGAACCGGAGTATACCATGGCCCTGGTCCACTTCTTCGACCCGAAGAATCCTAACCAGCCGTACCTGACCGATCAACAGTTTCTGGTGAAGTTTGGGGAACTCTGCTGGGACGGACAATTAATAAACCCCGAGATTTCAGCCGTGGACTGGGCCTTTGATCGTGATCTTGGATCTGGATATTATATTCAGGATTACTCATGGAACGATGGCCTGCGCTATTATCGGGAGGCACTCGCCTCTCCTTCTTGCTGCAATGAAAAGTATGGGCAGGCATGGAGGGCAGTCGGGGAGACCATGCACCTTGTCTCGGATATGACCGTTCCGGCCCACGTGAGAAACGATGGTCATGTGTGGTCAGATCCCTATGAAGACTCAGTCGGCGCCTGGGAGGTAACCCACTACAAGAATGGACCGTTCCTTAACCTTGATTATGACCACGGAACGCTTCAGGACGTCATGATTCGCATCGCGACCAAGGTGAACGAGGAATTCTATTCTGCTGATACAACGCCGACCGGCTATAGGGTGTCAGGGTCGGATAGTTATTCTTATACCCCGGGTAGATATTCTCAGCCCTCCCTGAAGGGACTCACTGCCGATGCCGATGGGTATTATTATTACCCAACTGACAGAAAACTCGCACGTGAGGTTCTGACCACTTTCAAGCCTACATCACCGCCCAAGTATACATATACAGTAACCAACGAGCCTCTGGTGTTAGTGTACGGGTATAACCTTGATGAAAAGGTACTCACCGACCAGCGGAGAGTCCTGATACCAACTGCAATCCGGGCGAGTGCGGAGGTGCTGGACCGGTTCCTGCCCCGCTTTGAAGCCACATTATTGATAGACAAAACAGATCCCGATAACCCGAATAGCCCATATTTTGTGGATTCCACGCTCATGCAGGTGCGTACAAATCCCGATGCCTGGAGTGGATATGACGATCTCATCGTCCGGAATGGTGCATACATAGCATGGATTCCTCCGGGTAGCGATAAAGTAAAATACTCGGAGGCGATGTTATTGGGACCCGATAATAGGTACAATAATATCATGACCTTCGAACCCGGGACAAAGGTCTATATGTATTACGACCTCGGAGGATACGTGATCAAGTCAAATGAAGTGGAGATTCCCAAGGTGACCACCACCACCACCCCGGATAAGGATTGGGAACGCGACCCGAAAGATGGGTGCGAGGAGGCAGGTGGTCAGTGGATAGGCGGGATATGTTATACTGATACAACTCGGGAGCATAGTGGCGAGTCAGGAAAATTCTATTAAATTATGTCTTGGAGCAACCACTCTTTTCATTTTTACCAATTACGGACTGAAATACATATAATTCAATGACAAAACTGATTCCCTTCAATTTTCATTATTTTATTGCCCGCAATCCTGTACGTCCTTTTCTGCACCGTAATCTTGATCGTGCACCCTATTATGGGATTCCAGTTTCCCTGATGGAGATATTGGTCAGTGAGTGAGTTTCCAATGTAAGAAAAATCCAAGGCCGGAGTGCTGGGATATTGATGATAAGGAGTTCACCGGATTTTGTTTAAATCCCCCCCTGTCTGTTTTTCAGGCAGGCTGATTGTTACTTTCTGGTCTGAATTGTACCCCTTTCTATCATGGTATCAGGCCCTACCCTGACCTTTCTGAAGGCAAAAATCTCTGCTGAAGGGCTTCTGGACCTTTTTATCATGGCATCAGGCCCGAACCTGACCTTTCCTGGCACTGCGCCTCGCGTGGAGCAGTTCCGCCACAGACAAAAAAATTCAGGGGTACGAAAAAAAGAGAATCAGGTCCTGGTCTCCGCAGGAGGGATCCATTCTCCCGGAGCGGTAATCTTCGAGTTGTAACTCATCGCCTTTCGGAAGAGGGTGATATCCCCGCTCGCGGTGCTGGTACCGGAAAAGACCAGTTCTTCGGCTATCGCATTGATGTTTCCCACCTCGTTGGTCTGGATTAACATCCGCGCCTCCTGAATATGTACACCGATGGAGGCTTCGGCACTTCCGGCAGCAGGGAGATCACCGAATCCGGTGAGCCTGATCAGGTAATTTGACTCGATCCCGGGGTCAGAAACGGGCTGTGCGTAGTCGGTCACGTTCCCATCGGGGAGTGTGTAAAACCCGGCAGACTCCATGATGTACCGCTGTTCCGTACCGGTGGCGAGCGAACCGAGAGTCAGGTCGACACTGCTTCCTTCCCGGACGATGTTGCAGAACGCCGGGCTTATCGTATCTCCGGAGCTCCCAAACGGGCAGATGATAATATCCCGGTCAACGAACGGTGTTGCCGCACCGTCGAGGACGGAATGCTCGTCCGAGATCATCCGGCCGGTATCGCTGCCCACGAATTCTACAACCTTGCTGGTCTGCACATTATACAGGTTCGATGTGGCCATCCCCGCCGTATCAGCGTTCATACTCTTGGTATAGGTGACCAGGCCCTGGTCGGCGAGGGTGTGCTCGGTATAGGTGCTGATATATTCCGTGTTTTCGCCCGGAGCGAGTGGATACGGCAAGGTGGTGGCGTCCGGGTAATTTTCTCTTTCGGGTCCCGCATAATTCGCGATAATGCAGACGATGCGGTCCGTCTCGGTCACCGTGCCGATGGCGGACATTGCGGTCGAGGTGACGAACCCCTGGGTCTCAGGGACCTGGGGACACCCGGTGTCGGCCAGTGCAGCACAGGTACAGAGCACGAGTGCAATGACTGCCGGAAAAACCAGTTTTTTAATGATTATATCACTCCTCCTACGTTTTTAACTGATTACTCAGTAATTCAGTGTGAGTTCCTCACCGTAATAATGATGTTGTATAAAAAGTACGGGAAAAATTGTGTACATGTCGGCCCTGACCGGACCCTCGATTTATGTCGACTCATTGGCTCTCATGGCAGGAGGAGATGCCGATGGTTCTGAACCGTGCAACCCGGGTACTATGCAACCCGTGCAGCCTGCTCGTGTGGTCCGGGAGAGACACATTGGACCAAAGCTCTGTTGATACGGATCCCCGGGCTTCATCAGCAGGATAATCACCATGAATAACGCATCGTATTTTTTTGACCCCCCCATCTTTTTATTGCTGGCAGATACAACCTTGCATAGTGGTCCGGATTGTTTCCACACAATAAGGATATCATGCCCGGCTCCTATATCTCCTGATTCTGCTACCTGTTCCTTGCTTCAACGAAAATATCCAAAACGACGTTTCCATGACTTCCGCTGTGGGAACAAAAATACAATATTTCCGGAATTTTTTGAAATTTTCCCAAAAAAAGATTTGTGTGAACCTGATACCCGTGTGATCCCGAACTTATTATTCCTGCTTTTTTCGCCGGAAAACCCGTTGTATTATTAGCACTCCTGCGAACACCAGCACCCCGAGGATCACCACGGACAACACGAGCAACCCCGCCCCGACGAAGGGCCCCCACCAGACCAGCCCGGTGAGGGGCTCGACGGTAAAGTTCTGACGGTCGGCCGGTGCTCCATTCAGGGAGAGGTCCAGTGTCCAGGAGCCCACTGCCTCATTCGTTGTCAACAGGCTGAGATCAAGCGTTGCCCGGGCCGTACCCTGGCCGGGGGTAAGGGTCCGGGTCTCATTATACATCATCCCCTGCGGCCCGGTAAACGTCCATTGGAGATAATCCCCCTCGCGTGTGTCCCTGAGTGAAACCTCTGACCTCACGATATCGTCCCTGGTAAATTCGAGGGCTGGGTCTATGGTGAGTTCCGGTCCGCTGGCACGCCCCAGGACCTGTCCTTCCAGAATCACCGCTGATACAGGAGCACTCCATAACAGGACGAGCACCAGGACCAGGACCGTCAGGATACGGGGACGGGACGGGAGTGTCCTCCTGCACCCGTGTCGTTGCGCAACAACCCTTTCCGGATTGTATAATGGCGAACTGAAACACGTGGACTTCATTGATACATCTAATCCCTTCAATGCTGATTATTCTTGTTACTCATTTCCGGAAACGATTGGGCCAGTGATACCCCGTTCTATACCCCCGGGTACATGCCGGAGATCTGCACGATCATCCGGTAGGCGGTGATATTCTCTTTGAATGGTTCCGGGGTGACGTAAAAATACGGGAATGTCCCTCCTGCCGGAAGGTTCTTTTCTGATACCAGCGGCGGGCTCATCGCAACGGGAGCTGAATCATTCCCCAGCACCTCGATGTAAACGATAGTATAGCCCGGGACCGCTTCGTTTCGCGTATTGGAAACTAATCCCTGGAAGAGCA
>JBFYKV010000045.1:0-24740 GCA_041305745.1 Methanoregulaceae archaeon | reverse complement strand
TGCCCTCGGGATGCACTGTGCCGGCTATGACCCGTTCATCAGCAAAGAGCGGGCGGCGCAGATGGGTGTTGATGCGATGTCCCTGGATGAGCTCTTCCGTGTCGCCGATTTTATCACGGTTCATACCCCCCTGATAAAAGAGACAAAACACGTGATAAATGCAAAAAGCATCGCTACCATGAAGGATGGCGTCAGGATAATCAATTGTGCACGCGGGGGAATTATTGATGAAAAAGACCTTTATACTGCCATAAAATCCGGTAAGGTTGCCGGGGCGGCACTCGATGTCTTTGAAGAGGAACCGCCGCTCTCCTCTCCCCTCCTCGAGCTCGACCAGGTAATCACTACCCCGCATCTCGGGGCAAGCACGGTTGAAGCACAGCAGAATGTGGCAGTCTCCATCGCAAAGCAGTGCATTTCTGTATTAAAAGGCGGATCTGCAAAATATATCGTGAACGCACCCATCGTGCCCACCGACCAGCAGGAAACCATCGAACCCTTTGCATACCTCGCCGAAAAGATGGGGCGCTTCCTCACCCAGCTTGTTGAAGGACGGGTAGAAAAAGTTGAAGTCATCTATGGCGGAGAACTGGCACAGTCGGGACAAAATGCGAAATTCATTACCCGGATGGCTCTCAAGGGACTTCTCGATCCGATCCTGCAGGTCCCGGTCAATATTGTCAACGCCGAATTCATCGCCGGTGAACGTGGAATAACCTTTGCCGAGACTACAACTGCAGAATCACAGGGATTCAAGAGCCTTGTTTCGATAAAGGTAAAGACCGATTCCATGGAAGAGATCATGAGCGGCACGGTCTTCATGAGAGGAAGAAGCAGGATAGTTGCCATCGGTGGTTACACGATGGATATGATCCCGGAGGGATACGTCATCATCTCCCGGCACCTTGATAAACCGGGTGTTATCGGCAGGGCGTCGACAATACTCGGGAAAGGTAATGTCAATATTGCCGGTATGCAGGTGGGGCGCACCAAACCCGGTGAAGAGGCGATCATGGTCCTTAACGTCGAC
This sequence comes from Methanoregulaceae archaeon, assembly GCA_041305745.1. GTDB lineage: Archaea > Halobacteriota > Methanomicrobia > Methanomicrobiales > Methanospirillaceae > UBA467. The sequence goes on along the minus strand of JBFYKV010000045.1, from coordinate 23,710 downwards.
AGCGAAGTGTCATCCGACATGATGGACCAGATACGGTCGATGCCTGGCATCTTCACGGCAAAATTTGTAAAACTCTGATATATTCAGGAATATTCCCTGAAATTTTTTTATGCACTATACGCATACTGGCGGTGCACATCATGATGTTCCACAACTAAAGAGCAATTCTTTAATAATAAGATGACTCATATTAAGAGAGCATTTAGTCTTTTAAGGGCTCGTGGTCTAGCTGGTTATGACGTCGCCTTGACATGGCGGAGGTCAGGAGTTCGAATCTCCTCGAGCCCATTTTTCGGTAATTTTTGTAACCTGCGGGTAATTTTTTTCGAATTCAGGATTTTCAGGTTTGGACAAGGAGATAATTTCGACTATTTCCTGTTGATTATCAGTCACCGGGTATCCGTCCTGGATCTGGTGAAGGGAGCGTGAAGTCTCTGATCTCTTTTTTTCAGGAATTTTTATATTGCTCTGCCGGTGCATCGAAGGATAAAATTCAATATATATCCGCATAACTCCCTCCTCAGGAATTCTGCATAAGGATCCTGGTGGAGATATCGGAAAAAATATACAATCTGCGGAAATAATTGAAATTTTATTCGCAGTCCTCCTGCTTTTTGCGACCATCAGCCCGACCTTCTGTGTGTATGAAGCGCATACATGGAGCGGGGTTCAGGGAATCGCGTTTGGCGATTCATCCCGTCTGAGGGCAGAGTCCATACGTATGGACGCGCTGGCAAATTCAGAGGCCATGATTGATGTCCAGGTATTTCCGGAATGGGTGGATGCGAGAAACAGAAACGAGACGGTAAGGGCAGATTTTCTTAAAAACCGGTTCCGGGAAGAGTTCAGGCCGGCCTTCGAAGCATGGCTGAATCAGCCGGGTGTCCTCGATCAGGGGTTCATCCCGCCGGGCACACCATTAGGTTTCAGCCAGTATCAGTCGGAATCAAGAAACGCGGCTATCCCGCTTGCCGATGAAGCAAGCGCCGCCTTCGACCAGGGGCGGGAGGCGAGTTCCATAGGGGACAGTTATATTTTAAATACCGTGCTCTTTGCGATTGTGCTCTTTATTGCGGGTTTCGGGACAAAATGGAGATCAAAGAAACTCCAGTTCGCCTTCCTTATTGCAGGGATTGTAATTGCCACATTCTCTTTCGGGTTTCTTTTGACATTGCCCCGGGTATGACCCGGGATATCAGTTCCGGAATTTTTATTGGTTTGCGTATGATACCACTATTCATGTTGAACAGGATAATGTGCGGGCTGGTGGTTGCAACATTCGTGGCTGTTTTTTTTGTAGCATGCGTTGTTGCAGAGGACTGTGGATGTGGGGGTCTCCCTGATTCCAGCCCGCCGGACGGCTGGGACAGTCCCGGTAGTTTCACCGGTGGCGGAGGGGATACCTCACCTGCTGATCCCGGCAGCGCGGGAGATACTTCCGGAGACAGTTCACAGGGATCGGGTTCTTCAGACAGTTCGCAGGGGTATTCTGATAGTTACGGGGACACATCCGGCGATTATTCGGGAGAATCCACGGGGTATTCCCAGCCGGCGTCCGGCGGGTCGGTGTATGACGCGGCAACGTGGGCACAAATCGGCCTGGACTATTACCAGCAGGGTATGGATAACGAATCCCTCGCTGCCTACAATAACTCGCTCCGTCTCGACCCCTATGCAAAGAAAGCATGGACTGGCAAGGGAGACGTGCTGGCCAGGATCGGAGACAACGCAGGGGCAGTCGTGGCATTTAAGAAGGTGACAATTCTGGACCCGTCAGATGCCGAAGCATGGTTCAGGATTGGATACGCCTACTCCGAAGAAGGAGAATACAACGCATCTGTTGATGCATATACCCGTGCGCTTGCGATAAATCCACATTATTCAGAAGCAGAACGAAACCGGACCCTTGTACTGGGACTTCTCCAGGGTGCAGTCGCCACTACGGCAAACCCCGGGAAGGAGAAGGACGAAGTGTTCATCGCTGTTGATACGGAACCTGCAACGCCCGTTATGACAGGGACATCTCCACCGGACCCGGTCCCGACCACCCCTGTAAAATCACCGGTTTTTGGCCCGCTCATGGTCCTGGCACTCCTTTGTGTCATGTCGGTTTTCATGTATGGCCGGCGAAAAGCCGGATAAATCCCCCTTTTCTATGAAGCGGATCCTGCTCATTACCGGCAGCCCGGGATCGGGAAAAACGACTCTTCTCTCAGCAGTTTCCGAAACCCTGGCACGTTTTCATCCATCAGGGTTTCTTACAATGGAAATCCGGGAGGGTGGCATGCGAAAGGGCTTTCTACTGAAAACCATGGATGGAGAAGAGATGGTCCTTGCCCATTCCACGATGGCGAGCCGGTACCGCGTGGGGCGTTACGGTGTTGACATTGCAGGATTTGATTGTTTCCTTAAAGAGACATTTCCCGGAAGCGCAGATGTTAATGTGTTTATTATCGACGAGATCGGAAAAATGGAATGCCTTTCTGTATATTTCAGGGGTTGGATCTCTGAAATTCTTGAGATGCCGGTCCCGGTCATAGCTACAATTTCCTTAAAAGGGGATGAATTTATTGAGACTGTTAAAAAAAGGGATGATGTGCAACTCCTTTACCTGACTCCCGGCAACAGGGATATCATCCGGCAAAAAGTGTTGACATCTGCTCTTGAAATGGTATCGGGAGAGTATCGACCCTCCTGATGTCAGGCCCGGCCGTCTGGATCTTTTGTCCGGAATGGGATATTCCAGTGCACATCTTTCCTGTATCGCACTACAGATGCGGAAATCATGGTAAAGTATCATTCCGGGAGAGATAATGCGCCTTTAGAGTAATGCCAGAAACAGTTCCTGTCCCGGATGCACTGCCGGGGGTGTAACCGCATATTATGCGGTAAAGTGCTTCCTGCCTGAATTCTTTTTATTCGGAAGCGATAAGACCAAAAAGGGATAACGTAGAAACGACAATAATGGGCTCCATACAATCGGTAATCCTGGCAGGAGGTGTGGGCACCCGCTTATGGCCTCTTTCACGCACATATTATCCAAAACAATTCCTGAAAATCAATGGAAATTCTTTTTTCCAGGAGACCTATCTCCGGTGTCTCCGGATCTCTTCCCCTGAGGATATCTATGTAGTAACAAACGTGGTCCACCAGTACCTCGTCAAAAACCAGATCGATGAACTGGGATATACCATCCCTGATGCCTGCGTTCTTTTAGAAAAGGTCGGGAAAAACACCCTGCCTGCGATAACATGGGCAATAAAGGAGATACAAAACAGGTATGGCGATACGACGGTTGCCGTATTTCCAAGTGATCACCAGCTTGGAGAGGCCGCCGTTGATGAAATCCGTGATGCAGGGGTTATTGCAGGGAAATATCTGGTTACATTTGGTATTCACCCCACCCATCCGAACACCGGCTATGGATACATCGCCCCGGGCAGAGATCTTGAGAAAGGTTTTGTTGTACGTGAATTCAGGGAAAAACCGGATGAACAGACGGCAAAAAATTATATCGATGCCGGGTACCTCTGGAACAGCGGGATTTTCCTTTTTTCGACGTCGTTGTATTGCACTGAACTTGAACGGTTTCAGCCTGAATTTGCCGGGAAGTTCACATCGGGAGAGGCTGCCTATGAAACACTCCCGTCACTCTCAATAGATTACGGGCTCATGGAAAAATCAGAACGTGTCGCAGTTGTCCCCCTGCATGCACAATGGACTGACCTTGGTACGTTCCAGGCCTGGTACGACTATTATCCACATATTGAAGGAAATAATGTCGGGGATGCGGAATATATCGATTCACACGGCAATTTTGTGTACGCTCCGGGGAAGAAGACTGCCCTCATCGGCGTAAAGGACCTCGTCCTTGTGGATACCGGGGACGCTCTCCTTGCCTGTGATATGAAGTCGACCGGGCGCGTGAACGAGATGGTGAAACGGTTCAGGGACAAAAAAGACACCATTGTCGATTACCACCTGCAGGTGCACAGGCCCTGGGGTTCCTACACTGAACTTGAAAACTCCCGGTTCTTCAGGATAAAGAGAGTTACGGTAAAACCCGGCGAACGACTGTCACTCCAGATGCACCGTCACCGTTCCGAACACTGGATTGTCGTGAGCGGAATGGCGGATGTGACGCTCGGGGAAAAAACGGTGCACCTGCCCCAGGGGGAAAGCACCTTTGTCCCGTCAGGTACGGTCCATCGCCTTGGAAATTCAGGAAGGATACCACTTGAAGTCATCGAGGTCCAGATCGGGGAATATCTTAAAGAAGATGATATTGTCAGGTTCAGCGATGATTACAACCGGTTATAAAAAACTCGATTATCCCCTGTTTTTGGCATCTGAAAAATAATTGAGTTGTTCCCGGATTATATCCCTGATACCTGTGCGGGAACAAAAACCGATATTTTTCACTTTTCTGATATCTGCCAGAAGTATCGGCACCTCTGCAGGTCTGAACCGCTCAGGTTCAAAATCCACCCTGATTTTTCTCTCTCCTGAAGAGACGATAAGACCCCTGTCTTCTACAGCGTATTCGACAGATTCCTCAAGGATCATCCTGTCGACGGTGGTTTTTTCAAATGATGCCCCGAACTGCCGTGAATGGTCTGTTGCGGTGGGGGCATCAACAGTTTTTGCTCCGTTGAAGGTACTGACAGAATCTACTGGAAATCCTGCCTCTTCAATACTTAAAAGCAGATAACTGAGCACCGATGAAGTTGAACCCGTGCCAAGGTTATAAACATCGCCGGGGCAGCCCTTATCAGCGAGGAGACAGTAGCCTTCGGTGATATCGGTCACATGTGACCAGTCCCTGAACGGGTTGACATTCCCGATACGGATTGAACTGGTCTCTCCGGCTTTCATCGCCGCAACCTGCCGGGTGATGACCGATGTAACAAACATCAGTCCTCTCCCGGGCCCTTCATGGTTGAATGAGCGTGAGACCACCGCCCTTACTCCATACGTGTGAAAATAATTTCTCATCAGGTGGTCGCCGTACACCTTGCTGACTGCATACGGGGACATCGGCCTGAGCGGGTTAGTCTCTGATATGGGCAGTTCGGGTATCGCTTCAGGTTCGGGATGAATGATCCCGTAGCGTTCGCCGGCCATACGGTACTGGTGTTCCGAACTGATGACAAGGCCGTATTCCTCTGAAGAGCCGGCAAATATCACCCCTGGATCAGAATGACATGAACGGACTGCTTCAAGGACATTTGCTGTTCCCATGCAGTTGGCCTGTGCGGTTTCAAGCGGGTGGGTAAAAGATCGGGGGACGTAGGACTGGGCTGCAAGATGAAACACCACGTCAGGCGATGCGATGGAGACGGCATGTGAAACGGCTGAATAATCCTCAAGATTTCCCTCAAGCAGTGTCACGCGGCCGGAAATATCACGGTCTGTTACATTCCGGGGGGGGATACCGTCGGTCTTCCTTCGTGTCAGGCCGAAGACCACGGCTCCGTTCTCAACAAGAGAACGGGCAAGGTATGAGCCTGCAAAACCTGAAATACCCGTGATAAATACTCTTTTATCCTGCCAGTCCATAGGTCAGTACCGTTCCTTTTCTCCTTTATAGTTATATAAGAGACCAATTTATCATTATCCTATTGCATGAATGGTATAAAGTGGCATTTAACGTAATTATTGGAGGTTTTTGTGCCAGTACCGTCATCCTTAAGGGTCTGTGGGCGAAATAAAACTACCATACCGTCTGTGCTGCCGGATACACCCTTCCGCCCGTACAACTGCAGTTCCATGGAATGTATTGGTCTCCCTTTTCGTTCGGCCCTGGTTGTCCATGGCCCGGAAGCCTTTGATGCAGGTGATGTGGCGTACCTGCGGGACCTGCTTGCCCCGTCAAGAATTCTTGTTGCGGGCGTGATGGCCCGGACTGCAGCAGAAGAGTCAGGAATCCCCTGTGAGTTCTGTAAAATGCCCCCGAGCGTGGTCATGTCCTCGCTTCCCGGCTCATTTATCCTTGTGAACCGGGGAAAAACCCCGGAATCCGGAAGAATTTTTGGCGAAATAGTGGCATCACGCCTTGGAATGCGGGGACTTATCCATATTGAATGTTCATCAGGGACGGTGTACTGCTGGAACCCCGACGAAAAAAACCGTGAAATTTCAGAAAAAATCGCCATAAAATGTGGGTACGAGTTGGAAAAACAGGATGTAGCAGTTATACCCGTTGCACCAGAGAGAAGGATACGCGGATGCATTCCTGGCGAAGCGGTCTATGTCAACGGGATTGTTATCGGTCATGCCCTTTCAGACGAAGTAAGGCTGGGATACGACAATGGAGAGATTTGTGCCGTTTCCGGGATCAGGATAAAACCGCACGGACTTGAAAAATTAAAGAGGCTGGCCACTGTCGATCTATCCGGTGCCTGGTGTAAGAGCGGGACCATCCGGACCCACATGCCGAAACCGGCAGGACGAGCCAGGATGGCAGGGTATGTCATTGTTATTGATCATTGCGGGCATGAACTGTATGGCCTTATGAACGAAGAGGTATGCGGGGTACTCAGCATCGGTGACGATACCACCGCCGTCTGCGGGCATATCTGTTCGCATCTCGGGGTTCCCGTCTTTGGCATCGTGGACGGGGACGGGGACGGGATTGTGAATGCTGCATTTGCACCGGGTTCGGTTGTTGTCGAGGTGAAGAGTGAACGTGATGACGATGTGGGGAACGCGATAAAATCCCTTGTTCCACATGAAATGACAGAATGGGACGTATTCTGTGAAAAACTCCTGCTCTGCCTTGGAGACCGGGTGAATATTTCGATACGGGTCGCATAATGGAACGGCACTGTGCAGTATGCAAGGGAAAAGGCCTGTGCGGTCTTACCCGGTGCCCGATAAAAAGCAGGTTCAGTACACTGGCACAGGTCCGCCCATCAACCGAGTACATGGGCTATTCCCCGTCGGTATTTATTGGGAGTCACGGGTATCCTTCAGTGCAGGGAGGCCCGCTCCTCGTGAACGATTCTGATCTTCCCACAGAATGGCTTGCAAAGGGATTTTTAATTGAGGATATCGTCCGTATCAGGGCAGGGACCATCAGGGGGATGTCAGTTCTGAACCGGTTTCCCGGCACGCTGCAGGAGATAGCACTATCAAGTATTCCGCTCGATGTAGAGGCCCGGTTTGAACGACCGGTCGCACCTGATCTTACGTTTGACGGGACAGTCGCACCGGTGGGCCTATCAGGGAGTATGAAGGCACTCTCTGTAATCGATAATGCAAAGGTCGCACCACCGGTCGACAGGGCTACATCGGATACTGATCTCGGTGCAAACGAGGCATGCAATATTCTCATCAGTTCAGGTGTTGATGTATACCAGATCTCACGGCTTCTGTCAGCCGGTCTTCTTGGAAGGAAAAGGAAGGTGGTGCCGACCCGCTGGGCCATTACCGCGGTTGACGACGCGGTTTCTTCAGGTCTTAAGCGAGAGATAACCCGTTTTCCGGCTCTTGATGAAATACGCCTTTTCGAGGGGTACCTCTTCGGAAACAGGATCGTCTGCATGTTGCTTCCCGGCGACTGGAAATTTGAAATGCTTGAAATATGGGGTGCAAAAAGCCTGTGGGCCGGGGATGAGGATTACGTCGTCCGTGATGATGAAACGATGACAAAAAAGGGATACTCGCCCATATCCGGTGCGTATTATTCAGCCCGGCTTGGTGTTGCCGAATACCTGAAACGAATCGGCAGGTCTGCCCGGGCAATTGTCGTACGCCATGTTTCAGGTGATTACTGGGCTCCCCTTGGGACCTGGGTCGTCAGGGAAGCTACGCGAAAAGCAATGGCAGGGTCATACCTGGGCTGCCCGGACCTTACGACAGCAACTGCGATGGCATCACAAAAACTCGGGTTTTCATACTGGATACAGGAAAGCCGCCTGATACCCGAACAAAAATGCCAGAGGGCCCTGCATGAATTCTTTTAAGCAGACTGCCTCCGGTACCGCTCCCGTATCCCGTCAATAGTCTCGATGTCCCCGACCCCCTTGTCGTCCCTGATCCTGACAAAGCGGGGGAACCGGAGGGCGTAGCCGCCCTCATAATTCGGGCTTTTCTGTACCTCGGAATAACCTGCTTCAACAACAAGGAAAGGCTCAAATTTTACCTCTTTACCGGAATGAGAGATCACCCTGTCTTTTAAGAGATCATAGATCTCAGCCAGCTGGTCATCGGAAAACCCGGTCGCGACCTTGGAAAGAAGGATAAGTTCTCCCTCTTCGTTCTGGCAGGCGAGAAGGAACGACCCGAATACATGGGCCCTTTTCCCCTCCCCCCATTCCGCACCGACAACGACAAGGTCAAGGGTATCAACGGCGGGTTTGATCTTGATCCAGTTTTTCCCCCTGATCCCCGGGGTATAGGGTGATGAGATGACCTTGAGCATGATCCCTTCATGTCCTGCCGAGAGAGCATCATCGTAAATTGCCTCAACAACAGACCTGTCGTCACTTACGGTCTGCGGTGCACGGTACGCCGTGATTACCTTATCCAGCCTTGCACGCCGTTCCGACAGGGGCAGGTCAATCAGCGTCTCTCCGTCGAGGTACAGGATATCGAACACGTGGGGCTCCATGCGGATCTCCTCTTTCATCGAGTCGACCTGGTGTTTCCGCCTGAACCTGCGAAGGACTGCCTGGAAGGGCATTGGCCGGCCGTCTTTTACTGCAATGACTTCCCCGTCGAGAATGACGTCATGGTCAACGGCCGAGTCCAGCATTTCAAGGATGTCCGGGAGGGACCCTGTCACATCCTCCAGTTTCCGCGAGTACATCCTGCATACCCCCCCTGATTTATGGAACTGGAACCGGCTTCCGTCGTATTTGAATTCTGCGGCTACTGCGCCGTTTTCTTCTATGGAGCCCGGTATCGTCCCCTGCTGTGCAAGCATCATCTTTACCGGGTGAAACGGTCTGATCCTGACTTCCCGGAGTGCAGGTTCTCCTTTTTTGGCGAGAATGGCGACTTCACCAAGATCATTGATCGCCTGGTTGGCATGCTCGACAAGAACCGGGTCCACGTCAAATGCCCTGGCTATCGCAGATTTCATGTTGCCCTCGCCGACCCCGATCCTGAGGTCCTCGAGCAGCAGGCGGGCGATGTAACGGCCTTCCAGGGGCTTTGAACGTGACAAAAGTAAGCAGATAGTGTCAAGTTTTAGCTCCTGAGAGTCTTTACCTTGGGCAGTTGCAATCCTGTGGAGATTCCCTTCCACTTCGGTCAGCGTCATTCCCCCGGAACGGGCAAAATTTTCATCTGGTGGCTGGGCGATGAAATCGGTCAGAACTGTTCGGACGGTTGCTGCCTGTGTCGATCTTCGGCTATAGGCACTGCTCTTTTTGCTTGTTAGTATATTTTCAAAGGCAGTACCAACATCTCCGGTCAGGTTGATATCATGGATGATATCGTCTCTCGTTCCGTCCACGATCTTTGTGATGGCATCGAAGAGAAGGTTTGGCCCGATGCCAATTTTCAACGGGCTCCAGTCAGGAAAAATCCTTCCCATAACAAACCTGACAAAGACCGGCAGGTCGTCATCATCAAGTCCGGGCAGGATCCTGCTTATCAGGTCAATCATTTCCAGCCGTCCGGACATCTCTTCCAGCTGCCGGCAGTATGTTGCAAAATCAATAAAAAGCATCGGGGTTCTTCAGTCAATGTTTCTTTTCACGGGGCGATAAGAGTTCTGTTTCCTCTCAAAATGACCTGATGCCGGAGAAGAACAAAAATATTAAAGGAATCGTAATAATCTCAAAAGATACATATATTTTCAGGAGAGAACTATCGGTATGGACGAGGAATGGCAACCCGATGCCATCATGGATATCAAAATCGGGCAGGTCAGAAAAGAACTCGTGGAGTATGTAGAAAAGAACTCCGAGAAGATTGACGCAAATATACCTGTATTTTTTGGATATGTCGAAGGAAAGCTTGAGAGTTCATTCCCTGACCTCGGTGATGCAGCGCATGACCGGTTTATTGATGAAATCACGGTAAAGGTGCTTGAACAGAGCAAGCGGTCCGGTGATATGGAATTTATCGAAAAACTTTTTAAATATGCTGTCCGGACACGCAGAAGACAAACGGGCCGTGTCGTTTTCGATATCATTTACGGGATCAAGATGATGGACACCGGGCATTACAGCGAGGCAATCGAGATACTGAAAAAATACAGGACAACTGATGCAATCGTCTGTACTGCAATCGCCTATTGTTATTACGTCCTTTCCAGTGATAGCGTCACAGGGGATGTGAGCTCAACCACCCGTTCCGCCCCGAGTGGCATGGCACTTAATGCCCGTGAACAGATGATCGAACTTGCACGCCTTAAACCCCCGGTGAACCGCCTTAAATTTCCGCAGGTTGTCCAGGAACTGCGGGTGAACAAGATCTTCTGGTTCATGATCAGGCTGGGGATAGAATGGTTCCCTGATGAGCAGGAATTTTTAAAAATCGGTCTTGAAAAGGCGAAAAAGGATGGGAACAGGGAAATGAGGGGGGAGCTTCTGAAACTTGCATCTGAGCGGTATTACAATGATATGTTCTTCCTGCGGGACCTGTACCATTTCAAAATCGAAGGCAGGGACGCGTCAGGTGCAACTGCAGTGGTCCGGCAGATGATGCAGCAGCACCCCGAGGAGCTTGAACCAATTTACTATGGTATGCAGCTCTCTATCATATCGTCCCAGCACTCCGCCTACCAGAAGTTCAGGACAAGCGCCGTTTCAAAAAATATGGCGTCACACATCCTCATGCTGCTTGATTTTGCATTTATCGTAATAGCAGGAAAGGAGAGCGATGCGATCTCCTGCCTCGATGATATCAAAAAAAGGCTGCAGGTGAAAAACCATTATTATACTCTTATTGAATATATCATCGGTGATATCTATTCTGACGACGAAAAAAGGGTAAAAAAGGCAAAAAAAGTGTTCCTTGACTCAGTGGACCAGTACTGTCTCAAACTGCTTAAGATTAAAGAATGGTAAGTCCCGGTAAAATAGAAAATTCAGAGGTCTATCCGGGCCGGCCAGCCATTTTCTGCACCGGGCCCCTGGGTTGCAACGGTGATCCTGACATCGCTGATATAGAGTCCTGCCCCCTCTTTCGCAGTCTTTAACGCCCGGTCCGGGGTATTATTCACCTCGCTCAGATGCGCGAGCACTACCTCGTGCACATGCGATGATAGCACCCGCAGGCAGTCGGCGGCAGCGTTGTTTGAGAGGTGTCCCTTTTTCGAACGAATTCTTCGTTTCAGCATTTCCGGGTATGGCCCGTCCCGGAGCATATCAGGACAGTGATTGCTCTCGAGAATGACCGCATCGCAGCGGTTCATCATATCCATCATAGGGGCCGTTATCACACCGGTATCAGTGCAGCATGCAATTTCAAGGTCGTGTTCACGGATTGAGAAACCGCATGGTTCACGTGCGTCATGCGAGGTCTCAAACGGCTCGATAATGAAATTACCGACAGAATATTTTTCATGGTACTCGCATGAACAGGTCCGGATCGGACCCTTTGCAGTCCTCCCCTTTTTATGGAATTCAAGGAGTGTTCCCGTTGTCCCGTATACCGGGACACCGAGATGACGTGCAAGTGTATCCGCACCCCTGATATGGTCTATATGCTCATGAGTGACCAGTATGCCGCTGATCAGGTCTGGATTACCGCCTGCAGAGCCAAGACGGGACAAAATTTCCCTCCTTGAAAGTCCGGCGTCGATAAGAAGTGCATCGCCTGATCCTTCGATATATACGCAGTTCCCTTTACTCCCGCTGGCAAGAACGATACACCGCATTTGCTATAAAATACTCCTTCATGGCTTATACATTGGTCGTTTGCGTCATGAGCTGGTTTTTAAGCCGTTTTTGATCGGTGCCGGAAAAAATGACCGCACCAGCCATCACTCCCCTTCAGGTACAACATGAATCGCACTCGCTTTAAATGAGATATGCGCCGGCCCGCCTTTTTCAAGTCCGAGGTCATCGTAAGAACGCCGTGTTATTATTGCAGTGTAGGTGACTCCGGCATGTAACTTCACCCTGACCATCGGACCCATGGGGATGACTTTTATTATGACTCCCGCAAGCTGGTTTCGTGCGCTTGTCTTCCCCCCGTCGGGAGTGAAAAACATGATATCTTCAGGCCGGAGGTATGCATTGACACGCCGGCCGACACTGTAAGGGCATATAGCAACGACCGGGAAGCCGGAGACATCGATTGTGGCATATCCCCCGTCATTGGCTATGACGGTCCCTTCGAGAATATTCTCGACACCGACCATGTGGGCGACATCCCTGTTCTGCGGTTTATAGAATATATCGTGAGAGGAACCGACCTGGCCTATTGTCCTGTTTAACACGACTGCGATACGCGTGGCAAGACGCTGGCCCTGGACCATATCATGGGTGAAGAGGACGATGGTCGTTTTGAACCGGTCCCTGATTGCACTGATGAGGTTCTCGATCTTCTCTGTTGCGACCGGGTCGAGGTTGGCAGAGGGTTCATCGAGTAAAAGGACTTCAGGGTGAGTGACGATTGCACGCGCAATTGCTACCCGCTGCAACTCACCACCTGAAAGGGTTGTTGCGTTCCTCTCCCCGTACCCTTTAAGTCCCACCAGTTCAAGGCCTTCAGGGACGCGGTTTGCGATCTCTTCCGGGGATATTCCCCTGAATTTCAACCCGGTGGCAACGTTCTGGTATACGCTGCCTTTCAGGGCAACGGGTTTCTGGAAGACCATGCTCATCCTTTTTGGCGAATATCAAATTATTCTGGTTTACCTGCTGATGTAACAACTGATATAGCAGAAAAACACGCCGTATCAGGGGACCCTTTCCCGCAGATCCCGGAAGATGGCAGGACCGAGAATTTTTTCCGCGGTTTCGCAATATCTTTCAGCCATAATACTGACAAATTTTTTTGTGCCCGATGCACTTGTCATGATACCGACCCGCTCTGCACGTGTTACCAGCCCGTCCTCCTCCATCATTGCAAAATAGGGCAGCACGTAATAATGCGGCACGTCAAGAAATTCAGCGAGACGGCGTGTTGTCGGAAATTTGATCCGTACCTCATCTTTGGTGAAACTTATGCTGACAGATTTTTCTTCAAGAAGCTGGATACGGATTGCGGCATCAAAGATAAGGTCAATATTGATAGCTGCCATGGTACTATGCCTGAATACAGTTACAGGCCCCTGACTAATTAAACTGACCTCTTCAAAAGAGTACACTGCAATATGCTGCCGTGAGAATGAATAAATAAAAAAGAGTTAATGTTTCTTTTTCTCTTCTTCAGGGACCGGTTCCATGTACACGACCTCGGCACCGATGTCCTTAGCAATCTGCTCGATTTCAAACTTCCTGAAGTGAGTCAGCTCGATCTGCACCTGGCCCCCGGTTACGGCGACGATCCGGTACATCGGCTGCTTGACTCCTTCCCCCACTTTCATGCGTTCACGTACATAAATCTTCAACATTTTTTACACCTCTCTTCAGCCTCAACTGTTACGGACGACTATATAAGTGCATCGCCCAGGAACAACTGATATACCATTTGGTATATGAAAGATAGTATTAACCATTACATCATATAAAGGTGTCGTGTATATGTATGAGGGGCAAACGTTTCGAGGTCGCAAATAAACTCCAGGGAGAATCCCTTGCACGAAAAGGGCTGTTAAGAAGGTATGAAGGGGTTCCGCAGCTGCGCCTGCTCCCCGAACTCAGCGTGATCAAGCTCGGCGGTCATGGAATCATTGATTACGGCAAAGAAGTGGTGATTCCCCTTATGGATGAGATAGGGCAGCTCTCGAAGAACAACCAACTCCTCATCGTCACCGGGGGGGGTGTCCGCGTACGCCATATCCTGGATATCGGCCTCGACCTCGGAATGCCGACCGGGGTGCTGGCAGAACTCGCCGGAAAGATCAGTGAGCAGAACGCCATCATGGTCTCAATACTACTCTCAAAGTACCGTGGCATGCGGATGCACACCGGCGACCTCCTGGAGCTGCCCATGTTCCTGAACCTCGGTGTGCTGCCTGTAATCCATGGAACGCCCCCGTATGGCCTGTATGAACAGCCCGCCGAAATTGGGAATATTCCTCCCCACCGGACAGATACTGGTGCGTTCCTTGCAGCCGAAGTGCTTGGCGCAAAGAACCTTATTCTTGTCAAAAATGTCGATGGCCTCTATACAAAAAACCCGTTTGAATACCCCGATGCAGAATTTATTCCTGAAATTGAGGCAGAAACGCTCCTTGAAATGGATATGGAGGACATGGTACTTGAGCCAAAAGTCGTGGAACTCATGACCTATGCACAGAATATCAGAAAAGTTATCATTGTAAATGGGCATAAGCCCGGTAACATCAAAAAGGCCGTGGAAGGAGCGCGTGTCGGCACCATTATCCATACCCGGCAGGGAAGAATTTCTGACACTATCTGACCCTCCATTTTTGAGCCCGCAGAACGTTGTATTCAAATGACAGACCAGACCCGCCTGCCCCTGCGTTTCGATATCAGGGAGCTGGCAGGAAGCGTCGGGGATTTCGGCACAATCTTGCCGTTAATCCTCGCGGTTGCAGCGGTCTCGCACCTTAATACCGGCTATATCCTTCTCTTTTTCAGTATATGGTTCATAATTTCCGGCCTTTATTATCACCTCCCGATTCCTGTCGAACCGATGAAGGTGATTGCAGTCATTGCAATTGCAGAAGGTCTTACAGGAGGAGAAATTGCAGCTGCGGGCCTGATCCTTGGAATTTTATTCCTGATGCTTAGTTTTGGGAACTGGATGGGGTTCCTTGAGAAATACATACCAAAGTGTGTTATCAGGGGTGTTCAGCTCGGTCTTGCACTGATACTTCTCCGTACATCCGGGACATTTGCCCTCGGAGACCCGTATATTTTCCTGGCAGGAGTGGGATTTGTTGTCCTGTTTTTCTTATTTGCCCGCTGGAAAAACCTCCCCGACCTCTCTGCCCTGATACTCATTGTTATTGCACTCGGAATCGGGATCGCGGTTCACGGTCTGCCGGGACTTACGTTCCTCTCCCCCCCGGAACTGGTTGTCCCGGGTATCACCGACATGTTCACGGCATTATCCGTCGTGGTGGTACCGCAGGCGCTTCTGACGCTGACAAATGCAATACTTGCAACGGCACTCCTGTCAACCGACCTGTTTTCACAGGGTGTACCATCAAAACGTCTTTCCCGGACTATAGGGCTGATGAACCTTACATCTGTCCCGTTTGGCGGATTCCCGATGTGTCACGGTGCCGGCGGACTGGCAGGACAGTACCGGTTCGGGGCGAGAACCGGAGGTGCAAATATCTATGCAGGGATAATCCTCCTTGCCGTTGCTGTATTCTTTGCCGGTCCTGCAGTACTGAATCTCATTTCAGGCGGCTTTTACGGGGCACTCCTCGTATTTGTCGCGCTTGAACTTGCACGGCATGCCATTAAAAGTGATTCTTTATTAGTAACGGTATTAATCGGTATACTGTCACTCATGAGTTCAATTACGATCGCCTTTTTCATCGGGCTGGCGGTTGCATACCTGGTACCTACCATAAGAGAAAAAAGGAGAGGAAAGCCGGCTGAGGAAAGCCGGCCCGGTTGAATCCACGAGTCCGGGACAGTCCGTTTTTGGATATAAAAAATAATTAGTCTTTGTCGTAACTATCCCAACTCTCACTATTCATCTCTCGCCGCACTCTTCTTCGCGATACTCCAGAGCCGTGGCGCATGATCGTATGAGTTACGTTCCCAAAATGCGACCGGGATCGTGACCATTGCATTTAAAATGCCGCCTCGCTGTTATGTATGGGCTGATGGGAGCTCAGTTCTTCAGGGGAACACTGAATAGTCACTGAATCGCCGCCCTTCGCGAAATAGATTAACAATATGGTGCTTAAGTGTTTAATATACCAACAAAATCTGGTGGCCGGAGGTCGCCCCGGGTCGGGGGCGGCGAACCTTTAATGCCCGTCCTGCAGATGTTTGTGCATATGTGGAAGGCCGTAAGCATCGATACATGGAATAAAAAACGAACGCAGGGTATATCTTCAGTGAAGGAAACGGTCATCGGAATCATCGATAAAGTCAGGAATGAGGGCGACAGGGCCCTCATCTCCCTGAGCGAACAGTTCGACCATGTAACGCTTGATCACATCCGTGTCAGCGAGGAGGAACTGGACGCAGCCTACGAACAGGTGGATACCCGCCTGATCGAGTACCTCATAGAGGCAGAGACCCGGATCTCCCGGTTCCACGAGATGCAGATGCCAAAGGAACTCTGGCTTGAGGAAGTCGAACCCGGTATCGTCCTCGGCGTCAAAACAACCCCCATGGAGCGAATCGGCGCATATATACCCGGTGGGCGTGCTGCGTATCCTTCAACCGCCCTCATGTGTGCAATACCTGCCCGGGTTGCAGGGGTCTCCTCGATCTGTTGCTGTTCGCCCCCGCCCATCCAGCCCCTGACACTTGTTGCAATGGACATTGCAGGTGTCGATGAGGTCTATTCTGTCGGAGGTGCACAGGCGGTGGCAGCACTGGCACTGGGAACCGAAACGATAAAACCGGTTGAAAAAATCGTCGGCCCCGGAAACGTCTTTGTGACCATGGCGAAGATGCTCCTGCGTGATTCGGTGGAGATCGATTTTCCGGCCGGCCCGAGCGAGATTGCGATTCTTGCCGATTCCACGGGAAACCCGCATTTCATCGCTGCCGATATCCTGGCCCAGGCAGAGCACGACCCGAACGCGGCCTGCATTCTTGTGACAACGGATGATGACCTCCCGTACAAGGTGTGGACATCATTGCAGGAACAGCTTAAGGTGGAACCACGGTTTGAAATTATCGAAAAAGCCCTTGAAAATGCCGGGTTCATGACCGCCGCCAGCCTTTCCGAAGGAATAGATATGATCAATTCACTCGCCCCTGAACATCTCTCCATCCAGGTTACGGACCCGCTGGGTGCTCTTTCGGGTATCCGCAATGCAGGTTCGGTTTTTGTTGGCCAGTATGCAGCCGTTGCCTGCGGGGATTACAGTTCAGGAACAAATCATGTCCTTCCCACGGCCGGTTATGCACGGATGTATTCCGGGCTTGATGTGCATCATTTCTGTAAAAGGTCATCGGTGCAGGTTATAAGCAGGGAAGGGCTCGAGAGTATCGGTGACGTGGTCGAGGGCCTTGCAGATGCTGAAGGACTCCATGCACATGCAGAATCAGTACGGATCCGCAGAAAAAATGATGCATAAATCTAATCCCGTTTTGGATAACCGGGTTTTGCATGGATTTTTACCCGACAATTTACCTGTTTTTATTTTATTTCATTTCGGTAATCCCCGAGTTGGAAACGGTTAAAAATCCGGATCGCCGGTCCCGGTGCCGCTGAATAGTCCTGCGAGAGCTAAGCACAGGCTCTTTGCTATTCATTGCGGACTA
The DNA here is from genome assembly GCA_041305745.1 of Methanoregulaceae archaeon. Lineage (GTDB taxonomy): Archaea > Halobacteriota > Methanomicrobia > Methanomicrobiales > Methanospirillaceae > UBA467. The sequence goes on along the minus strand of JBFYKV010000045.1, from coordinate 6,212 downwards.
TTGTATTCCTTTTTTCATATTATATGTGAGGGCGATTGTCCCCCACCCCCTGAAAAGATGAACGTCGTCGCCCCGAAAATGCCGCGAAGGCTCCGCCTTTCGAAACCAGGCGACTATTCAGTCGCCAACGGAGATTACGATATACTAAAATGCATAATGTTGTATGGGTTATTAGATTAACGGCCGCGATCCAGTTACTATTCGCCACCACCTCAAAGATTCAAGATTCTATTACTCTATACAAAACAGCGAAGAGCCTGAAAATATGTTATGTAACGGTCCGGTTGCGGGATCTCATGAATAACAGAACAACCAGGAATGAGACCGGGATAATACCGAAAAGACCCTGCGATGCAAGGGCTGGAGTGGTGACAGGCTGAATAAAAGTCACTTTTTGTGACACTCTGCGTTCATCGGTTAATCTCTGCAAATTTACCGGGACTTCCATTGCATGAACCGTATACGTGACCGGTTCAAGGGTACCTGCAATAAATGCGGTATTCCACTCATACATCCACGTACCGTCAGGGCTGACATGTGCAGAGGTAAAATATCCCTGTCCCGCAGGGAGATTGATGTTCTCAAGTGTCACCCCCCTGCGGTCCAGTCCCGGTCCGCTCAGTACCAGGTATATCGCTATGGTATGATCCCCGGTGGTTTTTCCCTGGAGAAGGACCCTCTCCCCGATGACCGGCATATCAGGGGATATTTCAAGTGTCATGACTGCGCCGCCAATGGCAGGTACAGAGGATACCATTAAAAAAAATAAAGCCAGCACGGGGATTTTATGCATACAATATTCCTGTGACGAAAAAGTGGTTCAATGTTTCTATTGTGCCCTCTCCTCCTGTCATTTAAAAGCTAAAAAATACGGCTCTTTGCTATTCCGTGTGGGTTATTGTATTCCCATTTAAGCACGATATAAGGGCAGTTGCCCCTGCACCCCTGCAAGATGAACTTCGCCGCCGCCAAAATTACCGCGGGGGCTCGGCTTTTCGAATCCGGGGCGACTATACAGTCACCAGCAGAGGGTGCGATATATGAGATAAATAATGTCCTATTGATTGTTTGATGAAACGTCGGCGATTCAAATGACTATCCAGTGTTCCATTGAAAAACTCAGGTCCCATCAACCCATACAAAACAGCGAAGAGGCAAAAATACTCATGTTCCACCTTTATATAAGAGGAAACCATTCAGAACTCCACCACCATCACGGCCTCCTCCTCTTCCTTTAACTCACCTTTTAAGTGGTCGGTATCGAAATGGTAGCTTGCCCACGGGTCATAGTCCTCGTATAGTTCACATTTGTCGAGGACATCAATGAATTCCTTGAGAAAAATCCTTGGGATGACATCGACCCTTCCCCCGAACTTCGTAGTCACCTTCTGGATCATAGCCCTGATGAAACGATGGGAGATCCGGGTGCGGTCCACTTCGGTATACGCCTCTCCGTAAATATCACATACCTTGAGGGCGACCTGCTCCAGTTTTTTGATATCAAACTTGTTCAGGATGACCTGCGGTTGCCTCGGATTTCTAAAATCATCTTTCTGGACAACGCTTATCCGGTCGAAAAGGGAGGGAAGAGACCGGATCCCCCGGGGCCCTTCAAAGAACGCGGGTGTCCCGGTGAAGAGGAAATAAGAATGCGGCATCTCGCCGCGGTCAAGGGAATCAACGATCTGTCGCAGGGTATTATACCCTTTCTCCCTTGTATTTCTCGGCAGGGCCTGTGTGGTTTCAACTTCATCAACAGCGACTGCGAGTCCCAGATAGCCGGCACCCGTCATGATACTGGTCAGGCACCGGAGGAAGATCAGTGCGACTGATTCGTCTATATCACCACGAATACCGGCTTTTTGCTTGAAATCGCGCCCGACGTTGGGTTCCCCGCAGATCCACCCGATGGCCGACTGTGCGAGCTGGAAATCCCCGGAATTGTTGGCCCGGTAATAGGTTCGAAGTGCAGCGGCCAGTGATGTGTTCATCTCGCTGATCCCGGCAAGGGCAGTCTCGATCTCCTTTAAGGTCGCTTTTTCGAGGGCTTCATCCTCGAGCATACTCCCGCTGACGGTCATGATCCGCTCTTCTATTCCAAAGAGCCAGGTGTCAATAATTGATTTCTGTGCGTGTTCTTCCTCGCGTGTACGAAGCGTCGCACAGATCTGCTGGTATATTCCCCTGATTTTATGAAGCGGCGACGATGACGATATAACCACGTGTGCGGTGACAAATCCCTTTTCCCGCGCGATCTCGAGGGCACGGGCCACGAGGAACGTCTTGCCGCTCCCGTAATCCCCCCGTATGAACTTGAGATCTCCCCCACCCCGGGCAACAAAATCGAGCTGTTTTGAGATGACTTCTTCTTCCACCTCAAGACCGACAGAGATCCGCTCAAGCCCGCTTCCCGGGACGGTCCCCCTCCGGAGGGCATTGATGATATTCATGCTCTCCAGTTTACGGTCTCCGATACGGTCAGGGTCCGACATATTCATAAATTTCTCCTTCAGACCCAATTCCTTTTCGCTCTATGACCCGTATCCCCTGCGCAGAACCCTTCTGCACTATCCTGTTGATCATCCCTGCAACACGCCGGGTCCCGAGCATTTTTCGCAGGTCAAGCTCATTTGCTGTCCGGTGCACCTTTAAAAACTCCACAATCCATTTTTCCCGTTCGTCCAGTTCGAGAAGTTCTGTGATGCCCGGCTGGTCAGGTTCATTCCTGGCCTCTTTTTCATTACCTTTTTTGAGGACCGGCTCATCGGTCAGGCTCTTCTCCTTGCAGGTCCGTATCAGGTCGAGGAAGTCCCCGGTACTGATGCAGAGGGACTGGAAAGGCAGCACATCAAGGCCCCGTAAGCAGTATTCCTTGCAAAGGGGATAATTCTGGTCACGCAGGGCACCGGAGCCTGCGACGAGGAGCGCCACGGCAAGATATTCGAGTGCATCGGTGTTCAGCGTGGTAACACGTGAGTCAAGCCGGGAAATGAGGCGCTCCAGCAGACGCGGGAGCTGGTACATCTTCCCGTTTTCGTCAACGATAATTTCAGCCACCCGCGCGAGATCAGAGTTTTTCTTTACATTATTGAGAATGTAGAGCATCACCTTCTCGCATTCACGCAGGTCTCCCTGCCGCTTCAGGAATTTTGCGTACTCAAGTCCCCCGGAAAGGAAATCAGCCCGATAAGCCCGGTAAAACCACGAGCGTGCCTCGGTAAGGTCTCCAATCTCTTCATACAGCCGTCCTGCGGAGGTGAGGCATACCGGGTGCTGCGATACACCGATACTCTCCATGAACAGGGTTGTTGCGTTTCGTACCGGGTAATTGGTGAGAAGAAATGTCCTGTAGTTAAGGAGGGTTAAAGAGAGTGAATCCGGGTCTTCAAGTGTCCGGAGCTCTTCACGGAGGACAATCCCAAATTTTTGCAATGCTGCCGTTACCTCTCCTGCCCCTGCAAGGAGATCTGCTTCGAGGAGTAAAACCTCGTGGTCAGCCCCGCTGCCGGAACCGGTGAGTGCAGTGCAGGCTAAAAGGGCATCATCCGTATGTCCGGAAGACTGGAGGAGCCTTATATAATCGAGACAGATCGGGATCGCGCAATCCTGTCCGCAATATTTTGCGTATTCAGGTATGGCGGTGCCAGGGTCGCTCTTTGAAAGGGCGAGAAGATATTTTTTGAGATATTCCTGGTTTTTTGAGTTCCGGAATGCGTTCTGCGCCAGTTCTGCCGCTCCTTTATAATCACCTGCCGAAAGGAGGGCATCGATACATTCCATGCCTGTTTTGTCCCTGAGCCTTTCCCTGCAGAGGCGTACTGCTTCGTTGTGCCGGCCCGACCTGGTGAGGGCATGGATCAGATTCCTGATATCGTCCTCCCGCTGGGACATTTCGCACAGTTTATTCAGGAGAGGCACAGCCTTTCTGAAGTCTTTTTCCTGCATGAGATATGATGAGTAACTCCTGAGAGCATCCTGGTTGCGGGGATCAAGGGCTATAGCACGTGCATATTCAGAAAAAGCGCGGTCATCCTCTTTTTTTTCAAATATTTTTGCCAGGTAACTGTGGATATACGAAGAGTCGGGCATCCGGCCGGCAAGGTCCTGGAAATGCACCTCGGCATCATCGATCCTGCCCATCTGAAAGAGATTTGTCGCTGCAAGAACGTCCAGTGAAGGGTCAGGACTGATCGCGATGAGGTCGCGGCACATGGTATAGGACTCCTCGTAGATCCCGTCTTCAAAAAGCCGGAACGCCTTCTTTCTCTTCTCTTCAGGTGTTATATCCGGCATGGGGACTGTCACCCGCGCATCCGGAGGGAGATGAGGCCCGTAAACATCTTCAGGACATCTGACATCCTGACCCTTGAATCCTCCCGGTTATTCCATTCAATCGGATATTCAGTAATATGAAGGCCTTTCCGGCTGAGACGCCAGAGAAGCTCGACATCAAATTCGAACCCTTTCGAGACCATATCATCCCTGATTGCATCAATGGCTTCTTTTTTAAATACTTTTGCCCCGCACTGCGTATCTTTAAACGAAAGATCGAAAAGGAGACGTATCATGATATTGAAAAACCTGCTCTGGACACGCCGTAGCAGCCCCTGGTGGATGGTTAATACTGAACCCGGAAGCCACCGCGAACCAATGACTGCATCTGCCCGGGCAAGCCCGCTGATCAGTTTTTGCATCTCTGCGATGCCGGTTGATCCGTCTGCATCCATAAAACCGACCGCCGGAGTATCGGAGTGCAAAAATCCTTTCATAATTGCACCTCCCTTCCCCAGTCTCTCATTGTACGTCAGGCACGAAAGGGACAGGCCGGGATTTGCACCGGCAAACCGGGAGACAATTTCAGGAGTCCTGTCGTTGCCATCACAGATGACGAGGAACGCTCCGTCCGTCCCGGCGAGGCTCTCAAGCAGGGAGGAAATCCGGCTTTCTTCATTGTATGCAGGGATGATTATGGTATAGGCGGGATGCGCGATCGGGCTGTTCATGGCAGATTTCATTTCTTCAGATTTCCGGGGTTCGAACGCGGGCATAAATGTATCATACCTGCTTTCCGGGGTTGCCGGCACGTGATGGTATTTTCATAACGGTTATTCCCCGGGATTCTTCGCAATCATGAACGGGCCTCCCGGACTGCATGGCAATGCCGGGTTGAACTGACCGTTACGTGCCCTCTCTTTGCCAGCCTGTACGGCAGCAGTACTCGTAACTAGATAATGGCCGGGAAATTGCAATAACCTTATTGATGACCGGTCAGGTGCTTCCGGAAAATTTCCTCATTCCTGTATTTTTCCGCTATGGCAAGTGTGATCCTGCGCATTTCCCCGTGCTCGGCGATGCATGACCCGGGCGGGGGTGACTTTCGCAGCAGTGCAGAACTGTTCTCTGTAATCTGCATAAGTTCGGTTGCGATAACTGCATTTAACCACAAAAGGTCTTTTAACATCTCTCCTGTTTTATCGGAATCCATAGTATCGCATAGGACTGAACCGACGATAATTATGGCGGACCGGGGCAAGGTTTATGCTATCCGTTAAAAAACTGATCTCCACTCATGAATTACCTGGATGACATCAGGACACATGGAAAAGCGGCAAACCCGTTTTTTTGCATGATGGGAATAGATATCGAAGAAATCGGGAACGGAAATGCAGGACTATCCATGCAGGTGCGCCCTGACATGATGAATGGTGAAGGCTGGCTGCAGGGCGGGATCTTTACCGCGCTTGCTGATGAGGCGATGGTCCTTGCAATCTATTCGCTCCTCGGAGAGGGCGAGTCAATAGCTACAATTTCTGAGACGACCACATTCCTGTCAGGTGTACAGAAGGGAGCACTTATTGCAGACGGACGTGTTATCAGGAAGGGAAGGCGGGTTGCATTTGCAGAGGCTGAAGTGAAAAGCGAAGGCGAAAACCCAAAAATTCTTTCGAGATCACAGGCGGCATTTGCAGTTTCAAAAAAGTAATAATAATCCGGGAGGGTCCTTCACCGGGGCAGTGAGGTTCCCGTGACTCCCGGGAATAAAACTATGTTTCTAATAACACAATAGTAATGGTTATCTGATAGGATATGACTGGCAGGGGAATCTAGATTGAAGTATATATTTATCACAGGGGGAGTGATGAGCGGCCTTGGAAAAGGCATTACCGCTGCATCCGTTGGAAGGATCTTAAAAAGCCGTGGATATACCGTAA
>JBFYKV010000044.1:0-13054 GCA_041305745.1 Methanoregulaceae archaeon | reverse complement strand
CTTGTCCTGGCATGAACCGGTCAACAGGGCTGTGTCACAGGAATACGTTCAATAAAATACTGAATTTTCAATTTCTAAAGATAAAATCGAAAAGAAGTGTTATAAAATGGGGGATGATTTTGGCATGAAACTCCCATTGGTTTTCATAAGTAAGGCCTGTGAACATAGTTCTTATAGTTGTTTTGATGAAAGTGGGGATATGCCCTCGAAAAAGGAGTGTGTGGCGGGGAAGGCTCGTCCTCTTCGCGGTCAGGTGATTAACAGCCCAAAGATTATACCGGCAATACCGGCAGCGGTTGCAATCGCCAGGGTTTCAAGTACGGTCCTGAATACCGGGCGCTGGCCGAGCCTCGCCCGCCCTATGCCCAGCAGGAGCAGGAGTAGTGCAGTCCCGGCAATACAGGCAATCTTCGCCTGTGCGATTGGCAGGAACGCAAACGGGATAACCGGTGTCATTGCTGCGATAAAATCTGCAACTCCCATCCAGCAGGCATGGATATAGGGCGGAACTTTCTCTGCCGCCGACTCTTCCTCGCCTGCAACGGCATCCTCAAATGTCTGCATGGAAAGAGGATTTTTCTGGAAATCGGCACGGATTGCATCCAGACTGGTCTTACTCAGGCCGGTGCCCTCAAGATCGCTTATCAGTTTTGTTACTTCACCTTCCGGATCACTGCGAATCTCGGCCTCCCGCTGTTTTGCTGCCACCCGGGCAGCATCCCTGGAAGATTCCAGATCCAGGAATACCCCTGCCATCATCGAGACTGTTGCTGCGATAGCCGCTGTTGCACCGGCAAGGAGGATGATGTCGCCTGACTGGGCGCCTGCCAGCATGCCGGCCACGAGGCCGAAAATCGAGACGGTGCCGTCCGACATACCAAAGACAATCTCCCCAAAGGAGTCGCAAAAAGATTCTTTCACACGCAAGAAGCACGAACTATGGTGTACGCCGCTCATGATATGAATAACCTCACAATGGTCAGGGTTATGTCTTTCGTATTCGAATGATTTAAAAAAAGGTAACTGTTCAGCTCCGACCGCAAGATCCTGGTACAATGAAATCATAGTAACAATTAGTGGCCGGAAATAACAAGAATAACCAGAAAGATAACAGCCCCGAGTATTACCCCGCAGCCTAGGTTCACTCCCTTCTTGCGATCATCGAAGAACAAAATCGAATTATAACAGAATTACAGGCAACAATTATCCAATTAAATGCCCGCATAGCAGAACTGGAGTCCCGCCTGAATCAGAACAGCCGGAATAGCAGCAGACCCCCATCGATGGATGGATTCAGACGTCCTAAAGTCAGCGTAAGAATGGTGAGAGACCCCCGGGGGTCAGAAAGGACATAAGGGTCAGACATTGGACTGGGTAGATACCCCCGACCAAGTCAAGGTTCATAGGGTATCAGAATGCGAGGGATGCGGGGCGTCTTTGGAACTGGTAGAACCGATCAAAGTAGACCGGCGGCAGGTCCACGATACACCCCCATTCAAGGTCATCGTCACCGAACACCGGGCAGAACACAAGACCTGTCCCCACTGCGGCCAGTATAATAGGGCAAAATTCCCCTCATATGTGCAGTTTCCGGTTCAATATGGCCAGAATTTAAAGGCACTCATGGTCTACCTCTGCATCTACCAGCTCATCCCGTATGAGCGGGTCTGTGAGACATTCCTTGACCTGTCTGGACGTTCCATAAGCAAAGCGACGCTGGTAAAAGCAGTACCGGATTGCCATAAGAATCTTGCAGAAGTTGAAGATACTATACGAGGGCTCCTGGCAGGAGCACAGGTACTCAATGTGGATGAGACAGGGATGCGAGTGAACGGCATCTGGCAATGGCTCCATGTCGCGAGTACCGAGCTCCTCACATGGTATGGTCATCACCGAAAACGAGGTTCACAGGCGATGGATGACATGCAAATCCTGCCACGGTTCAGAGGTACCATGGTACATGACTTCTGGGCACCATATTTTCGATATCAAAGCCATCATGCACTCTGCACGGCTCATCTTCTCCGTGAACTGAACGGGATTACCGAAAATTATGGACAGCAATGGAGTGAGCAGATGCATGACCTGATCCTTGAAATGAAGAAAGCCGTGGATACTGCGCAAGGCCAGTCACTACCAATCAGCCAACAGCTGATAGCTGACTTTGAGGTGAGATACCGACATATCATCGTAACTGGCATCCTGGAAAATCCTGCACCTGAACCCGTTGACCATTTCGTGAAACGTGGCCGAAAAAAGCAGTCAAAGGCCAAAAACCTCCTTGACCGCTGCCAGAAATACGAAACGGAGATACTTTCGTTCATGCACGATTTCTCGATCCCGTTCTCCAATAACCCGGCTGAACGGGATATTAGAATGATGAAACTGCAACAGAAGATCTCGGGAACGTTCAGGAGTGAGGATGGTGCTGACTGGTTCTGCAGAGTACGGGGATATATTTCAACGGTGAAAAAGAATCAACTGCCTGTTATGGCAGCTCTTGTTGATGCATTCCAGGATAACCCCTTCATCCCTTCTGTCGCTCACAGAACAGGCTGAACACTTACAAATAATCTAGCTTAGAATAATTCACTGAATTTTCTCCACAAGGGTACGGAGTGTGCACTTTTCACAAGCCCGGGATACCTATTTCAGAAACGAATACATGGGGGACCCCCATCCACAGTAAAATTTCCTCACTTTTCCCCTGTGAAAAATCAAAAAGATATGTTTATCATATTCCTTAAGCAGTCTATTAGAGGCACCGTTAACAAGGCGGTTTACACGCATTTCACCCTGGCCAGGGGTCAATCGTAACCCTCCTTTGATTATCGGCCGGTGGAGGTTATCCTACTTGAATCTGAATGGTAAGGCGTACGGTGTATTATTAGTGTGTGTGATTGTATTCGCTCTTTTTACCCCGGTTTTTGCAGACGGTGGAACAAGCGTTGCGGGGGCCCCCAGTTACCCCATAGATTCCACGGTGTTAACAACCGTCGACAGGACGATTAACATCGTCCCTGCTGATTATTCGACATTACCACCACTTCTTCGCCACGACGACATTGCAAACTATTCGGCCAAAGGGTACGGTTTCTGGGAGTACAACAATTCCGGGCTGCCCTATGAGTCGAGATTCGATCTTATGCCTCCCGGATACAACAAAAATTCAGTTTCCCATACAACAAGGCTCGTGAATTTCTTTACAATAACTGATATCCACCTCACCGATAAGGAATCACCCGGTTCGGCGATATTCTTTGGCATGTTCAGCGATGTTTCTTCGGGATATTCACCGGTTATGCTCCTGACGCCCCAGGTTTTCGATGCAGCCGTCCAGACAATAAACGCCCAGCACCTGAAAAAACCGTTCGACTTCGGTCTCTCTCTTGGCGATGCAGCCAACAACAACCAGCACAACGAGTTACGATGGTATATTGATATCCTCGATGGCCAGGTAATAAACCCAGATTCCGGTCCCAAAGATGATCCGGTCCCCGGGCCCCTCAACGATTACCAGGACCCGTTCCAGGCTGCTGGTCTGAATAAATCCATCAGGTGGTACCAGGCAATCGGCAACCACGATCATTTCTGGACGGGTTTCCTGAATCCAACTGAATATTCGCGACAAAATTTGCTCGGTGTGAATATTATCAACCTGGGAAACGTATTTGAGGACCCTGCCGGCATGAACAGCCGTGGATATTATATGGGTTCGATCAACGGCTCTACCCCCTATGGAACGGTTTTCGGTGCCGGCCCCAACAGTTCCTTCCCTTCCGGCCCGCCGGGGGTTGCTGGAGCTGATGAGGACCGCTATTCGCTTACACCATCCGGGTGGATGAATGAATTTTTCAATACAACGACAAGCCCCGTGGGGCACGGGTTCAACCCCTCCGATGCGGCAAAGGGTTTTGCCTGCTATTCATTCGAACCAAGGTCGGACGTACCGATCAAGATCATCGTCCTCGATGATACCCAGAGCAACAGCGATCCTGTCGATCCCAGCTCTCTTGGCTGGGGACATGGTACGCTTGACCAGACCCGGTATGAATGGCTGGTAAACGAACTCGACACGGGTCAGGCTGAAGGGAAGCTCATGGTAATTGCATGCCACATCCCGATAGGAGTGTTAGCAGCGGGTGAGGATGCCGGCTGGAGCAACCTGTCATACAGATCGGAAGACCAGATAATTGCCAAACTCCATACCTACCCGAACTTCCTCCTCTGGATCTCGGGGCACCTGCATATGAATACCGTTTCTGCCTTCCCCTCTCCTGATCCCAGCCATCCTGAACTGGGATTCTGGGAGGTCCAGACCGCGTCATTGCGGGATTATCCCCAGCAGTACCGCACGTTTGAGATTTACCGTAATAGTGACGATACCATTTCAATTTTTATCACCGACGTCGATCCGGCGGTCAGGAGCGGTTCACTCGCCGATAAATCGCGTTCGTACAGTGTCGCAGGGCAGGAGATATTCGATAATCAGCTGGCCACCCTGCCCACCGGTTCATACAATGCAGAACTTGTTAAACAAGTACTGGTGAGTCCACCGGTGAACCCTGATTCAGGCGGGTCTGATTCACCGCCGCCTTCCCCGGTTACCGTCATGGTGGTAAATCAAACCGTGAACGTCGGGGGAGGATCTGCGGTGACCCGGGCCCATATGACCGGGACAAATCTTGGAAAAACCCTGGTTGTCACTGCAATGCCTCTGATCACCCTGCCTGCATCCATACCTGCCCCGTCAACAACGGTATTCCAGAATATTGATATAACAACCAGTACAATCCCGGGCGTTGTCAACCAGACACTCCTTGATTTCAAAGTCCCGCAGGCTTGGCTTACCGATCACGGGTACTCTGTTGGCGATATTGTCATGATGCGTTACGTGGATAAAAAATGGCAGATGCTTGACACCCGGTACATTTCGGAAAAAGACGGGAACGTGATGTACCAGGCAACGATCCCGGGCATTTCATCTGTTGCGATTGTTTACCAGAAGGGCGGCACTCTTATGAGCCCGAGTACTCCTGTCCCAGACACACCCGTTGTAACGACGACTTCTTTACCCGCTACCCGGTCACCTGTCGCAGCAATAACAACACGACAGACAACGAAGGTGGCAACCCCCGCAACAACTGCAGTCCCGGCACCGGTGACACCGCAGCCTGCAATACCCCTGACTACGATTATTGCCGGGGTTATTGCGGTAATTATCATCATTGCGGGTGCACTTCTGCTAAAGCGGAGGCAAAAAGACGAGCTCTTCTTAAAATAGGACTAACTTTTTTTAAGGCCACACCGGCCATCTCCTGATTGCCATTTTCAGTATTAGATTCGCGACGAGTCCGGTACCTACCTGGTTCCGGGTATGTCAATTCGGAGAAATGTCGGGTCCGCACTACCAGGAAGAAGTCCATCGCGACTGAACAAAAATATAGGTCCGGTTCAAAGTCATGGGGGTCCTTTTAAAAATCTTCCATATAAGTAAAGTAATCTGAAAAAAGTGACTAATTTGCTATTTTATAGTCAATAAGGAAAATGTTGACTCCCATCCTCCCCACAACCTCATTCAGAACTGGGGACCGTATTTCCGGTATCCAAGCCGACATGCACTCTGCAATGCACATCTTCTTCGTGAACTGAAAAGGATCACGGAAAACTACCGCCAGAATTGGAGTCAGCCGATGCATGACCTTTTCCAGGAGATCAAAGGTGCCGTGGATAAGGTTCGCGAGCATTCATGTGCTCTCGATCCTCGGCAGGTCACAGATTTTGAGGAGAGATACCGAAAGATCATCGAATTCGGCATGCAGGAAAATCCTGTCTCCGGTGTTTCTATTACTGTTCTGAAACCTGGCCGTAAGAAGCAGTCAAAGGCCAAAAACCTCCTTAACCGCTGCCAGAAATATGAGCGGGAGATCCTCTCGTTCATGCATGATTTCTCAGTGCCGTTCTCCAATAACCCGGCTGAACGGGATATCCGGATGATGAAACTGCAACAGAAGATCTCTGGTACGTTCAGAAGTGAGGAGGGAGCTGATTGGGTCTGCAGGGTCAGGGGGTATATCTCAACGGTGAAGAAGAATGACATGCCTGTGTTTGCATCTCTGCTGAAGGTCTTCGAGGGAGACCCCTTCATCCCTTCTGCCGCTCATAGGCCGGGCTGAACAGGTGCAAAATAAAAAGGTAAGGAAACACGATGACTGGTTGTTGCATCTTATTTTCAAGCTTCGTGTCACGAATAAGCGGCAGGTGGATTATCAGGCACCCCGGGTTTCAAGCTGCTTCAAATCGGTCTTCCTGCAGGAAAGGCCGGAGTGTTAATTAAAAAACCCGGACCTTTGAACCGGTCGGCGACGAAATCGTTTTTCTTCCGGCACCTGGAGGGGCTGTACGATCCGGTTCAATCCTCCCGGTCTATTATCATCGCCCTGCTCCTTCTCTTCGCAGGCTGATACAAAATTCTAAATATCCCGGGTTTTACAAGGATGAACCATATGGTTATGAATGCCTTTTTTACCGTAAATCTGTTAGTAATAGTATGCATGAGCTCATCGGGGTCTGGACCGGCAGGAAAGGGCTGACATATATCGCATTGAGTGCGGTTATCTATGCACTGGTCCTGATCCCGTTCAACCAGGTCCACTGGGATATTGCCGGGATCTCAATCCGTCCGGCAGCAGCACTCCCGGTTGTCTTCGGGATCCTCTGGGGTCCGGCGGCCGCCTGGGGCCTCGGAATCGGTAACGTGGCCGGAGACCTCTTTGGTTCCTGGTCCCCGATGAGCATCTTCGGTTTTCTCATCAACTTCCTGTACCCGTATCTCTCGTACCTGCTCTGGCACCGCCTGATGAAAGGCCACGAAGTCCGGATAAGTCCGTACAGCCTCGGAAGTTTCTGGATCGTTTCATTCGTAACGACCTTTACCTGCATGTTAATCCTTGCAGCATGCGGGACGGTCTTTTTTAACCGTCCTTTTGAGAGCAAGTTCATCAGCTACTTTGGCAACAACATCCTCTGGGCAATGGTTGCCGGCCCGGTCCTATTCTGGCTGACCCTTGAAAAAGCAATCCGGAAAGGGTACGTGTATGGCAGGAAATGGGACCGGTGGAAAGCAACAATGGATTGATCGGGGCCGGAGTTTCGCATATCGCATTTTTTGTGCCTCCTCGCTGTTTTGTGTGGGAAGACTGAATGGATGTTTTTATTTGCATTAAGTTTCAGTCACTGAACCGCCGCCGGGGCGTACTTCGGGGGCGGCGGCGTGCATCGAAGGTGGGATCCCGGCGCGAAAAGTTTCTACAAAATGTACCTGGACCATTAATATTACCCACACCAGATAGCAAAGAGCTGTTCTACCAGAGAGAGACCTGACGATTGAATGACGGAACTCGTGTGGTTTTTTACCAGTCTCCTTTTTCCGCCCTGCAAAAACAATATAAGCAGACGCAATCAATTTTCATGAAATGGAAGAGGAGAATCTCGACGTAATTGCATATTGCGGGCTCTGCTGCCTGGACTGTCACGGGCATACAGGAAAAATTCCAGACCTCGCACGGGACCTGCGAAAGGAACTGCGGGCAGCAAAATATGATAAGTTCGCAGAATCCATTTCGGTCTACCCCTTTGCAAAGGCATTCTTGCACTATCCCGAATGCTACGAACTGCTCGGTGAGATGGTTAAATTCCGGTGTAAAAAGGGCTGCAGGAACGGAGGGGGTCCGCCGTTCTGTAAAATCCGGAAATGCTGCCAGGATAAAAATATAAAGGGCTGCTGGGAGTGTGATATCGCTGACCAGTGTGAAAAACTGGATTTCTTACAACCCGTGCATGCCGGTGCACACCTCAAAAACATCGCAATAATCAGAAAGAAAGGAATTGACGGGTTTATAAAGGGCAAGCGGCACTGGTGAGTGCAGCCCGCCGGGACCGGGGTCAACCGGGCGAAAACCCGCAAAAACTGCGAACTCTATTTCAGGTACCCGGTACTATCCACCCATTGCTATGATTGCCCCCTCCGATAATGTGAAAATATACCAGAATATTATCAAAAGGTCCCGTCTGGTCGTTCTTACAGCAATTCTTCTCCTCATGATGGTTTGTGTTGCCCCGTCCTCATCTGCTGGTCCCGGAAACTGCCAGACCTGCGGGATGATATGGGAGGATACCTGCGTCCCCTTCGAGCGGAACAACGAGACTGCATATGAGCAGGAGTTGTTGTCAGCATATGGGCCTATTGCGGCAAACCTGACACCTTTACCGGATTTAAGCGACAAATCGTGGACTGAAGCATTTTTTGATATGCACACACTCCTCCGGGAACGGTATGCCTATTCATCGTGGAAATCTATTGACTGGGACGGGCTCTATATGACCTGGTCACCGGCGGTTGCCGATGCAGAGAGAACGGGAGATAAGGCCGCATATTACCGGGCCCTTCGGGGATACCTGTTCTCCATCCCGGATGGGCACGTCAACATAATGGCGACCGACGACTTCGGGGCGAAATATGCAGACATCGGCGGGGGGTACGGTCTTGCGGTGAGCAGGCTTGATTCCGGGAAGGTCATCGTGAGTTATGTCGCGGATGGAAGTAAGGCTGATACTGCGGGTATCCGGCCCGGGGATGAAGTGCTGGCCTGGAATGGGAAAAATATCATGGATGCCATCAATGCCACCTCCTGTATCTGGTCACCGACAAAACCTTCCACGGCCGAAGCGGTTCTCCTCCAGAAACAGCGATTTCTCACAAGGGCCACTGTCGGGGCACCTGCATCAATCACGGTGACAAACAGTACGGCCTCACCGTCAATGATCGTGAACCTCACGGCATATGATGACGGATATGAAACCCTCACGAAAACCACCACGTTCCTTGGTAAACAGGTGAACGATGTCGGAGTTTCCCGGAGCTGGACCGATATTAAACCGCAGATAAGCAATGACACCGTCACCCTCCGGACACTGCCCGGCGGGTACACATACATTGCAATCTATGGGGAGTCATATGATGTGTACCAGCCGTTCAAAGATGCAATGCTGGCCGCAATCGCAAACAAGACCCCGGGTATAGTTTTAGACCTCCGGTATAATGGTGGTGGGGATGACAACATTGCGTCATGCTTTGCCGGCTGGTTTGTCGATAAACCGGTCTTCTACGAATATGCCACAAAGTACGATCCCGGGTCACGAAAGTTCGCGATTGTCTCGGAAGCCTGGACACAACCCCGGCCGGATGCATACCATGGACCGGTCGCGGTGCTCGTCAGCCCGTATACCATCAGCTCCGGCGAAGGAGTACCGATGGTGTTCGCGAACACCGGGACCGGAACGATCATCTCCTGGTACGGGACCAACGGGGCTTTTGGCATGAACTCCCCCCAGGCCCTCATGCCCCTTGGCCAGATCCTCTTCTTCCCGGACGGGGCATCCCTTGACCTGCAGGGCGTTATCCAGGTCGACAGCGACATGGACCTTGCGGGGGGAGTTGCACCACAGATCCGGGTCCCTGTGAACGAGGATACGGTTTTGCGGTCCATGGACGGGGAGGATGTCCAGCTGACCTATGCACTGGACTGGCTTGCCAAACAGGGTGAGCCACCTGTTACCCCGACACAGCAGGCCCCGTTTGGGGCGGCGATTGTCGTGATCGCACTCTGTATTTCAGGTCTGGTGGCTGGATCCCGCAGGTGGCGATAAGACATTCTGCGGTCAATTCAATGCCTGCTGAATTACAGCGTGGAGTCCGTGATGACCGCCTCCGGGGGGGCACCATTCTGCGGTCAATTCAATGCCTGCTGAATTGCAGCGTGGAGTCCGTGATGACCGCCTCCGGGGGGCACCATTCTGCGGTCAATTCAATGCCTGCTGGAAAACAGCTGTCCGGAAAGGGAAACCGGGTGATTCAGGTTATGGTCGTTATTGTCCCATTCGCTCCGGGAGGATCCCCAGATACCCTGTCTTTTTATTCTCCGGTCGCTCATCGTGCTATATGCGTGTGATCTTCCCTCCCGTCACAATTATCCTCGTCCTGCTCTTTTTCCTCGCAGGCTGTACCGCACCCGGACCCGGGTCCCCGGACAGTTTGGCTCCCTCTCTACCCGGAAATCATCTGAATGCCTCTGTTTCATCACAACAATGGATCGACCAGGTTCCGGTCAAAAAAGTCACAGCCGATGATATCGAGGTCGCATACAAGGATTTCGGTGAGGGAGAACCACTTATCCTCATCACCGGGTACGGGGCGACGATGGATCTCTGGCCACCGGGGCTCCTCTCGAATCTCTCTTCGAGGCACCGCGTCATCATTTTTGACAACCGGGGAATGGGACATACGACAACATCGGGCGAACCGTTCTCAATTGAACTATTCGCAGACGACACGGCAGGACTGATGGACGCCCTCAATATCAGCAGGGCCGACGTCCTCGGCTGGTCGATGGGTGCTGACATTGCCCAGGAGCTTGCATTGCGTCATCCCGGGAAGGTCGGCAGGCTCATCCTGTATGCCGGGACATGCGGGGGAAATGAGAGTGTCCCGGCATCACCCGCCGTCCTTGAACAACTTACCAATACATCCGGTTCGGCACGTGAACAGGGTGAGCGGCTCTTTGCTCTCCTGTTCCCTGCCGGCTGGCTCCGTGAGCACCCTGATTCACGGACCTACTTCCCGGACCCGACCCGAATCGTCTCCCCCGGAGAGCTATGTCCGCCAGTCACAGGCAATGGGCGTCTGGAACGGGACCTGTGCCTCCCTGATATCAGGTCTCCGGCACTGGTCCTGAACGGGGCTGATGACGTTATCTGCGTCCCGGCGAATGCATTTGTTCTCGGCGGGCGAATCCCAGGTGCATGGGTTATCCAGGTCCCCGGCGGCGGACATGGGATGATGTACCAGTACCCGGAGCAGTTCGAACGGATCGTCACCTTTTTCCTCGATACGTGAGTTCACGTGATATTCGCAACCGTTTACCGGTATAATCGGCCGTTCCGACCTCATGGTGTCAATATCGCGGTGATCTCTTCCCCGTATCGAAATTGAAGCATTACACGGGGAACAGCAGATGACACATTGCGGACACAGGCCGGAGTGCCCCCTGGGAAAAGCAGGGAACTTAAGAACCCCTTCCCGAATGCGCAGGTCTTACCATAATAGTAGCAGTCGACGCAATGCCGGCCTGTCAGCCGGGACTCAAGGATAAGGATGAAAATTACATAAATTACAGCCAGAACGAGATTGATCCTGTAAAGGATATATGTTCCGGCAGCGTAGATCAGGAGCGATACCAGATTAGACAGGACCACAGTCATGGCCGGATAACGTTCAAGGCAGCACGGCTCCTGCATAGTGGGATAAACGAAATAATAAACTATTAAGATTTCCGGTTATTCCCTCGTCCTTTGTGGTAATTTGATTGCCGGGTGATTATTCACGTAAGGATTTGGTGATTAGCATTTTCTGCCGCACCTGCACCGGCACAGCAGAAAAGAGTTCCGGGGTATCCTGGCGTATGCTGTAAGAATAATGCAGTTTGCGAAATTATTCCGCTAGGTCATCTCCTGATACTTCCGTATCAGCGTCACGGCGATGACAAAAATAAACAGCAGGATAACAAACGCAGAGAAATAATAACTGGTCCCGGTTGCACCCGAGGAAATGTTCAGATAATTCACAAGAATTGCAACCAGACTCCCCACGACAATTATGATATCACGTGCAGTGTTTTTCATAGGACGTAACCAACAGGTAGTATGTATGTCCATCTATCGTAAAGAATCGTATCATTGCGGGATTATGCACAAGGGTGTCCCGTATCTCAAACATTTATTAACGCGAGGGTCCGGCTGCCGGGCCAGTGAATGAAACGATGTGCAAAAACCGGAATTTCCGTAAAACTATGCTCCCATTTTTCAGAGGCTGCGGCATGTGGATATAACAAAGTTAAAAGAGTAATTTTACGTAGGCTTCTGCCAAAAGTCAGGATGATATTAATGACGAAACTATCACGCACATTCAGCGTAGTGACAATATCCCTTGTTCTGGTTACCGCGGTCCTGATCGCTGGATGTACCCAGACGACGCCTGAAGTGAAGACAACACCTGTCCCGACGGTGTCCCCGGCAGCGAGCGTACCTCCTGTAAAAGCTAACGTATCTGTCAGCTCAGCGGTCACGCTCGGGAAAATGCATGGAGCAATGATGGAGGCGATTGAAGAAGCGCTTGCCTACCCGCTCCTCAACAGTACCGAAGAAAAAAGCGATTTCGAGGCGAAATCAGCGGAATTCGACGTGCTGGCAGTCCGGTTCGCCCGGGAAGCCGAACTTGAACTGCCCGAAAACGCTGACACGAAAGCGCAATTCGATGCGATCCTCGTGAAGAAGGCTGCACTCGTCGATGCTGCAGGGAACTTCTTTGCTGCATACGAAAAGGAATTAATCGTAACAAAGGATAACGCGACGGTATTTGAAGAGGCAATCGATGGTTTTACCTCCGATATCGGCCCGTTTACGAAGGCGTACTTCAACCGTGTCAGTGAGGACGGTTTCGGGGACGACGAGCATGCACGTTCGGCCCTTCTCCTCCTTACGATGCACCACGATATCCTCGAGGGCGTCGAGGAGGCGTTCGGCTATGTGCTGCTCGGCGAGACCGAAGAGAGGGACGATTTTTCGATGAAGATGCAGGATTTCGATGACGCAGCACACGCTTTTGCAAATACCGCATACATCGAAAAACCACAAAACGCAGAGATACTTGGTGCTTATACCACAATGATAGAGGCAAAAGGGGCGATGCAGACGGCTGCCTTAGTCATGTTTGACGAGTTGGAGAAGACCGGTGGAGTTACACCCGGAGTTACTGAAGCATACGAGATCGAGATCGACCGGCTTACATCAGCATATGATGCCCTGCTTGCAGAGGTCCTGAAGAATCTCTGATCGTTCCTTTTTTCAACTGTTTCAGGGAGAGATACCGAAAAGAACCAGATTCGGCTCCTCTTCGTGCATCTGCCGGTATCCGGTATTTTTCCCGTAATATTTTTTT
>JBFYKV010000043.1:0-2745 GCA_041305745.1 Methanoregulaceae archaeon | reverse complement strand
TGCAAAAAAAAAGAAAATCACGGTTTACTTTCTTCTAGAATTATCTTGAAAAATTTTGTACCACAATAGTTATTTTTTGCGTTTACCGCTCTCCTTTTCCGTTGACACTCCGGGGGCTGATGCCCCGCAGTTAAAGGCCCCCCATAATGGGATAGGGACCGTGCTCATTGCGATACGAAAATCAGATCAGACGGAAATCCCCACACCAACAATTCATCAAAATATCCATGGCACGGAATGGGTGTCATCAGAGCAAAAAAATATAGTACCCTATACTTCAATCGCGGGAGTCATGAGATACATTGCCCACCCGACATGCTCACGCCCGTACCCTGCATACTCGTCCTGGATATGGTGGAGGTAGTCAAGCACCTCTTTCCGGTCATGGTGCCCGGGATTCTTTTCAATCCATTGAACACATTCCTGCCAGATTCCCGTTTCATACCGGTCCCAGTCGTCCTCCGATGCCCTGACGAGGTAGGAACAATCAAATCCCGCTTCCCGGGCATACCGGAGTTGTTCATACTCGGTGCAGACATCGGGCCATTCCCGGGCAAATTCAGGCGGGATACGATCATTTCGCCAGTACCGGTCACCAATCACTACCTTCCCTTTTTCATGCACCATACGCTGCAATGCCTGGAGCGCCTGTGCAAACCCTCCCCAGATAAACGATGCCCCGAGACATACTGCACAGTCTGCAGGAGATTCGGGAACAAACTTTGCCGCATCCCCGCACTGGATGGAAATCCGGTTCTCAAAACCCCGTTCCCTGATAGTTTTCCGGGCCTGCTCGCAGGCTTCACTCCTGACTTCAATGCCGGTCCCTGATATCCCGAACTCCCCGCACCAGAGTGCCAGCAGGGTGCCGTTTCCGCATCCGCATTCGATCACCGAGTCTGAAGGGCAAAGGCCTGCTGCTTTTCCGACGGCGATCACTTTTTCGGGTGATACCGGGTTCATGATGGGAAGCGATCCCTGTGTGATGGTAACAAGGTCGGAAAATTCCATGGTCATCTCTCCCGTTGTTATACCCTGTGAATGTATAAAGTCTGCGTGTCGTGGTGAACGATGAGGATACAGAATCACCCCGGCGAGTGATTATTTAACTATAAGTGCCGCTGAAGGGAGAAGTATCCCGAAAAATCCCGGTATGCAACCCGGCGGTGCCGTATATAACGCACCACTACTTCTTTCTCCTGCGGGAGGACCCTGTTAAACGATGCGATAATCCCCGGACCGCACCCGGTAAAAATTATCTGCACCGCTGATTTTTCCACTGTACCGGGGGAGTGGTTCTTCGGCAGGAGATTCAACATTTTCGAGGAGATGGGGAATGAATTCACGGGGGATTTTCCTTAAATCTTTTTCAACTCCGGTTTTGAATGTAAAGTGAATCGGGCCATGAAAAACCTTCAGAGACGTTTTTTCAGCTCTTCAAGGTTGATAGTTTTTTCATCCCGGCGCTCTGCCACCACTCCCAGATCGTGGAGGTCCTCATGGAGCTTTTCGCATTCCCCGATGGGCACTATTACAGCAACCCGCTGTCCTTTTTCATCTGTCACGAATCGTTCCACGGCATCCATGATACTACCATTACATGATCATCACCTGTTACAGAAAATCATGCTTCATTCATCCCGTAAAGGTATAAGTAACTATTAACAATCCGATCCATTCACTGAATCGCCACCGTTAAAAAAAAGAATATCGTGTATCTTAGTAGAAACAATTATTCACAATCAGGTAGTCTCGAATTGTATGAGTACCAGTACTGCAATTTCAAAATATTCTCCGCTTCTTCTGGCAGGATCGGTTATCCTCTGCGTTCTGGTCGGAGCTGCAGGATCTGTTTTCACTATCACAGGACCCGGTTCATGGTATGACCTCCTTACAAAACCATCATTCAACCCCCCGAACTGGATCTTCGGCCCGGTATGGACGACGTTGTATATTCTCATGGGGATTTCCCTCTACCTTGTCCTCCTCGAATGGAAAAAAGGGGTCGATATCCGTTTCGCAGGCGGTTTGTTTGCAGCCCAGCTCTTTTTAAATTTTATCTGGAGTTACATGTTCTTCGGCCTGCAGTCACCCACGTATGCATTTATCGTCATCGGATTGCTCTGGGTGGCAATCCTGGCAACCATTATAACATTTCTTCGCATCAGCCGTATTGCTGCATATTTACTCGTACCATATATCATATGGGTGAGTTTTGCCAGCATACTGAACTATTCAATAATGGTACTCAACCCGTGAGAATAAAATTATAAAAATTGGGATCTGAAAAATCCCTCCCACCAATCAATAGTTCCGGGGAATTATTGTCGCAAGGATTTCCTATCAAAACGGACATGAAGCCGACGGGCCACACGCATACAGGATGAAAATGTCAGGGGGACATTTTCATATTAAATGGTAAAACTAACCCCAGAATAAGGAGATTTCTATCGACATTTTCATGGTTCTGGTGTGAACCGTAGTAGTTCATGTCTGTTTCTACAAAGGGAATCGTTGAAACCCTCATCGTGACAAAACCGGTTCACTCCATTTCTATGACCGGAAGTGGTTCTACCCTCCCTGCCCCATCCCGCGGTAGATGTGTGGATCTGTCATAAATAAACCCCCTTGCCCCGCCGTGCCTCGGAGAGGCCCTGATGCGGGAAACCCTCGTAAATATTTCTATTTTCATGGTTCCGGAGTGAACTTTATACGTTCATGCATATTCCATCAGAGCCCCGGAAA
>JBFYKV010000042.1:0-4523 GCA_041305745.1 Methanoregulaceae archaeon | reverse complement strand
CTTGTCCTGGCATGAACCGGTCAACAGGGCTGTGTCACAGGAATACGTTCAATAAAATACTGAATTTTCAATTTCTAAAGATAAAATCGAAAAGAAGTGTTATAAAATGGGGGATGATTTTTTTTAAATGAAGCCTCGTTATACCACTTTGTATACCCTTTCCACCTCGAACGAGTCGATGATCTTCTGTGCGTCGGGCTTGTGGGTTTCAAATACGCTGTCTTCATTTGTTGAAAAGGTCCCGCTGTATGTGAGGATATACACCTTGTCATCGATCATCGTATAATACTGCACGTAACTCTTGTCCCGGTTGCCCCTGCTGTCCTTCGTGAAATAATCGATTTCATATGCCTTGGTACCGGCCAGCATCGTCGGGGCGCTCTTACTGGTTGAAGTGATTGAATATTGTAGCTGAAGTTTTGACACCGCCTTGTTGAAATAATCTTCAAGGACTTCCGGGTCCGGGCCGGGGTCGACGTCCACCGAAAACGAGGCAATATGAACAAAACATTCGCCGGTAAACGGGTTGCAATCCTGCAGGGTCGGGGTGTTTAATACCACCACTGTTTTCGAACCTGACGAGGTCTTTTCAATCAGCTCCCAACCCGGGGGATAAATGACAGAAAACCGGTACTTTGAATTTGAGTAGGTTTTCCACTGGTTCGGGTCAGGGGTCGGTTCCGGCGTGGGAGGTGGCGTCGGTTCGGCGGTCGGTTCCGGCGTAGGGGGAGTCGTTGCCACCCTGATTTCGGGAGTCGGCGTTAATTTTGTTTCCGCATATCCGGTCGTGCTGTTAGGGTCAGAGGTAATATTATATCCGGAAAGGTTTGCAGCAGGCCTGGAGAGCCCATCAAACTGTTCTTCGATGAGCGCCGTATTAAAAAATATAAAATATACATTCAGTATCAGCGAAAGCATGAGTAATACAACAAGGGCCCGTTCTTTCATGATAAAATACCCGAGAACCCGTGATGAAGAACACAGGACTGATAAGCTTTTATGCGCTCAATAGGCATTAAAAGTTGACCTCCTGACCTCCTGATCTAGAAAATAAAAGAGGCCGGCCCGGATATCCGGCGCGGGGCAGAGCACGAAAAAATGATAAACGATCAGTCCTTCAGGAGAATTGCACCAAATATCACTAAAAATATCCCGATAACGATTCCGAGGATGCCAATAACCCCTTTTATGAATAATAACACTTCGGGGAGAAATACCCATACCGCATAGGCACCAAGAATTAGAAGAATAATACCTGCTATCAGGCTTGCAACACCAGTTTTATCCATCACACATACTTCCTTTGATTCTATCATAGTGTGGATCCGGGAGAACATAAGATTATTGCTCAATTGTGGGCTCTCTGTCGTGATCAGGGGTAATCAAAAAAAGGGGTGAAGGATATGGGATCTATTCTTGTGTCGCTTCATTAATCAGGAGTTTCCGGGTTCTTTCATCGCTTCATAGACCTGCCGGAAAATCTCGAGCGTTTCAAGGCCTTCTTCCCGGGAAAGTTTCTGAATTGCAAACCCGACATGAACGAGGACATATTCCCCAACCTTTACATCAACGAGATCGAGGCGTACTTCCTGTTTAAGCTCTCCATAATCAACGAGACCAATATTCCCTTCCCTTATTTCAAGGACTTCTGCCGGAACCGCGATGCACACACTAAACACTACTCCTTAATCTCTCTGACTATATTGTCTATTCTCCAAAATAAAAGAAGTCATTGGAACAACACGGGGGCTCCTGGCTGCAGGACAATTGCTCATGTTTACAGGAAAATAAAGATTTATTCATTATTCACGTGGATATGCGTCACCCTGCTCCCTGGCAGGACTGACTCCGGAGGGACGACCGGGTTGATAATAACAATTTCCGGCGTTGCAAAGAGCCTGAGTTCGACTTCAAGGTTTGAGGTCCCGATACCGCGGGTGATGTAGGTATGAGTCCCGTTCCGTTCGATAAGCCCGCTCATCTCGACTCCCCCGACTGCAAGGTTCTTCGGAAGGAACTGGCCCCCGTGGGTATGCCCAGCCAGGATGAGATCCGAGTCCCAGTCAGCCCGGCATGCAGGTTCATGGATCATGTAGAGGACGAATGCGTCCGATTCCGGGATTGCAGGGGGGTTTGACATACCTGCCCACCCGTCGTCAACACCTACCAAAAGCAGCTCCTTCCCATCGATATCCATCGTGACATACTCGTTTTTGAGGACATGTACCCCATTCTCTTCAAGCGCACCGGTGAGCCGCTCTGCGTATTCGAAATCTGTCGACGGGTCCGAGTAACAGCTGACATCATAGTGGTGGGGGTCAAGGCTGGCACCTGATGCCGCGTTCATCTTCTGCAGGGCACTCTCTGCCGTGATACCCGCCTTATAGTCATGGTTTCCCAGGATGGCATACACCGGGGCGTCGATATCTTTCCAGACGTCCTGGAGCGCGAAATTTTCACCTTCCCCGAACACGAAATCTCCCCCTATGAGAACGACGGAAGGATGCAATGCGTTGATTTCCTGCATCACGGTCCTGATATGGTCCGTGGTTCCCTCCTTGAGATGGGGGTCTGCAATGAACACAATTCCCTGCGGTGCTCCTTCAATCTCGAGGACGGTGATCTCGGATACCTGTCCCTGGATGTACATCGTCCCAAGGGAGAGGTTGACTGCAGCGACCAGAATTATTACTCCAAAATAACGGTTGAAATTCCAGCGGGAGAATGGATTCTTCATATGTTCCGCAACAATTCATTTCACCTGTTTTTTTAAAGTAATATGGTTCGGGGCATCTCATGTTCATCTGAAATTCTCTTTTAAAATGAGGGGATTTTAAAAAATTGATGTCTTGCAAATTTAAATTCACTATGCATCACAACGCAACGTAGTTTTGAGATCCTGATGAGAATAATACCACAAAACAAACTTTTAATGGATCATTTCCACCTTGCAACCCTGAATCACGGACATCTGTTCTTATTTTTTTTAGGGAGCCAGTTCACCGCAATAAGGGGTAGACGGCAGGCCTGTCCGCGATGCTTTTTTAACTCCTATCCCCCATGTATCATTAATCAGGGTCCGCCGGATTGTAATTCCCGCGACCCGGGGAGGAAGAATGACAGATGATCTTTTGATAAACCGGAAGCTGATAAAGGAACTCCTCTGCAGGATTACCGATCCTGATGAAAACGTGCGCCACGAGGCCACGGAAGCACTGGCATTGATCGCCTCGGATTCGGACTGGCGGCCTGCCGAGCTGATAGAAGACAACGGTATTATCAGAATTATCGGCCTCCTCAATGAGGAAAATCCCCATATCATCTCGTCGGCCCTTGATATCATCATTGCAACTGCAGATCGCGGGGAAGAAGAGGAATTGATCTCTGCCGGCGCCATTGCCTCCATTGACAGGCTGCAGGACCACGAAGACCCGGGAATAAGGGGAAAAGTGGGAAAAGCATTGTGGATGCTTGAACCCCGGGTCGAGGATACGGTCATCTCGAAGCCACAGGACGAGTACTGAGCCGGGGAATATACCGGAAATTAAATACTCTCATTTTATTGTGATAAAGCGGTGTTTTCTGCCTGTGATTCCCCGTAAAACGATACTTTTTTAGAATGGTGTAACAGGGAGAAAAATTGCATTTACAGAATTATACAAACCGATTGAATACGTATCATCCTGACGAAAAAAACCTGGAGATCCCAGGCGCTTTTTATTTGCGTCTCTTATTTTTGCATCATACCACCATAAACGGTACGTTTTTCCCATAGTCGATACCTCGCGCTCTATAGCGCTCATGCGTGACCTTATCCGGATAGGTGAAGTAACTGCACCATACGCGATGTGAAAGTGTCATACGGACAAACGCGGTTCGGGTTCATTACCTGTGACTCCGTACTCTTCCATGATCTTCCGCAATCCGTGGCGGATGGCTTCTCCACGAGTAGCAAAAATGCCTCGTTTTACCATGATGTCCAAGGCACGCTTTTGCTGGCGGGTCGTTTTAAATGGGATTTGTTCATCGGCGGACATCGAAGTTCACCACTAGAGAGATACTCTTGGCATATAATAAATATTTCTAGAGGATTACTCATGGTTTACAAGCGTTCTTATAAACCAATTATATATATTTTAAATTAATGCCACGAATATCCGGGGAATCTAAAAAATCAATAAGCTATAAAGCCCCTGAATATATTCATAAAAAAATTCAGGAACTAATAGATTCTGGTGAATTCTCTTCAAAAAATGATGTAATATCCATTGCATTACAAGAATTCTTTGACCACCGCATATTTGAGGAGAGAATGGACGCACGGATCCGGGCATTTCTCGAAACTGAAGAAGGACGGGAACTTGTAAGGAAGGCGATGGGAATAGTATGATTAAATTTTTTTGCCTCTTCGTCATTTCAAATGGGTAAGTTGAATTGAAGTTTTCCGCATCTCAAATAGATCATTGTTACGAAGTTGTCGGTATTCCGGTAACCTCTCGCAGTTCTTTTCAGAGATTGAATAG
>JBFYKV010000041.1:0-9118 GCA_041305745.1 Methanoregulaceae archaeon | reverse complement strand
AAAAACTGCGTATGAACTGGTACGGGACTGCACGTGTGAAAAGGGATGCCCTGCCTGTATTTATTCACCGAAATGCGGAAGTGATAACCAGCCGCTTGATAAAGCAGCGACTGTTCGTATCCTTGAGGCAATGCGGGAGTGTAAAAATTAAAAAGTAAAACGCAGGATACCCGGCTGAACCCCAGGCCCGACGAAAATGGCGGGCCATTTTTTTTCAACAATAAAAAAATTTACTTGTCTTTTAATACGCAGATCGAACCCGGTTCCCGAACAAGGAGTGCAAGACTCTCGGTGAGTGAAAATTCAAGACTGTCACCGATTGGACCGATGTACCCGACGGTCATATCCTGGCCGATTACGATGGATGCATACCGTTTTCCTGATGCGATCAATACACCCCCGTTTTTGAGAACAGGTGCCTTGTATACCCCGTCGGTCACAATAGTCCGGATGTGCTCGAGTTCTGTGCTCTGGCCCTGCATATACCTGCGGAAAAGCAGGTTATACCGTGACGGTGCAAGTGCAAGGCTGTACGGGCCATGATAGCCGGCTTCATCGAGTTGTATCATGGCCTGAATGACATCCTCTGCTGCCTTTCCGACGGTGTTCCACGAAGACAGTTTGAGGCTGTTCGAATCCCCGACATTCAATAATCCGGCTGCCCCGGGCGTGCCGTTGAAGACAATGCCATCTTCCTGGCGCGCAACTTCAAGTGCGGCTGCAGAGACCGGCGATGCGGAAAATGGAAGGCCGTTCTGTTCATACGCCACGAGGTCGCGTACACCGAGACTAAAGGTAGTGGAGATCATATGAACGGGAACAAACTGGCTCACCATCATGCACTCATTGACCTGGCAGTCTTCAAGCGGTACGGCTTTCAGCCCGAGTCCATAGGGACCTTCGATATACAAAAGGCGACGACCGGTAAGAACGGTCTTTGCGGCGTCGGCCATTGTCGAATCCAGGTATCTCCATGTTTCCGGCTTTATTGGCGCTTCGTTTCGTCCAAGATAACTGTTTTCCATCAAAATCTCCTCCTCATTCTTTTAATGATCCGATAGTGGTGCCTTCCGCAGCGGCAGAAACGCTCCCTGATCCTGTTTTCATTGCTGCGATGACTTCTTCCACCTCGCGGGCACCCTGGTCATAAAATGCAGCCTCGTCCGGGGCAAGTTCTTTTAGTAATCGTAAAAATTCACCTGCGTGAACCTTTTCCTCGTCAGCGATATCAAGTAAGACATCACGGGCCAGCTCGTCATCGATTGATTCGGCAAGCTGTGTGTATACCTGGACCGCTTCATACTCATCTGCAATCATCAGCCTGACTGCCCGTATCAGTTCACTTTTTGTCAGTTTCCGGTCGCTGTTCTTTCCGGAAAATGCTGTTGAAAAATCAGCCATTCTTATAACTCCCTTTCGTTTGTAAAAGGGCTTTGATAAGCACCCTCAAACGCTAATATACCCTGCATCTTTATATAAATGTGGGTGTAGTAACAAGGGTAAATGCCCCCGGGAGACCACTTTTATATCGATTATTGGGGCACCACAAGGCCGGTTGAGACAATAGTGCCATGTGAAGTCCCTTCCCGTAACCCGGGATCTTTGCATGGGATGGTTCGGATCTCCTACAAAGTACTCTCTTCATCCTTTCCGGTGCATTCATAGCGGTCAAGAACGCGCCTGATGATCTGGCGGGAACTGCAATAGGGATCACCTGAATAGGACCCGATCCTGACGAGTTCTATGGTAAGGCCCCGCTCCTGCAGGGCCTGCTGTATCTTTTCCTCGTCAAAGTGCTGGTTGAACCCGAAGGTGATTACTGCCGGACGGATTGCTTCAATTGGCCTGAACATGTCATGCAGGTCGCCCAGAACTGCATAATCGACAGGTTTTAAAGATGCAATCATTCTGCGCCTTTGTTCCTCCGGGATCACGGGTCGTGGTTTGTGGCGGACGTTGGCATCACGGGCCACGATCACATGGAGCTCGTCACCACGCTTTGCAGACTCTTCAAGGTAGTAAATATGCCCGGGGTGAAGAAGGTCAAATGTCCCTGTCGCAACAACGCGCTTCATCCGATAACCTCCATTTCGACCGGGGTCCCGTCTGCCCTGAAACAGCCCCAGTCATTCCCGCCATACGGATATCCGATAATGAAATGAAACCTTCCCACACGCGGGAAGAATAACAGGTCTGCATTCGATGGCCTGATCACCCCGTTCGGGTGGCTGTGGGCACTCCCCACCACATGTACATCGAGCGGCATCATATCCACGAAAAGGCTGGCACTGTGTTCACCGCTGATAGTTCCCGGCAGGAGGTTCAGCTCGTGGATGATCCCGCCCTCTTCCCGAAGCACCCCGACAAACTCGAGGGGGTGCCTGTCAGCCCCGACACTCCTGAGCAAATCGATAAGATCGCGACTTATTCCTTGTATTTTCATTATGAATTCCATACAGGGGCGCCTTTGGCACCCCCTGCCTTTTTTCTCCTGATCCGCCCTCCCGAAAGAGACTGCCGGGGAAGCTTCACCGTTTCCCGGTAATTTTAATAATGTGCCAGCCAAACTGGGTCTTGACCGGTCCGACGACACTCCCTTCCGCCCCTTCAAAGGCTGCCTTTTCGAATTCCGGGACCATCATGCCCTTGCCGAACCACCCGAGGTCCCCGCCCTTTTTTCCTGACGGACACTCTGAGAAATTCTTCGCGAGGTCATCAAAGTTTTCACCGTTATTTATCCGCTTCAGCAGATCTTTTGCCTTATCCCCGTTTTTTACAAGAATATGGCTTGCACGAACCTGTTTTACCATAACTATAAAAATGGGGCACCGACTTAAATAAGGTTTGTCAGGTGGCAGGACATAGCAGGGACGGTATTATCTCCGGAATCTAAAACGGGCCGTCCTGCTCAAAACTCCTGCCGTACTTCAACGCAAGTTCCGCTTTGTAGAGCTCCTTTCCAAGGTATGCTGCGTGATCCAGCCGTGACACATCGCCCCCTGAAAGGATAGTGTAAAAAATATCAGCCCAGGACCTGCCCCTGACTGCTCTTCCCCGTATCTCGGCAATGATTTCGGAACCTTCAAGCCCGATCCTGAAATTGCCGCAGGGATCGCAGATGAGTTCATCAGGTACTGGTGCCGCATCAATGACCTCGGTATAGGTCACGGGAGGCTCTCTTCTTCTTCGCTTTTCCTTGATGAAAAAGAGGTCAGTTCCGAGATCCTTCGGGTACGGCCTGTCCCCTGCAAGGACCATCATCTCGGTAGCGCGCCGCATTTCGCCAACCGACCCGGAGGTCTTGTCGCTGTGCTCACTCGTAAAGATAACCGCACAGTCCAGTTCCGCCGCACAGGCCGCGAGAAGTGCATTTGCTCCCGGGGAATCTGCATCCAGAAGCTCGACGACGTTCCCTGCTCCAAAAAAAAGCGGGTAACTGCAGTCAGGAAACGAGCACATCGATTTCACGACACCCGACCCCGCCGGCTGGAGGAGCGGATCCGCGATGATACAGGTAATCCCAAAAGATTCGGCCAGTTCAATATTTTTTTCAAGTGAGCTCCTGCCCGGAACCACAACCGCACATGCTCCCGATCCGGCAACATCGCTGCCGACAAGCGGAATATTCTCTTCCTGCAGGGAAAGGACAATATCAGCACGGCAAAGGGCCGCCCGGATAAGGGCGGGGTCCTGGGAGTCTGCCGCCAGGGGTCCTTCGATATCGTCGAGGAGCGAGAAGCAGCGGGTTACCTCCTGCGGGGTTGCATCAAAGCCAAACCCGAGGTCAACGATATCGGCGCCGGCCGCGAAATAGCTCCTCACCCTGCCGGGAAGGTCAGGTTCCCTGTGGGCATCCATAATTTCTGCAAGGACCTTGATCCTTGAACCCCCCCCGATCTTTACCGAGCGGATGAGGTACCGGGACCCGGCCCTTCGTTCTTCTTCATATACCTTCAATTGCGCTTCCCTGCGCCTTATATCTGCAAGGAGGTCGTCTGCGGGAGTCGTCTTTGAGAGCGTAACGGTCCCGAGGAGGGGGAGGACAAGGGCCAGGTCTGCAGCATGCCTCGGCCCCCGGTAAACAGGTACTCCCGTCTCTTTTTCCACCTCTTCAAACGACGCGGTCGACATTCCTGACACGATGACCATGTCGTACTTCCCCTTCCTTACAATCTCTGTTAACTGTCCGGGCGGGAGAAACGATGCGATTTCGCCGGTTACCACGACGTCGGCATCAATATCAGATGCTGCTTTTTTTACCACCGCATACGTGGCAGTTCCGGTAGGAAGAAGAATCCGCATAAGTTTCCTTAATATCAGGGAGGTAAAAAATGATTATGATCAGAATGCTTACCTGCGATCTTCATGTACACACCAATTTTTCAAGGGACGGTGAGAGCAGCGTTGAGGATATTGTCAGGAGGGCAGAAGAGACCGGGATTGACGCCATCGCGATCACCGATCACGACACGGTGGATGGAGCACTCTATGCACTTACTCTTGATACAAACGTGGTGATTATCCCCGGCATCGAGATCTCGACCAGGCAGGGCCACCTCCTCGCTCTCGGGATAACTGAGGTCATCCCTTCCGGGCTGGACGTAATTGAGACGATAAGGTGTGCACGGGAAAAGGGCGCCCTTGTCATCCTTCCGCACCCGTACCACATGTGGCGGCATGGTGTTGCCCGGAAGCTCCGCGAGGCGCTCTCTGCCGTCGATGCCATCGAGGTGTTTAACAGCAGGTATATCGTGGGCTCTGCAAATGTCAAGGCGGCAAAGATGGCACGCAGGCTCGGCAAACCGATGGTCGGTGGATCAGATGCCCACAATTTCAGGTACGTCGGCTTTGGAAAGACAATCGTCGACGCAGAACGGAATACCGTTTCGATTCTTGAGGCAGTACGAAACGGAAAGACAACCCCGGCGGGCCGGATGACCCCGCTCCGGACCTATACGAAACAGTCCCTTCGAAATACATGGAGAAAATTCAAACGTCGGATATACCACCGGTAAGGCTGGCCTTTCGCATTTCATACCTCGGAGACCATTTCTTCGGGTCGCAGATGCAGGCCGGTAAACGGACCGTCGAGGGTGAATTTATTGCTGCCTGTATCAGGTGCAGACTCTTTTTTGATTATCACCGGGCGGGTTTTCTTTCGGCCGGCCGGACTGACAGGGGGGTCCATTCCCGGGGTCAGATCGTTGCATTTTCGACCGAATCTCCGGAAAGGGCTGTTTCTGCCCTCAACTGGCAACTTCCTCCGGACTGTTTTGTTACCGGTGTCGCCGTGGTTCTCCCGGAATTCCATCCGCGCTATGACGCCAGGAGCAGGACATACCGGTATTATTTCGGGCGGCACGACCTTGATGCCCCTGCCATGGACCGTGCAGCGCATCATTTCACCGGTACACATGATTTTTCACCCTTCGCCCGTGTCAGGGATAAAAACCCCGTCAGGACCGTGATCTCTTCGTCTGTTTCAGAAGAAGACGGATTTTATTTTTTTGAAGTCACTGCGAAAAGTTTTCTCTGGCATATGGTCAGGTACATGGCATCTGCGCTGCTGCAAATCGGTGCCGGGGAAAAGGACGGGGAAATTATTGCAGCGCGCCTTTCAGGCGATGATACGGGTCAGATCTCCCCGGCCCCGCCCGGAGGCCTTATCCTCTGGAACGTGGACTGCGGGATATCATTTAAACCTGTACAGGCAGACCGCAGGACCTGTGCATATCTCCAGGAGCAGCGGGCACACCATGCAGTGATGGGGATGGTATGCAGGACACTGGGGAGTGATGTTGCCGTTGCTGGTACCACTTCAGGGAAAAAACACCCGGAAAAAACGGGGTGACAGGGAAGTAGACGCAAAACCGATATTTCCCCTTGTATTGAAGCATTTAACGACCACACCGTAATGATTCCGGGATCTTTATTACGTCCCTTCCCGCATGATCGTATACCCTGGAAAAGGGACGAGGTGAGTGATGCTTTTTATCGCACTGGTAAAAATTCAAAACAAATCTGAGCAGGGAAGTTGTTACCCGGAACCTGAAGGATATAGAGGATGACATGAAAGGACAGGTCCGATACCTGGGAATCTACTGGACACTCGGAAGGTACGATACCGTAGTCCTCTTTGAAGCCCCGGATGAAAAAGTGGCAATGAATCTGGCCTTAAAAAGGGCGGACCGGATGGACATAGAGACGCTCGTGGCCGTGCCGGCAGATGCGGGGAGTCCGGCCGGACCTGCCTGACCTGTCTGTTGAGGTATTCTGCTCCGGGGAAACCGGGTCCTGATCAGAAACAGGAGCGAAAACAAGCGGGAAAACCGCTGGCCACGGGACAACCGGCGGTACAACCAGGGACGGAGCCGCACCTGTTCCTTCATTGAAGGGACTATTAATGTGGATATAATCAAAGATCAGGTAGCGAAAAAAATTGGTGCACGTCCTTTGGTTTATGAGAAAAGAAGGCCGGGGGCTCTGCTTCCATTATTCCCTTCCGTTTAAAAACAGGAGAAACAAATGGTAATGGCGGGATAAATCTGCACGAAACAGTCTGCACGCGGTGTGGAAAGTGTTGTATCAGTCTTGGAAGACACATCCGTATCGAGCGCAGCCTCTCTTCTTCCGACCATTACATCAGGCTTGGAATTACCCGCGAGATCATCCCGGTCAGGGTCCACCCGGATTATGCCCGTATCTTCCGGGATACCCGGCCGGAAACTGCAGACCCTTCATGGTGCCCGTTCCTCCGGAAACAGGACACAGGGGAATTTGTCTGCACCATATACCCTTCACGGCCAAAGATATGTCGCGATTTTATCTGTTCTTCGGTTCGTATCCTCGACCGGGAAGGAGATGAAGCCGGGAGGATCCAGGGGAGGAGAAGCCTCAAAAGCGATGACCCTGACCTGGTCCGCGTCTGGAAGGAATACATTGAACCCATACAGGAAGCGGATGACAGGGCCTGGCAGGAACAAATGAAGGGAGAATTAAAAAAAGCAGGTTATCACACTTCACCCTGACCTTTCTCAGACCTCCCCGGACAACGTTCTCCCGGATGCTGACCAGGGCCGGTGCCGGTGTCCCGGAGCATTCATCCGGACCACCGTAGGTAAAGACCATCCGGCCCTGCAATAATAATCCCTGCACGCTCACCACCCCCGGTTCTCCTGAATTAGCGGGCCCTCCGGCCATTTGAGAAAATATTTTGATTTTAACCCTGAAACACGGGAAAACGCCTTAAAATAACATTATAACGTATGGCAGAAATATTATTAGCTGAGTCGAATGACAGAAATCCCGAAAGAGGAATATGTGCTGAAGTGCACCTCGGCATGTGCCGGCTGCAGCTCGTCGCTCATTCTGCGGTATGTCCTGAAGGCCGCCGGGCCGGATACGGTTCTTGTTATCCCGGCATGCTGTACGAGTGTTATTCAGGGCATCTATCCGAATACCGCAATGAATGTCCCGATCTATAACGTTGCATTCGCCGCCGCGGCAGCATGCGCATCAGGCATGAGTGAAGCGTTTCAGTCAGCGGGAAAAAAGACCAGTGTGATTGTCTATGCCGGTGACGGTGGTACCGTTGATATTGGAATACAGGCACTTTCCGGGGCCTTTGAGCGGAAAACCGATTTTCTCTATATCTGTTATGATAACGAGGCATATGGAAATACAGGCATGCAACGGTCGGGGGCTACACCAACAGGTGCACGCACGACAACAACCCCGGGGGGAAAGACCCATTCCAAGAAGGATCTTGATGGAATCGTCGCCGCCCATGATCCCCCCTACATGGCCACCGCCTGCAGCGCCTACCC
The DNA here is from genome assembly GCA_041305745.1 of Methanoregulaceae archaeon. Lineage (GTDB taxonomy): Archaea > Halobacteriota > Methanomicrobia > Methanomicrobiales > Methanospirillaceae > UBA467. The sequence continues at coordinate 1,292 of JBFYKV010000041.1, read as the reverse complement.
ACAGGACATTTTTAAGAAGGTGCAGAAAGCCCTGAGCATACGTGGGCCGAAATTTCTCCATATTCTTGCACCCTGTCCGCCAGGCTGGCGTTATCCTTCGGAGAAGACTATTGAAATGGGAAAACTTGCCGTGAAATCGGGCATGTGGATCCTTTACGAGAGGGAATATGGAAAGGTGACCATCAATGGCCCTTCGAAAGCTGCAATGATCAGGCCGGTACCAATTGAGGACTATCTCTCGGTGCAGGGGCGGTTCAAGGGAATCAGCAAAGATGCCGTCGCATCCCTGAAATCGCAGGCCGAGAGGACTGCAAAACGGCTTTCACTGGAGGAGAAAGGAATATGCTGACAATTGCCACCGGAAACAAGGCTGTTGCCGCTGCAGTGAAGCAGGCAGACCCTGCAGTGATTGCGGCTTACCCGATCACCCCGCAGACTGAAATTGTTGAGCAGATGGCCGAATACGTGACTGCAGGTGACTTAAAAAGCCGCTATATCCCGGTCGAAAGCGAGCATTCGGCAATGGCCGCATGTATCGGGGCCAGCGTCACAGGTGTGCGGACTTTTACTGCGACAAGTTCACACGGTCTTTTATACATGCACGAAATGATCAACTGGGCTGCAGGCGCACGGCTCCCGATCGTCATGGCAAACGTGAACCGGGCACTCGGGCCGGGCTGGAATGTCTGGGCCGAGCACACTGATGCATTCCAGGAAAGGGATACCGGCTGGCTCCAGGTCTTTGTCAGCACCGTCCAGGAAGCATACGATGCAACGCTGATGGCGTTCCGCATCGCTGAGCATAACGACGTGCTGCTCCCGGTGATGGTGAACCTCGACGGGTTTACCTTAAGTCATATCATGCAGTCCCTCGAGACCGTGGACCCCGGGGACTTCATCCCCCCGCTTCGTCTCCCGCACGCTATCGACACGGCTCACCCGGCCGGATACGGCACGCTGACAGGTCCTGACGACTATTTCAAATTCAGGTGGGATATCGAGCGGTCCATGAGAGATTCGGTAAAGGTCATCAGGGAGACCGAGCAGGACTTTGCAGACCGTTTCGGACGTAGTTACGGCATGACCGAGGAATACCGGTGCGATGATGCAGACGTGCTGGTCATCGCCATGGGAACGCTCGGGAAAGAAGCGGAAGTTGCAGTTGACCTGCTCAGGAACGAGGGCATCAGGGCCGGTTCGATGCGTATCCGCTGGCTCCGGCCGTTCCCGACCCTCGACCTTGAAGGGCGGGACGTCGTTGTCATTGACCGTGATTACTCGTTCGGGTTCGG
>JBFYKV010000040.1:0-7805 GCA_041305745.1 Methanoregulaceae archaeon | reverse complement strand
TTCTTTTGCTATCCTGATACCGTCAGTCGGGTTCTCTGCTCCAAGCGCCTTCATAAGGGCTGCCGGGTTTTCGATCTGCACGGACTCCCTGTACAGGGGATATTCTGGCATCGTGTCGAGTTCTTTTGCGATATCCCATTCAGAGGCTATTTCACAGAACAATGCGGCCGCATAGGGACCATCCGGGCAGAGGGAATGTTCAGGAAATATCCAGGCCCCGGAGGGCTCTCCTCCAAATGAACCCCATGAAAGCAGCGCTTCAGAGACATAACTGTCTCCTACCGGAGTTCTCCTCACCTCGGCAACCTCTTCGATGGCCATGGATGCATCGAATGTGGTGACCACTCTTTTTACTCCAAGGTACCGTACAAAGAGCATCAGCAGCCTGTCCCCCGTTATATACCTCCCCCCGGAGTCGAATGCCATCATGCGATCTGCATCACCGTCGTGAACCACCGCCGCTTCTGCCCCGGATTCCCGGACCATTGCACCCATGTAGCCAAGGTTTGTTTCCACCGGTTCTGATGGTCTTCCAAAACGTTCTGCCGTGTTGCAGTTGATGCACCGTACTGCTGCCCCAAGCCCTGAAAGGATTTTTGGAGAGAATTCGCTTGCCGCTCCGTTTCCACAGTCAAGGATAACAGGGAGACCTTCCCTGCAGGTCCTTTGTGCGAGGACTGCATCGCGGTAGGGCGCCATGGTATCATACGGGTGCACCGTGCCGTAACTCTCCCACCCGGCACACGGACTGCATGTGACAAGATCTTCAATTTCCTGCTGCTGCTTTTTTGTAAATGACGACCCGTCCGGGTTAAAGAGCTTGATCCCGTTGTCAGGCTCGGGGTTATGGGAGGCAGTGACCATGCAGCCGGCATTTTTTGCACGGGCGCAGAACCCGATGGCCGGTGTGGGACATATCCCTGCAAAACCGACCGAACCCCCTGCCGAGAGGATCCCTGATATCAGGCTCTCACCAATAATCATGCCGGTACGGCGGGTGTCCATCCCGAGAAGGACCTGTGCTGACCGGGATCCCACCGCTGCTCCGACGCGCTGTGCAAGTATCACAAGATCTCTGCTGTAACGCTGCCTGATACCCGATGAGCCAAAAAGCATGAGGAGTTTATTGAGTTGCAGCAGAAATAGACTTAACTCCTGCCATACGGGCACCAGTGGGCACAACCAAAGAGAGCGGTCACCCCTGCGGTCGAAGGTCCGATAAGGAGTATCTTTTTTTTCAGCCTGTATTCCCTGATCTTCCCGATATCTTTCCGGGAGACCAGCCCTTCACCGGTTATTATCAGGATGTCTGCAAGGTCCGGGGAAGAGACAATTGTATGCCCGGATTCACGTGCAAGCTCTGCACTGTCCCCGTAGACATAGACACTTTTTCCCCTGATCTCGTCATACAGTCTGGAAAGACAGTCGGTGTGGCATGACTTTTCGCAGGACTTCATGACCCGGGAGATACAGAGAAATCCCGTGACGACATTGATGATTGCGCCTGCCGCTGAACGCTGTGCAGGTTTTTCCAGGGGTGCACCGAACATGAACCCTATCCGTGTCGTTGCTCGTATCGGGTCCGACGTTACGAACTGGGCCCTCCTTCCTCCAAATGACGCTTCCATGGATGCACCCTTCTCAAACTGGCAGACCACTGCATCGGGATTGACCGAAAGGACAATGTTTCCGTCTTCACATCCCGTATCGTGCACCCGCTCCTGTATTTTTTTTACTGCGCTGATGAGAATATCCATTATATCCCTTCTTCTTCTGACGGTTTCAATATCACCCTGCAGGGAGCCCCGTCGAGGCCCGTTAACCTGAGCGGAAGCGCGATCATCTCGTAATACCCCTCCTTCACGCGAGAGAGGTCCAGTAGTTCAATTATCACCACACCTTTCCCGAGGAGTTCCCGGTGCACGTCTCCTGTTCCGGTAAATGACTCTATCGATGGCGAGTCAATACCCACGCACCCGATCCCCTGCCGTGTCAGGACTCTTGCCGCCTCCAGGGAAAGCGCAGGATAATCCTCATAAAAAGTGTTGATGCCGGAAAAGGAGGTCTTTATCAGGATCTTACTGACGCCATCGGGAGGCAGTGAAAGGTCTTCCGGACCTATCTCTCCTCTGACATCACTCAGGTCTGTTACCCTGCATCGCCCGATAAGTCTTTCAATGGGAATTTTATCAACACTCAAGTCGTTTTTCAGGTAATGTGAGGGGGCGTCGATGTGGGTCCCCGAGTGCGTGCTTATCGCCACTTTTGTAAGCAGGTATTTTCCATGGTCTTCCTGGATAAACTGAGGGACGTAATCCCCGGGGTATACTACTCCGCCGTTTGCCAGGTCTCTTGTTGCATCAATCCACATTGAATCGTCCTTTACAGGTCCCATCCGTGCCTGCCTATCAGAGGGACAAACACAACGCCCCCGTGCGAGGTCCGGGTGACCGTACTCCCGTGTTTTTTTAGTTTTACAAGCATCTGCAGGTCGCGTGAGCCCACCGGCGCCACAAGTCTGCCCCCGTCCTTTAACTGGTCCACGAGCGGAGCAGGAATATCAGGGGTGGCTGCAGTGATAAGGATGCCATCATACGGCGCCCCCGCGGGGTACCCTTCCGTCCCGTCAGAGACGATAACCGTCACGTTTCGTATCCCGGCCTTTTCCAGGTTCTTTTCTGCGCCTGCTGCAACGTCAGGTATCCGTTCCACCGACACGACCGCCGCCGCAAGAAGGCCGAGGATGGCTGCCTGGTACCCGCTTCCCGTGCCAATCTCAAGAATGCGGTCGGTGGCCCTGACTTCCAGCAGTTCGGTCATGACCGCAACAATATAGGGCTGGGAAATGGTCTGCCCGTTGCCTATGGGAAGCGGACTATCATTGTATGCAGCACCCGTCAGTGATTCGGGAACAAACTTATGACGGGGAATTTTTCGCATCGCATTGAGTACCCGTTCATCACCGACTCCCCTGAGACGGATCTGGTACTCGACCATCAGGTTACGCTCTTCCTCCCGTGTATCATGTGCCATCCAGGAACCCCTACGAGGAAAAGATCGTTTCTGGATCATTATGAATGGAGCTGATCCGGGAGAGAGGGTTGAATATCCCTCTAAAAACCGCTCTTCTCTGCGGCATCAATCGCTGCATCGATCTGGTTCTGCAGCACCTCGGGGAGACCTGCAATCTTTATGTCAAGGAAACCCCTGATGATGGTCGCAGTGGCGACATCTTCATCAAGACCACGCGACATCAGGTATTCGATCTCATCCCTTGCAATTTTTCCCACCGCTGCCTCGTGCGAAAGTTCTGTATCCACCACATCACCCCTGATCTCAGGGATGGCATGGATGATCCCGTCTTTTAAGATGAGCCCCTTGCATTCGATATGCCCTTTTGTCTCCTTTGTCACACCGTGAATGAATCCCCGCGAGAGAATGGTTCCTCCTGTGGTTATTGCCCGGGTGAGCAGCTCGGCACTCGCACCGTGAGCGGTCAGGTTCGCAACAGAACCGAGATCAAGGTATGATCCAGGCGTTGAAACAACGATACTGTTGAAGCGGGCCACTGAATTCTCCCCTTTCAGGTGTGCCACCGGTGACATCTGGATCTTCCTGACCGGCTGCATGCAGACGTAATTCGAGAGGAATACCCCATTTTCCTCAATGATTGAGGCGCTCCTCGGGAAGACGCTGATCTTTTCACCCCAGTTATGGATCATGGTCGAAGTTATCCGGGCATTTTTTGCAATATAAAATTCTGTTACACCGATATGGGTCCCCACATGGGCGTGAGTCGCGCTCGCACACCCTGAAATAATGTGGAGTTCCGAGCCTTCCTCGGCGATGATAATATTATGTACATGCTGGACCGGGGAATTAGCCAGAAAGAGGCATGCCTGAAGAGGATAAAGGGCTTTGCTGCCTTTTCTTGCAATTATTACAAAGCCCTTCGGGTCTTTTTGTTCATGGACATACCGCGTATACTTGTCCTTGTCGTAGGGAACTGCCTTCCACATGTATTCGCTGAGCCACTCGTACCGGGATAAGGCATCTGAAAGGGTGAGGACTTCGATACCTTTCTCGGTCGATGCCGCGTGCTTTATCTCCTGGTCAATCTGGAAAAACGTTCCCGACCGGTTTTTCATCCCGACTTCCAGGCCGGTCTGGGCGAGCCGCTCCTGGTCTGTTTCTGACAGGTCTTCCATTTTCTCTATATTTTCTGGCATGCGAGGCACTCCTTGTAACCTGAGGTCTTGATAACTTTCAGGATCTCCCGCGGGTTTCCATGGCACCGGAAAACACCATCACACATAACATGGCCGAAATCTGCATCCAGGTAATCGAGGATGTAGCCGGTATGAGTAATGACAAGCCCGCTTTTTTTCCGGTTTACAATATGGACATCCTTTTCGAGGAGCTTTGCGATGGCGTTTCCGATAAGCGAGATATTTTCAAGGTCGACCCCGCTTTCAGGTTCATCCAGCATCACAAAATCAGGACTCTGTATCATGAGCTGCAGGACCTCGCTCCTTTTTATCTCGCCGCCCGAGAACCCGAGGTTGATCGAACGTTCGAGAAATGCATCCATATGTAAGTAACGGGAATATTCTTCCACCTTCTTTGCATCCTCTCCTGAAGTGACTGCGAGGAGTTTCCCGAGTTTTAAGCCGGCAATGGTTGGCGGGCGCTGGAAGAGCATCCCCATGCCCATTTCAGCCCGTTTATGGATGGGGATATGGGTAATGTCCTCGCCCTTGAAGAAGATCCTGCCCTCTGTTATATTGAGCCCGGAAAACCCCATTATTGTCCTGAGAAGGGTGGTCTTACCCGAACCGTTCGGGCCCATTAGGACGTGGCTCTCACCTTCGCCGATATGGAGATTGATATCATGAAGCACCTCCCGTTCCCCGATCTTTACGTGTAAATCTTCGATATCCAGCATGTATGATCCACTCATACTATATCTGCCATATGATTAAATTGATTTTCAAAATGGCAGAATAAAAAATACACCCGCAGGCGATCGTGAACTATTGTTCTTCAGTGGGGCAGGACCCTGCTTAACAGGGATTATTCGTGGGAACTTTCAAAATCTGGTATATGGCAGCCCCGGTCAGCCGCCCGCATAAAATCCGGGACATGGCAGGCAAGGCACGTATCCGGAAAGGTACCCGCGACGCCACGGGCCGGTGTGGATACTCCTGAATCCCCCGGGATCAATACGTTTGTAAACAGGATTATCTGAGGGGATGCAACAGATGTGCCCGGAGCCCTTCCGTCTGATAGTATCGACCTGATCGTGACGTCTCCGCCCTACAATTTTGGTCACCGCTATGCCCATGACGAAAGTCATGACACGCATGACTGGAACGAATATTTCCGGACGCTCAGTGGTATCTGGTCCGAGTGCTACAGGGTCCTCATGCCCGGCGGGCGGATAGCAGTAAACATCCAGCCCCTCATTTCAGATTTTATACCCATTCACCACATCATTTCGGGCCGGCTCCTTCAGACCGGGTTTTTATGGAAGGCCGGGATCCTCCGGGAGAAGAATAACTGCAATGCCAGATATACCGCGTTTGGAAGCTGGAAGTCCCCTTCGATGCCATACCTCAGATACACGTGGGAATTTATCGGGGTCTTTGACAAGTTCAATCACAAAAAGACGGGTAATACGTCGGATATTGATATTACCGACACTGAATTCAAGGAGTGGGTCTATGGGAAGTGGACATTTCCCCCTGAAATACGCATGAAAGAGTATAATCACCCGGCCATGTTCCCTGAAGAGCTCCCGCGCAGGCTTATAAAGCTCTTTTCGTACCGCGGAGACATCGTCCCCGACCCCTTTAACGGGGCAGGGACCCGCGACCTGCGTGGCAGGAATGCATGGCAGGCGGTTCATCAGTATCGATATATCTCCCCGGAATACTGTGATATTGCGCTCCGGAGAGTCCTGCAGTCATCTGAAAAAATCCCGGCAGGTAACCCTCCCGGAAAACGTCCTTACCTTGTAACCTGCCCTTATACCTGATAATCCCCGGTCATAATCCGCTCGTAGGTTCCTTTCCGGTCATATGCATGGGTCAGGATATAGTTACAGAGTTCTGCACGGCGGTTGTAATCAGCGACGCGGCCCCTGTAATTATTGAGAAGCGCATTGTACGTGCTGACTTTTTCGTTGTAGTCCGTCACCCTGCTGTTATATTCACGCACCCGCCCGCCTGAAAGGAGTGTGGCCATTTCTCTTTCGGTCTCGTCTATCCCGGTCTTCATTGTTTCGAGGCGGTGGTTCATGAGTTCGATTTCAGGTTCCATTGCGGACAGTTCCTGCTTCGTCGCTTCAAGTACCTGGTGGATTGCCCGGGTTTCATTTGAGCTGGTATAGATTCCTGTCCCGTTTCCGACCGGGAAAACAAGCGGGACCGACTCCAAGACTACACCGCCGGTAAGAGTCCCGGGCTCAATCCCGACATACGAGGTATTCGTGGTCTCAATATACCCGTAGCCGCTGTTTTTATACCCCGTGTCACCGCAGTCCACGCCGACTGCCATATGCATCTCGGGTTCAAAATACAGGAGGGCAACCCTGTATCCTTCCCTGGAGAGGAGGCCTGCAAGGAGCATGCTCTTATCATCACAGTCACCTTTGCCGTCCACGAACGTCTCAACCGGAAACTTAGGGTCTGTCAGGTTAAGGTTTTCATAGGGAACTGACTGCACGAACCCTGCAAGGTATTCAAGATATTCATCGTCTTCAAGTGCTGCCTTTTCCTTTTCCTGCCGTGTACGGGTCAGCAGGGTGTCGTAAAAGTCATCCTGTGCCGGGTCCGTTATCATTGCCGTGTAAATCCCGGCCAGCCATTCGGGTTGCCCTATCTTCTCGTCATAGATCCGTGCCGATTTTTCCGCTCCCTTCGCACCTGCATAGACATCAGGGTCAATATCGGCAGTTAATGTCTCTGACCGGTCCTGGAACCGGAACTGGTAGACGGGGACAGATGGCATTGCCCCTCCTTTTACCGGGACTATCACCGGGTAGGTGACCGGCGGGGTAAGGCCCGGGATACCCTGCAGGCACCCGGAAGCTGCCAGAAAAAGACTCAGAATAATGATTATGCCAAATACGCTGTTTTTCCATGAACGAATCATAGAAGCGTCTCCAGGTCTGCGATCGACCGGATAACCGCATTCGGTTTTATTTCTGCGGCCTGCAGTGTTTCAGGACGATATTTTCCGGTCCTGACAAGTATTCCCTGCATGCCACACCGGACGGACCCCCCTATATCGGTCATGACGTCGTCTCCTATCATGACTGCTTCTGACGCCCCGGCCCCCATGGAATTGAGGGCCAGTTCAAAGAACGTCCGTGAGGGTTTCCCCATTACCACGGCCGCGTTCCCGGTTGCATACTCAAGAGCTGACACAAAAGGACCCGCCGAGAGCATGAGGCCCTCCTCTGACATCCAGTACCGGTCCTTTTCAAGCGCGATGAGGGACGCGCCTTCCAGCAGGAACCGGAATGCGGTGTTCATGCGTCCATATGAAAAATTGTCGCCCGCATCGCCGACAACGACGGCTTCCACTCCATCATGGCACGAGAAAATACCTGCCTTTGCAAACTCCTTATCCACGTCGCCGGTGGTGAGGAGGTGCACCCCGGATATCCCTGTTTTCTTTATGTACGCGATTGCAGCGACGGCAGGTGTAAACACCTCCCCGGTCCCGATATCAAATCCCATGCTGCCGAGGCGGGCAACGATCGTTTCTCTTGATTTTCTTGTGGTATTAGAGAGAAAACG
>JBFYKV010000039.1:0-12223 GCA_041305745.1 Methanoregulaceae archaeon | reverse complement strand
CCTCTGTACCGGTGTGTGAAATGCCGGATCAGGAACTCCCACCCGTTAAATCAGATGACTGGTATGCAGCACGGGGATATGTGTCGGGTGGACTTTTGACAAGCAATATGAAAATATTTGCTAATAGCTACTCTTCCACGTCCTGGAGACCCTCTGCCTCTAATGTAATCATCATCGCACGCAATGGCGATATCACCTTAACCGGATTAGGTGGTAGCGGGGTGACGGGAGTTCTCTTCGCTCCAAAAGGGAGGGTGACCTTCAATGGAGGATCCTTCACGGGAGTGGTCCTTACGCGGGATGGTTTCTTTGTCACCAGCGGCGGAACTACTGTAACGTTTAGTAATTTTGTGAATTATTTCAGTAGTCCTGACGATTATCCGTTCTGAACCACATGAAGATCAGGGGTGCAGAGGTTCCCCCGGACCTCACTCCTTCCCGGCATGCCTCGCCTTCCCGTAATGGTCCGACCATGCCCGGGACGAGCGGGTAAATCCTTCCGGATGTCCGTTCCGGGAGATGTTGTCAAGTATCCGGTCGGCAGATTCTTCCGGTGCCAGTATGCCAGTGTCAAGCGTCAGGTCATAGGAGAAGAGGGGGTTGTAGACCTCATCGTACAGGCCTGCAGCAAGCCCCGGTATCCGGTCCCCGCGTTTTCGCTCCCGTCTCACCACCACCTTCTTTTTTGGCTTCATGCCAATGAAATACACCGTTTCCCCTGAAAGAATCCCGAAGTACTGCGTGATCCTCCGCGTGTCGAACAACACTTCATCCACGATCAGGTCATAGCCCTGTTCCGAGAGCCTCCGGCAGAACTCCACCGCTGTCCGGTATACCGGGATCATGTACGGCATAATCTCCAGGGTCGTATGCGACTGGCCGTCCACCTCGCGGACCGTTGCCCTCATCGTCTGCTCGTCGTACGGCGGGTAATCGCATTTCTCAGGGAAGGCCGTCTGGACCAGCGTGTCGATGCCGTACAATAAAAGAACCCCCTCGTAGCGTTCCTGCAGCTTCTTTGCAACCATTGTCTTGCCGGATGACGACGTGCCGTTCAACAGAATAATCATGACATATTCTTCACGTCCGCCACGGTTCATGGTTATGCAAACGGATATCCCCGGCATGGCAGGTGAGACGTCCCGGCTACGGCATTCTGCAGCGAACTCCCCCCAAATCCTTTTTAACGTTTTTAATCGGTTCTATTCATATCAGGCAAGAAGGGTAACAATTTTTTGCTCCAGTATTCCAGTCTCGCGAACTGCAAATTCAGCTTCAGTACCCGTTACTGATCCACCTACACCGGCCTGCTGGAGAAGTGCCCGGCAATTGCCTACACCGACCAGACCGTCGCCGCCGAAGACGAAGAGCCCGGGGCATCGAAACGACGTTCTGACAACCGCACACACCTTTGACCAGGAGATCTATCGATCCTGGTGCTCTGGCAGGACGGTCTGGATCGAGGACGATGCCGGTGTCAATGATGAGAATAACTATCCTTCCGCAACTTCTGCAGACTTCTGCAATACTGCTACAGGACAGGAAAACGATAGCATGAACGCGGATTCTCTATCTAAAGATAAGTACACACATATGTGTGTATATAAGGATCTATCCTTCCGCAATTGCGAATGTATAGAGTGTGTTGAAATAGCATTGATGAGTGCATCTCACTCTCCATATAACCCTGGAAGTGTGGAAGGACAGGATCTGAAATCTGATAAAAAAAACCCGATTGCCGAAAAATAACCGGAGAAGGCCGGAATTTCCCTTCCAAAACAGTGGAGGGATAAGGAAGGACAGGCCGGTTTTGTGGAAGTATGGCAGGATAGCGGGGAGAAGGCCCGGGCGGCTGACTACAAGCGACTCGACCTCTCCGACAGTCGTGCAGAATGTCATTCCTGCGTGAAAAACGGTGTCACCTACATCGGGTTTTTAGACAGAGCCCCGAATTAAATCACGATGGATACTCAGGGGGATCGAAATAATGAAAGGCCGACAGGGTAGGGATCAGAGGTCACCAGAAGGAAGGGTGTGAAATTCATCTTCTATTAGCCACTTCCATACCGGTTTAATATGGATGGTCCTGTCGCCATCCTTCCTGGTCTCTTCCTGGTCACTCGTCAGGATAAGGCCCTCGTTCAGTTGGAACTCCTTCATCGCTTCCAGAAGTCCCCCGCATTCCCGTTCCCTGTTCCTGTCATTCAGTTCGTGGCATACCTGGATTACGTTTGTGATGCGCCTCCCGCATTTTATAATGAAATCGCATTCCCGGGTAGCGGAAAAATAATAGACGTCGCTTCCCCTTCGTTTAAGCTCGATAAACACGATATTTTCAAGGAACCTCCCCTTATCCGGGGACAGGGAAAACCCACCAAGGATGGAAAAGGCGGTATCAATAACATAGATCTTCCTTGGAGAGTTCAGTTGTTTTTTTACCGAGAAATCAAACCGGGCCAGCTCAAAGAACAGGTAGGCACTGTTCAGATAGGCAATGTATTCCTTAACAGTGATCGCATTGGAAAGCCCGAGACTTTTTTTCAATGAATTGTAAGTAAAAGGAAGAGATATCGTCGATAAAAGGATTCCCACGAGCTCTCTTACGAGTCGTTGCCTCCGGATGGAGTACCGGGCAATAATATCCCGGTAGATTATGTTGTCATAAAGCGTTTTTATATACCCTTCGTCCTCGTTTTTGAGGTATTCCGGCATCCCGCCCTTTTCGATATATGTGGCAAACGCAGTTATCAGCCCTACTTTATCCTCCGGAATATACACAGAATCACTCCTGATACTGACCTTCCTGAACCGGAGGTATTCTGCAAAGGAAAAGGGATATAGTTCGAACAGCCTGTATCTTCCGGTAAGACGGGTACCGAATTCCCGGCTGAGCAGGGACGCGTTCGAACCGGTTACCACGACTTTCTTTCCGCTGTCCTGCAGCCGCCTGACAAATGTCTCGAACCTGTCAATGTTCTGAACCTCATCAAAAAAATAAGTGTCTGATGCCCCGTATACTTCGATCAGGACCTCGTTTAAGTCCTCGAACGCTTCTGCAGGGAATGTAAGAAGCCGCTCATCCTCAAAATTTACATAACAATACTGCGTCATGGTATCCATGACCTGCTTCAGGAGGGTGGATTTTCCGCACCGCCTGATCCCGGTGATGATGAGTACCCTGTTGTCATCAAACGCTCCGAGGACCGCTGGAATAATATTACGCTCTACATACTCACCGCTCTTTTCGAGGTTGGCCTTCTGCTGGATCACGACCGAACGGAGGATCTCCCGGGATACCATGCTAATTACTAATTAGCATAATACATAAATTTTACTCATTAATAATTAGTTAAATACTCTCGACTTCCGGTCGTGCACACACAATCCTCATCGACCAGCAGCTTCACACCATACCGCTCTGGTCCCTCACCCCTATCATTAACGGCTGCATTCGCACGGATTTCCATTATTTATCCTGGCTGGACATCCGGGTTGCAAAAGTGCTGTAAAATTAAATATGCCCTGTTTTCCCCATGGATTCAGCAATGTAAAAAGTTCAAAGAGTTTTGTCACAACACAGTGTAAAGTTATACCCCTTTACATGCTTATTTTTTGCAGGGTTATAACCCGATAAAAAACTAATTTTTGCTAGGCCATACCCTGACATAACTGCAGGACACGAACTCACACGATATCAAGCCGGAGTTTGATTTCAGGTGATTCAATAACCATGCCGGCAAGGAACCCCTCAAAAAAGATCTTTCCATCATTACAATTGACAACTTAATTGACAACTTAATTGACAACTTAATTGACAACCCCTATTTGAGAATATAACGGGAGTTTTTCCGAATCCCCACCCTGACAATAAGATCCATGTCCATCATACCGGTCAATTCCGCAAGCGCAGCCTGCCTTGAAATGTGGAACATTAAAACCAGGTCGCGGGTCTTTACGGACCCGTGATCATGAATAAATTCGATGATCCTCATCTGCCGTTCAGTAAGAGCGACCTGCCCCACAATTGCTTTCCGGTGTTCATCTCCCGATAGCAGAAGGATCCGCTCTTTCACACGATGCAACGACAGCTCGACACCTCTGGTGAAGTAATCCAGCCAGACGGTACAATCCGGATACGTTTCATTGACTTCCCGAAGTACGGCATAGTACGCCTGCCTGTCACTGTCATAAAAATCATCGAGTGAAAAGAACCGCTTAATATCGAATTCACGCATCGTAAGGATCAGCGTCGCCAGTGCCCGTGCAACCCGGCCATTCCCGTCAACAAATGGATGAATCCGAACGAGTTCGTAATGTGCAATTCCTGCAACAATCACCGGATGCAGTCCCCTGGCGTCAGATGAATTCAGCCATTCAATAAAATCCTCCATCAGGGGCACCACCTCTTCGGGAGGGGGAGCAGAATAAACAATTTCCCTGGTGACCCTGTTACCGACGACAACCCGCACCTGTCGGAACGCTCCTTCCATGGCTGGATCATCCAGGGTACCTCTCATAATATTCAGGTGCAGGTCAAGGACAGCCGGAATCGGGATATTCCCTGCCTTCTGATACGAATCAATAGCGCCAAGTACCTTCAGATAATTCAACACCTCGGCTTTAGCTTTCCGGGCAGCCATCACTTCGCGTCCTTCCGCAAGCCGGCTCACCTCTTCGAGGGTCAGAGGATTGCCTTCAATAGCGGTAGATGCATGGGCTGCACGGATAAGTTGTTCCCTGCGAAGTGATACCTCCCATTTCGGAACAAGATGGGCATGGAGAATAACTTCACGGGATGCAGTAATAGCAGTGAGCCGGTTCACGATATCATGGGAATAGGTGAAACGGGGTTTGAATCTCATGGAAACCTGCCTGTTATAGATATACCATTGCTACTATAGGCAGGGGTCATAATCATCCTTTTTATTCGGTTTGTTATGGTGTGGGCCCTTCTTCCTGGAAAGTACAATACCCCGCCGGCCCTGTATACTGTTCAAGGGTAACACCTTCAAATAGTATTATCGTTGCATATTTCGCTCATTTTAAAACACAAATCTCCTGGCTGTTTAGACTTTTTAACCTTAATGGGGTGAAATCTGTTCACGTTCGGACCATTGTGAAAATGAATAGAGTCCTGCAATTTTCCATTATCACTGATACCTTTATTGTGGTATCACCGTGAAGCGTTACCTGTCATCGATACCTTCATCTCTTCAACCTTAAGGGTAAAGACGGAATATAAAAACTCCCAGGTAGAAGATATTTTACTTCGTTCCGGTCCGGACCCGTGAACCTGCTGCGCCAGGACAATACCCACGTCGAAAGTTCCTCTGAATACAAAACACAGTAGTTCATATACATCGCGGGTGATCTCAATCATATGCCCCGGAAAACCCCGGTAAAAACAGCTGGAAAGGATGAGAACACGGCCGGCCGGACGAATGACACGATATTTGTCTTCAAGGTTGCACAGAGCTGTTTTCCCGAAGGTACCAGGCGGTCTCCCTACCGGGAGATTGCCATCCCCGGTTCCTCCACGCTCTATACGTTCGGACTGGAGATACTCGACAGCTTCGACTTCGATTTTGATCACCCGTTCGGGTTTTACAACAACCTGACCCGCTATTACAACTCGACCACCTCATACGAACTCTTCGCCGATAACCCCGATACCCGTAACGACATTTCAGAGGGAGTACAGGGTGTGAAAAAGACACGGATTGACAGGGTATTTGCTACGGCCGGGCAGAAGATGCTGTTCCTCTTTGATTACGGTGACGAATGGAATTTTCGGGTGACATTCAAAGGCACTGAACCGGCAGGACCGGGTAAAGAATACCCCTGCGTCGTGAAATCTGTCGGGGAGGCCTGTCCACAGTACGATTATGACGATGAGGATGATTATGACGATGACGAAGAATAAGTGAACCCGGGGTCAGGCAACCATCGTCCCCGTTCCTCCAAAAAAACCCAAAATTTCCCCCATATCCACGGTTCCCTGCACCCGTCATGTGCCAGGTAGCGTACATCCCCGAATCCATATAACTACGACCTGTAATATTTCATCCCGTATCCGGTGCCCGAATCTTCCAGGGCCTCACGCACGGAAAATCAGACCCAATACACGTGAAACCGACCTTCCGGGGCGTCACCGGTTCAGCTGCATCACACGTTCCCCCGTCCGCACTTTCATCAAATCCTTTTTAACGTTTTTAATCGATTCTATTCATAGAATCAGGATATCAGCCGGTACCCATGACTGAAAAATCATCGCTTCTCAGCGCCATCAGCATAAGATATGTCATCATCGTCGCGGTCCTCATACTGGCACTTATCCCGGTCCTTGTTGTCTTCAATATCGTCCCCGGGGAGCAGCAGGTCTCTGTCAACATCACGATGGACCAGGCCGATAACCTGCTTTTATTGCACCACGCCGGCGGGGAAGCCCTCAAAAAAGACCTTGTGAGCATTACAATTGACAAACGGGCTGTCCCTGAAAACCTGTTGTTTATGCCAGATGGCCAGGACTGGCCATGGTCGATCGGAAAGACCATTGCAATACCCCTTTTGCCTCATACAGGGTTCCAGGAGATTACCATCTGGTATGGGAAGGAAAATAGTAAAGTTCAGGTATTTTCAGGGACGGTGCTCCCGGTCATATCACCTACACCTCACCCAACCTACACCGCGACTGAAACGCAGGTGTCTCCCGCTCCCACGGGGACCATCGAACCTGTTACACCCACAACAACCCCGACCCAGGTATTGACCCCTGAACAGACCCCCGCCGTGCCGGTCGCCGAATTTGATGCGGTCCCCCGGTCCGGGTCTGCACCGCTCACGGTCGTGTTCGAAGACCTTTCCACCGGTGTACCTGAATCCCGGGAGTGGACATTCGGGGATAACCATACATCAGATGTCCGTAACCCGGTCCATGTATACGCTGAACCGGGAACCTACACCGTTTCCTTAAACGTGAAGAATGAACTGGGTGCGAATGCGAAGATCAGGCAGGGATATATTGTTGCCGATCGCCCTGGACCACGGCAGGACATCTTCCTCGAGGGCAGCCGTGACGCCTTCCTGCTCCCCGGCGTTATACAGTTCCACGTCAACGGAGACAATTCAAAGATAAAAATAGGCGGGCGCTGGGTCTATCCTGCCGACGGGGACATTGTCAGGATAAAAACCGGGACGGAAGGCAGAGGAATAATATCGATCACAGAGCCGTTCATCGTCCAGTTCAAATTCCCCTCGGCAGAGCTTTCCATAAACGGAGAAATTGCAGGAAGCGGATCCCTTACCGATATCAGCATCACCTCGTTTGACGGGTTCCTCTCCGACCTTACGCTTACTCTCCCTGCGTCGGATGGCAGCGGGAGGGTCATATACGGAGGGACAACCCGGCAGCTCGAAGACAACCCGGGTCCCGTCACCATCTCCCACATTTATCCTGACAGTACAGGGACGCTGACCCTCGACACCTACTTCCCCGGACGTGTGAAACTCCAGGGGAGTGCGAGGGAGATCATCCTCTGAAAAAAGTTGGTTCCGGCAGGATCTGAACAATATTTTTCCCCTTTTTGTGCAATGACCCGCTCAATAATAGGATAGATTCATATATCCTGAAGAGGTGACTGATTAATAACATAAAATTATTCATTTCCCGGATGGCAGGACACCAGTTTTTGCCAGAGGGATAAATTACCGGGTGGAAAAGGATGAACCGTGAATCTGCGCTTTCAAGAAATATTATTCTGGTACTGATAGTATCCCTTGCGGTGATTATTGTTGCAGTCGGGGTGGTAATGCTTCTGTTCCCACCGCAACCTGATGTAGTGCCGACCCTGAATGCAAATGTCGAGTCTTCGGGAAACATCGTGTATATCTATCACGACGGGGGAACCCCGCTCCAGAAGGACAGGACCATCATCAGGATAAACGGACATGAGATCCCTCAAAGTGACATTGCCTTCCTGCATTCCCAGGACTGGCCATGGACTGCGGGAAAGACGCTCCGTGCAGTCTACCGCGGTGCCGATGCCCCCGGACTTGTCCAGGTGATTTACTCAGGCGGAGATACCCAGCAGCTCATTTACTCAAATGAAATACAGGGTCCGCAACAGACCCCCATTCCCATTTCCACCATCCAGACCCCGCCACCGGTTACCTCAACGGTCACCGCCGTTCCCACGGCAGTCTCACCCGGTGTGACACCGGTCGTCCTCCCGCCCGGGACCCTTGCCCCGCAACCACCGGTCTGTGCATTTAATGCAGAACCGCAATCAGGCCAGTACCCTCTTACCGTCTCCTTTGCTGATGCGAGTTCAGGATCACCGGATAACTGGCTCTGGTACTTCGGGGACGGTGAATCGTCAACCGAACAGAACCCTGTTCATACCTACCGGAATGCAGGCACCTATACCGTCACGCTCACGGTCAGCAATCCCTACGGATCGAGCACGAAAACAAAACCGGACTATATTACAGGCGGTTTAATCCCGGCGGCAAATTTTGTCGGTACACCAAAAGAAGGCCCTTCACCGCTTGAAGTTCAGTTCAATGACCTTTCCACCGGCAATCCCGGGAGCTGGTCATGGGATTTCGGTGACGGCACGAGTTCAACCGAACACAACCCCTCCCATACCTATTACACACCAGGGACATATTCCGTAACCCTGTCCGTATCAAACCAGTTCGGTACGAATTCACGTTTCCTGACGAATTACATAAAAGTGACAGAACCGGTGGTAATGGATGTCTTTGTCGATAACTGCAGGAACGCATATCTTATTCCTGACGGCTACCTCCAGTTCACGGTTTCAGACTTCGATGCCCAGATCAAAATTGCAGGATCAATTTACCGGTTCAGGGAGGGCGACACGGTCCAGCTCTTCATTGGTAATCTGGAGGATGGGGAGATTGATGTAAATGCAAACGGGATCACATCTTTTTCATTTGACGACGTCAGGATGTATGTAAACGGTGAATTTGCAGAGCGCGGTATTGTCTCAAGTATTTACGTCCCGCGCTTCGAAGGCTTAAAATCAACGTTCACCCTTCTCATCCCGGCAGGGGAGCCTGACATCCTGATGTTTGTGAATGGCGGGCGTGTATTCAACGGTGAGGGTAAACGGATATCCGTTATCAACTTAAAACAGGACACCTCGGGAAAAATGTACTACTCACAAAGGATAGGGAACGTCGGCTACCGGGGTGGAGCCGACGGGTACCAGCTCGGTTAAAAGCATCACGGGGAAGGGATTTTTTAAAATCCCCTCACAATCTCTTTTCCAGCACCGACAACCTTTTCGCGACGAACTCCTTCAGCTGCGGTGATTCATTCCCGGCATACTTCAGAAAACCACGGTATGCCTCTTTTGCATCTGGTATCCGTACAATTTTTTCACACGCGAGTGCCTTGTTGATGTATGCACGGGGATATTCCGGTCGTATGCTGATTGCATGGTCAAATTCAATGATGGCTTCCTCGCACCTGTTCCGGTTGTAATAGAGATTGCCAATATTATAATGGGCTTCGGCAAAATCAGGTTTTATCCTGAGTACCCGTTTAAAATCGTTAATCGCCTCATCTGCCAGCCCTTTTTTCCCATGTTCGATCCCCCTGTTGTAATACGCCTCGATAAAACCAGGATCCAGTTCAACGGCTCGGGTATAATCGGCTATCGCTTTTTCGCTCTCTGATAGCCGCGAATACTCAAGACCACGACGGTTATAAAGTTCGGCATCCGTGGGATTTGCATCTATCTCCTCTGAAAATTTCTGGATGATAAGTTCCGCTCCAAACGGAACTATTGAAGAGATATCATGGTTGTTCCGGTTCATGCTCCCTTTGATACCCCCGGAGCCTGAAATGGTCTGTACAATTTCACTCACGTTTCCAGACTGGTCTGCCGGAGGGGTAACAACCGTTTCCGGATGACTCACTGCAATTTCACCACGCGCTCCTGAAGATACCGATCCTTCATTCACAGGATTTTCGGCCTCCAAGGTTGCAGGAATTACTTCTGCATCTGTCGCTTCCGTGAAATCATCGACACCTTCGTAATAAGGAGGATATATAGCCTGCATATCTGCAGCAATTTCTTCCGGTTCGATTCCATGGGTGAAATCATCGGTATCTTCGTCATAGATGGGATCTGTCGTCTCCACACCTGCGATGATTTCTTCTGCTTTTGTTACCCTGGTGAAATCATCGATAATTTCATCAGAAACAGGGGTGGGTCCCTCCTCGTTTGCAGTAATTTGTTCAGCCTCTATTGCTCTGGTAAAATCTTCGATTGCTTCGTCATACCTGCCCATCCGGTTGTAGAGCACGCCCCGGTTGTTATATGCCTCGACAAAATCAGGTCGTATCTGAAGTGCATGAGAGTAGTTTTCGACTGCTTCCTCAAACTCTCCGGAGTTGCTCATTTCAACACCGAGATTCAGGTATGCCGCTGCATATCCGGAATTTAATGCAATGCATTTCCGGTAGTCCCCGATCGCTTCTTCCATATGCCCGGATTTACTGTATGCAAGAGCCCGGTTATAGTAAATATCAGGATTACCAGGCGCAATTTCCAATGCGCGTGTATAATCTGCGATCGCTTTATCGTAAGACCCGCTTTTACTGAATTCAAGTCCCCTGTTAAAATATGCCTCGACAAAAAGAGGGTCAAGTTCCAAAGCACGCGTGTAATTTTCCAGTGCCTCAACTGAATTGCCCATCCAGGCATAGATTACCCCCCGGTTGTTATATGCTTCGGTATAAGCGGGGTTGATCTTCAGCGCACCTGAAAAATCCTTCAATGCGGCCTCATTATCACCCATCTTTGAGTATTCCACACCCCGGTTGTAACCGGCTTCTGCAAAACCAGATTCCACCTCCAGTGCATGCGAAAAATCCAGGACCGCCAGGTGCCTCTCATTCAGAAGCGAGTAGGAGATCCCGCGGTTATAATATGCCTCAACAAAATCCGGCTTTATGCGTAAAGCAGATGAATAATCTTCTATCGCTTTTTTGTATTCTTTTTTCCCTGCGTATGCAACACCACGGTTCAGGAATGCCTCTGCATCACGCTGATCCAGATCAATTGCACGTGAATAGTCCATAATTGCTTCATCAAGAAGCCCCATTTTATGGAATGTAACGCCCCGGTTATAAAATATCTGACCGTTCAAACGGACACCCCCGTATGTAAGGAACAAATGCCACCTGTTATATTGTGGTTCCCCAGTCCCTGATTGCTAAATCTGATTGTCACATCAATATATCTTTCCATTAACGCATCCGGCCGGAAGGGAATAAACAGACAAAATATTGTGTAATCGGAAAAAATCGAAGTTAGAAATAGTTATAGGAATTTATGCATATATATTAAAATTATCACTGCCTGTTCAATCCGGCAGACCAGTCATAAAAAGGCAATTTTATTGCCTTCCTCCCCTCCTGAGGAATGATAAAAAAAGAGGTGCACTCATGCGAAAAAAACTATTGCTTAACCTGTTATGCCTGTGTATCGGCATTCTTTTTCTTGTCCAGGCCGTCCCGGCCACCGTGACGCAGGAGAAAGTAGTGCTCTATTCCACGGACTTTTCATCAAATCCCGGCTGGACAACAAACAACCCGTCCCGTTATTACTGGACCGACGGAAGATACCACTATGAGACCGAAGGTGGGACAAACGGGTACAGCTTTATCCCGATTGATTATGATAACGGTGATCTCGTTCTTGAATATGATATTACTCCCATAAAAACCAGCAAGGACGGTGCATTCCGTTTTGGTGTCACCAGCAATGAGATGGATATCAGCAGGGGTACGAACGTCCTGTCCATATTCGAGAATGGTAAATACGGGCAACTGATGGAGCTCCGTGTAATAGACCAGAACAACCACATTCATTCGGCATCGAGTTATTATTCCTCATATTGCGGTTCCCAGAAAGATTGCGAGACAAAACAGTTCGAGGATAATACGACCTACCATGTGGTGATGCGGTATAACGACGGCCTCCAGAATGCTGATTTGAAAGTCATCGATAAAGAGACCGGTGAATTCGTCTGGGGCTATTTTGTCCAGACCGGGCAGGACCTTCATTTCCTGAAACGGCTGGCAATAACAACGAAAGGGGATTATGTCACCGGTAATTATGCTGAAGGGTATCTCGACAACGTCGAGATCTATACCTACCGGATCGCTGAACAGACCCCTGTGACG
>JBFYKV010000038.1:0-4268 GCA_041305745.1 Methanoregulaceae archaeon | reverse complement strand
TGTACGCGATTGCAGCGACGGCAGGTGTAAACACCTCCCCGGTCCCGATATCAAATCCCATGCTGCCGAGGCGGGCAACGATCGTTTCTCTTGATTTTCTTGTGGTATTAGAGAGAAAACGTATATTATATCCTTCTTTTTTCAGGGTCGATATGGTTTCCGCAGCCCCGGGCACGGGTGAGTCTCCAACGTACAGGACACCGTCAAGGTAGATCAAAAAAGCCTTTTTGCTCATGTGCTGCTACGCCCCGACAGAAATGCGGTGGTTATCCGGCGGCAGAGTGCCGTGCTCTCCTCAAGATATCCGGGGGACTCCTTTCTTATCAGCCCGCGTATGCCCGGGTCTTCCTTTTCAGTCCACCGTGTGATGATCTCCCCTGTCACTTCCATGTGAAACTGCACCCCGAGTGCACTCCGGTACGAAAACATCTGGTTCCTGACATGTTCACCTGCGTAGAGAAGTGTTGATCCCTCCGGGAGGTCAAAGGTGTCTCCATGCCACTGGAATACGACCGGGTTATCATGGAGACCTGTATTTTTGAGTTCTCCGGCCCGCGACACGACACTCCAGCCCTTTTCCAACGGACCGCGATATACCGTTCCGCCCAGTGCCGAGGCAATCATCTGTGCACCAAGACAGATCCCGAGTACCGGAACGCCGCGATTTATGCAGGAGCTGATGAGGGCCTTCTCATCCCGCAGAAAAGGATACTCGTCCTCGTCATTGACGCTCATCACCCCGCCGAGGATAACAAGGTGTGATGGCAGATCTGAAGGAACTTCATTGGTATCCATGAGCTGATACCGGATGTAACCTGCACCACGCTCGTTGATAACGTCCCCGATGACCCCCATGGCCTCATCCCTGCCGTGCTGGAGGATCGATATCACCATATGATAAGGTTCTTTCTTAACCATTATTGGTTTTGTGACTCTCGCCAGCGGTGTGCGTGCAGCCTTTTTTCATCAGCCCGGTCACTTTCACCCCCTGCGCCGAATACTCAAATGCAGGCCTGTGCAAACGATACCATATCACATGAATTCTTCCCTGGTCTTTGATCGGATCAGCCGGCAATGGCGCTCAGAGATCGACGATTCGCACGATTTTACGATTATCAGGAACGATACGATATCGCGGTCCAGCTTTTCTGATTCATGGGTCTTTGAATCTGACTACGACAGGGCCTCGGCATTGAAGAAAGACATGATGGGAAAGTACAGCGACTGCTCTGTTGAAGACGTCTTTCATGGCACCGAGGTTGACACCCCTGAAGGGGTATGCTATGCAGTGCACCATGAATGTGACCTCCCGGGAAAACGCGGTCCTGACCATGACCCCCGTTCCATTCTTCTCTCCGATCTCACGCTCATTCACGGGATCGGGAGAAAAAAAGAGTCCGAATTAAGAAAACGGGGATACAGGACGATCAGGGACCTCCTCGGGCACAGGTCATACAGGTGCAGGGCCGAAGCAGCACTTTCGGTGATATCTGACTCCCGCCCGGAAGAGATCACCCGGATGGTCACACGGTGGCTTTCTCCTTCGCACCCGCTGACACTCCTCACGTCCAGGCTCTACAATCCATCTGATTTCATCTTCCTTGACCTTGAAACGATGGGATTTTTTTCAAGGCCTATCATTCTTTTCGGTATTGCATGGATTTCCGGGGACCGCCTGGTTGTCCACCAGTTCCTGGTACGTGACATGGATGAGGAACTGCCTGCATTAATCGCATTAAAACAATATTTAGGGCCTCAGAAAGTGCTGGTGACCTTCAATGGAAAGACCTTTGATATTCCGTACCTGAAAGAGCGGTATTCCTATTACGGGGAATACATGAGGATGGGACACATCCATTTTGATCTCCTGCACGCGGCCCGCCGTGCGTGGAGAACAAAACTCCCTGACTGCAGGCTGGGGACTCTTGAACAGCGGATCTTCGGGATGAAAAGGGAAGACGATGTCCCCGGTGCAATGGTCCCGGAATTTTACGAGACATACCAGAAGACAAAAAACCCGGGACCGCTTGTCCCTGTCGTCGGGCATAACCGGCAGGATGTTATCACCCTTGCGCGGCTGCTCTCCCTCTTCCAGGAGGGAACGACGTGAGTGTAAAAAGTCTTGCTGATTCCCTCTGCTCACTCGACCGTTTCTCTCATCACATTGCGCATATCCAGGATATCCCTGCCCGGCTTCCTGCATATTCTTCACCCGATCCTGACCTGCCGGGATGCATCAGGGGGTACCTTGATTCGCATGGGTATACGCTTTATACTCACCAGTGCGAGTGTCTTTCCGCTATCAGGAACGGTGAGCATGTTATTCTCACCACCCCGACCGCCTCAGGAAAGACACTGGCATTCACCATACCGGTGTTTGAACGGTTTTATAACGACCCAGAGGCATGCGCCCTCTTTTTGTACCCGACCAAGGCCCTCACAAATGACCAGCTCGCATCACTCCACGAATGCGAGGCAGGTACCGGGATACGGACACACGGACGGGTATATGACGGGGATACCCCCAGGGACAAGCGGCCAAAAATCCGGGAGACTGCCCGGATCGTGCTTACCAACCCGCACGAACTTCACCATGTCCTGGCCTGGCACCACCAGTGGGCACGCCTCCTTTCTAACCTGCATTTCATTGTAATCGATGAAGCTCACCGGTACCGCGGTGTATCCGGGTCACATATGGCCTTCCTTGTCAGGAGGTTGCGAAGGCTCTGCCGTCACTACGGTTCTGATCCCCAGTTCGTCCTCTCTACCGCTACTCTTGCAAACCCGGGGGAATTTGCAGAAAAATTGTGCGGCGTTCCTTTCAGGGTGATATCAAAGGATGGTTCTCCTGCCGGGAAAAGACGGTTCGTACTCTATAACCCCTTTCCCGACGGATATCCTGAAAACTCAGTATACCATGAAGCAACCGACCTCATCGTCCATTCACTCAGGCATGACCTGCAGACCCTGTGTTTTACAGGTTCACGAAAAATTACCGAGCTGCTGACAAGCTGGGTCAAAGGGGACCGTTGCAGGGACCTTCCCGGAAGCCCGGACGAGATCGCCGCGTACCGGGCAGGATACCTTCCCGGGGAGCGGAGGGAGATCGAGAAACGGCTGAAAAACGGAGACCTTCGGGGAGTCGTCTCGACAAATGCACTCGAAGTCGGGATCGATGTTGGATCTCTCGACTGCGTTATCATGACAGGATTTCCCGGAACAATGATGTCAACATGGCAGCAGACAGGCAGGGCCGGGCGTAAAAATGCTGAATCCATTGCGATACTGGTAGGTTTTGCCAACCCGCTGGACCAGTACTTCATGCGTCATCCTGACACCTTCTTTTCCGCTCATCATGAACATGCGATAATCGATCTCGAAAATCCCTATATCTATGCCGGGCACGTGCTCTGTGCAGCTGCTGAACTCCCGGTTGTGCCTGAAGATAACGAACTCTTTCCCGGCCCTATGCTCCCGGCAGTCATCGAATCGTATGCAGCCCAAAAAATCCTTTCACGGTCAAAAAAAGGGTGGGTGTATACAAGTTCCCGCAGACCTGCCGACAGGGTCAGCCTCGGGAGTATCTCCGGAGATTCCTTCAGGGTTGTCTGTGACGGCACTACCCTGGAGACACTGGATAAATCGCAGGCGTACCGTGAGGCGCACCAGGGTGCAATCCTGCTCCACCAGGGCGAACAGTACCATGTCGACCGGATGGACCTGGAGCGGCACGTCATACAGGTATCGCCGGTTGACGTTGACTATTACACACGGCCAATGCAGTCTGTCGATATCTCGGTCACCCGCACCGTCACGACCCGTGTTGAAGATGAAATGACACTCTGTTCCGGTGAAGTGACCGTTTCTGAACAATATACGTCGTACCGGGTAATGCAGCACGATACCATCCTCTCAGTAGAACCCCTTGACCTCCCTCCGATTACTTTCAACACCCGTGCGCTCTGGTTTGACATTCCTTCCCGGCTTGAGAACCAGGTCCGGGCTGCAGGGGAAGATATCGCCGGCGGGATGCACGGTGTGGAGCATGCCTTTATTGCAATGATGCCGTTCCATGTTCTTTGCGACCGGCGTGATATAGGCGGGCTCTCAACCCCCTTTCACGAATCGACAGGCGGCCCTGCAATATTTGTCTATGACGGGTATGAAGGGGGAATAGGCCTTTCAGAAAAGGCATTTGATATCTTCTCAGATATTTCAAAAACTGCGTATGAACTGGTACGGGACTGCACGTGTGAAAAGGGATGCCC
>JBFYKV010000037.1:0-21780 GCA_041305745.1 Methanoregulaceae archaeon | reverse complement strand
AGTTCTCACTTACCAGAAGATCAATGTCATGACCTACTACGTCCGGAAGACCGTCATAATTACGCAGAACGACATAGGGAACTTCGGCATTATTGAGACCTGAAAAAATCCTGGTAATAATATCCCTTGAGCGCGGGTGAGCGTGTTTGTTCATAAATTTTCAATCCAGAGATTATTTTTTCATTGTCTGAATGAGATGATCGACAATTGATGGTGTATCAAAATGTAGTAGTTCATTTTGTTTCCATATTTTATCGTGTTCTTCTGGTAACCATTCTCTTCCAGAGGTTATTAACTGAATCGCATCATTTACAAGGTGTTCATGAGGGATTATACAGCGGCTTTTTGGATATATTGAGGGAATATCCCCAACAGGTGTTGTAATTAATGCGCTGAGTGATGCCATTGCTTCAAGAACTAAAACAGGCATATCAATCGTACTGCTCAATTTTTTATAAGGCTGAATGAAAATATCAGTTTCCCGGAAAGCATCCCGTACCAGATGTTCTATCTCATCTGAAAACTCATGAAAATTCACCGGGATATATCTAAATGAATCCTGTTGGGATAACTGTTGATGGATTCTTTTTGCTACGGGATCGTTTTCCCAGAATGTTCCATAAAATGCTAGCTCAATTTCAGGGTAATCAGAGAGTTTGTTAAATATCTCAAGGGTAGCCTGAATTCCCTTGCCTCTGTCAATCCTGCCGATAAATGAAACCCGGATTGTATCCCTCACAGACTTATCAGGGGGAGAAATGAAATAGTCTGAAGGTACTGGCGGCATGAGTAAAATGGAATTTTTCCTTCTTTTACCAACAAGTGAATGAAGCCGGGGAGATACTGCAATTGAAAATCCATTATACGGTATACTTGTATATGTGAAAATTTTCAGATTTCTGATAAAAAAAGATTCCGGCCAGTCCCAATACATAACGTGAACAGCAGTCTTTCTTTTCTGTTCACTACAAAATTTTTTAAACTGTACTAGATTTTTTATTGGAGTATATACAGTAACAATCTGATCAAAATCCTCAAGTTCCCGAATTGCATCATTAAATCTTGAGAAATACCGGGAATGAAATCTGTTTGTATGGATAATCTCTCTTCTTTGTGTTCCATATAAAAAATAATCCACAGAACATATATCTCTGGTTAAGAGTTCTTGTGATACCCTTCGAATGAAGGAGTTAGTTCCACCAATCTGGTGGAAATCAAATGAATTTGCAGGTCCCAGGAAGGCCAGTTTCATGTAATCCTCTTTTCATTCATAGTATCTAGGTTTCATTCCTTCTGCGATGGTTTGTTATTTTTTGTTCCTGAAACGACATTTTCAAAAATATTAAGATACTTTTTTACCGAATTTTCGAGCGTCATATTATCTTCAAAAAAACATCTTCCTTTTTCTGCGAGAGATATACCAGAGTCCGGATTATTTTTAATTTCGAGAATTATTTTTTTTAGTTTTTCAGGATCATCGGGTTCGACCACAATATTGGGATCAATTGATCTCATCACCAGATTTGTTTCTGTATCGTTACTGGCGATAGCGATAATAGGTTTTTTCACCGCGAGCAAATTGATCGTTTTACCTGGTAAACAGGGTGCCTTCATTCGATCATCAAGAGATATGAGGTTGATATCTGACGAATAAATAATGTTGTAGTATTCATCCCGGGGCTGGAGGGGCAGCAATTTGACATTTGTTATATGTTCGTTTGATATACGTTGTTCAAGATGAGTCTTTACCATTCCATCGCCTACGATAAAAAAAATAATATCGGGATGATCGATAAGAATTTTGGCGGTATCAAGGATATTGTCGACTCCCTGGAAACGAGACAATATCCCGGCATAGGATATTAAAAACTTATCTTCAATCTTATGAGTTTTTTTAAAATCGTTTTTCATGACAATTTTTTCAGAGTCAGAAAGGAGAATCCCATTGAAAATATGGGAGATTTTATCGGGATTTCCCCCCCTATGGACAATATAATCAATACCTCCTTGTGATAAAACCGTGATATAATCGGCATTTCTATAGGCTTGGTTTTCGATGTACTGAAGTATTTTTATCAGAAATGGATTTTTTAATACCCCAACATCTGTCAGCTCCTGGGGATGAAAATCCTGAAAATTCAGCACTGAAGGTGTACCATCGTAATTTTTAATTTTTTTTGCAAGATAATATAATGGGAGAGGGGGGATATAGAATAAACAGACATCAAATTTTCTTCCGATCTCCTTATACCTTTCAAAATAATAATGCGGGAGTAAAAAGTGCTCGAGGCCTCGGATTATGATATTATCCCGATTATGAGGGTGTTTAACCCTGTGAACATTAATGCCATCAAAATCTTCATCAAGAGGAAATTGTTTTAATTGATCGGATATATTGAGGTTATAGGTACGGGGATATGATGTGATGATATCGACATCATTTCCCTGTTTCACAAATGCTCTTGCGAGATCAGAATATACATGAGATGCGCTTCCGATTTCCGGTAAATAATATGCAATTACCATGAGTATTTTCATGATTACCTTCCCTATTTATGGTTGGATTATAATTAGTATCACATCTGGTAAAAGAAAATTGTCAAAACTCCGCACTCTTATCAATATTATCCCAATTATCCACAAACCACCGGTGAGTCTCCTTCAACCCATCCTCGAATTTCATCTGCGGTTTATACCCCAGCGCCTTCTCCGCTTTAGTTATGCAGGAAAGCAACCGGGTCTTGACATCCCAGTCACGACGTTGCTTATACAAAATACCGGCAGTATTAGTTGTCAGTTTATTTACGGCATTTGCCATATCGATGACACGTTGTTCCTTACTTGCACCGAGGTTAAATGCTTCACCTATTGCTTCATCCCGGACAGCCATTGCCAGTAACCCATTCACAATATCCCCGACATATGTCCAGTCCCTCGTCTCGGTTCCGTCGCCGGTAATCGGTAATGGCCAACCCTTCATCGCCCAATAGAAGAAGTTTGGGATCACGTTGCGGTATTTCCCTGGTACTTCACCGGGCCCATACGAATTAAAAAAACGGGCATTAACAATCGGGAGCCCATAGAGATTATGGAAATAATTCGTATATAGTTCCCCAAGGAGTTTTGTCACCTGGTAGGGAGTGTGAAGATGAATTGAAACATCATGTTCCTCAAACGGCATTTTTGATTCAAGCCCATAGACTCCACAGCCGGAAGATGAGTATACGAACCTCTTCACCCCAACAAGTTGTGCGTATTGCAGTACCTTCAAAATCCCCAGACCGTTGATCAGGAGGTCCTTTTCCGGGTTATCGACTGAATTCTGGTTGGCAAAATGGGCGGCAAGATGAAATATATAATCGGGTTTTTCTCTAAAGACTCGCTTTAAAATAGCGTCATCGAGAATATCCCCCTGGACAAACATCGTATCCGGTGTCATGGAAATATTCCATTCGTATGAGGAAGAGAGATTATCGAGTATAATAATTTTTTTTGCACCCAGGGTGGAAAGTTTCCTGCAGAGATTTCCCCCGATAGCACCCGCTCCTCCGGTGACAAGGATTATAGAATCCTGGAAATAATCTAAATAGTTTTCCATTTTTCAGAACTCCGCTGTTGTTATTTGATTTATAAGAATCTCATCAGTGACATTATCTAAGTTATAAAGTCCGATTAAACCGTAACATTTTTTAAAATTTTTTATGGAAATCTGGATGGGTGCCCAGTCATATGGTTTTTTGCCCGAAGCAATTATCGTATCTCTAAAATTTGGATAAATACAAGATATAATTTTATATATTAAAATTGGGGTTTTTTTTAATATTGATTTTGTTGATCTATAAATCATATCTGTTCGTAAATTCAACATTTTTACATTGATGCTCTTAAGCTTGCAAATTGACATTATATATAATAATTCTGATTTTGTATACTCTCTAAAATGTGATCGATATTTACCAATATTCCAAAAAATAAATTTAATATTAACTTGATTACTTTTTCCAAAAAGAACGATGATACGATTTTTTAAGCTAGCGGTGTTTGGCACTTCGATTATTATCAATCCATTAATTTTTAAAAATGTTATTGCGGTATTTAGCAATTCACGGGGGGTCTCATGTAAGTGCTCAACAATATCGATTAATAGAACAACATCAAAATAATTTTCCTCGAGTTGATAAATTTCTGCCGATTGAACAATCAATTTAATATTAAATTCTTTAGCAAAATTTTTGATTCTTTGTCTGTTATTCCCAATCAGATGCCATTGATCGGATAAATCATCAACTGCAGTAACTGAATAATTCAATTTTGAAAGTATGGCTTCCAGACTACAAGGTCCTGCACCGATCGAGAGGATTTTTGAACCAGGGGGGTATTCCTTAATTATTTTTTTAATTATTTGGTGATATTTATTAAATTTAAATTCATTTATATATCCCTTAAATGGAAAAGATGATTCAACCTCCAAAAAAATTTCATGTATTCTTTCTGTAGTTAGGTCCATTTTAACCGCTCAATTTAGAATGTGATAATAGTTCTTCATCCATTCAACAGTTCTTTTTATTCCTTCTTCCGGAGTGACCCGCGGATTATGATTGAGATCGCGAATTGCTTTGGAACAATCTATAGTTTTTATTTGTGTTGTAAAAGGCTCAGCTTCTTCATAATGAACCAGTGAATCATTTTTCCCGACTGCTTGGATAATCAAATCCGAATAGTGCTTAATGTCCCGTTCCCATTCGGGTTTCCCTGCAACATTATAGACTTCACCGGGAATGAAGTTGTCAACAATATTTGCCCATGTCCTGCAGGAGTCTTCAACAAAATCGATTATTCTTTTATGCCCCTTAAATACTGTATAGGGTTTGTTGAAAAGTGCGTGATAGATGAATTTGGGAATAAATCCCCTGTACGGGGTATAATGTTCATGCGGACCGTAGCAATTGACAGGTCTCACTCTTACCGTCTCGGTCCCGAACATTTTTGCAGAGTTCAGGCACATTAATTCCCCTGCCCACTTGGTGATGGCATAATCATTCATCTGGTACGTGTCTTTTATCGGATTTTTTTCCATGACATCTTCGGTCATGACACCGGTGTAGTCCCCATACACCTCGGCACTCGAATAAAATATCATGCGGAATTTCAGCTTTTCCTGCAGGCGAAGGATATGTTTTGTCCCAATGACATTCGTCTGCCAGAGGTTTTCATAAAAGTCTTCCCCGTTCCAGCGGCCGTATTCAGCAGCGAGGTGGTAAACGTAATCAAATTTCTGGTTGTTAAAAACACGTTCGATCTGGCGGAAATTTTTGACATCGGCACGGATATAATTCTCCCGCTCGGTGTTGTATAAATCGCAGGCAAATACTTCATGTCCCCTTTTACGAAGTTCATTCACCAGGTTTGTTCCGATAAACCCGGCACCCCCGGTAACTAAAATTTTAGCGGTATCCATCACTCCACCATAAGGCAGCAAGATATTTACTTTCGCTCCATCTTCACAATCTGTACCAGCGAATTCAGGATAAACGCTGTCGTTACCAGCAGCAATCCCATAATCAGCATTACCGCACTCAGCATCGTCAGGGTGAACTGGAACCTGGTCGTGGCATAATACTCGGCAAAAGCCCAGGAACCAACCAGTAACCCGATAATTACCAGGATCCCGCCCGGCAAACCAAACGATAATAAAGGTCGCTTATACCCGACTATTCCAATTATTGAAGATAGGACCCCGAGCCCGTGAGCCAAAGGTCCTTGCGAAGACGTATTCCCAAGGTCATACCTAGCCACAATCGGAACCTCACCAACCCGGAGATTATTTTCTTTTATCTGGAGGAGTATCTCAGATCCGGCTGCCATTCCGTTATTATTGACCTGTATTGCCTCAATCGCCCTCTTCCCATACGCCCGGAACCCGCTTTGGGTATCTGTTACATTTATTCCCCCCGCAGCCAGTGTTGCCATGTCAAGGACCTTCATCCCTGCTTTCCGGTATGTTGGGATCCCCGATCCATTGGTATCAAGGAACCGGGACCCAATTACAACGTCCACTCCCTGATCCAGGCCTTCGATAAGTTTGGGAATATCATTTGGGTTATGCTGGCCGTCTGCATCGATGATGACAAGAATATCTGCGTTCAACTCTCTTGCTGAATCAAATATTGTGTGCAGTGCGCTACCGTATCCTTTGTTTGTGGGGTGTTGGACAACAATTGCACCAAGGGCTTCTGCTATATCCGCTGTAGCATCAGTCGATCCGTCATCTACAACCAGGACTTCAGTTGCATATTTTTTTGCGAGGACAATGGTCTTCGCAATATATTTCTCCTCGTTGAATGCAGGCATTGCAACAAGGATAAGATATTCAGGGTGCGGCTGGACCGGGCTGTCCTGATTTTCTCCTGCCTTTAAAGGCCTGCTTTTGATATCAGATCGGGAATCATTTTCCTTTACAACCGTTTTCTGCCCTTTCCGCTTTTCCACCACTACCCCGGTCGCCGAATTGGCCTGCAGGGTCCCGTTGAACTCGTAATAATGCCGTAATAGCGGTGACGAGACCGATGCACAGCGGTTGATCTGGTCGTTCGTATACAGGCTTCGTGCGTCCATGTCGTTATCGCTGGAATGGTCGTCCGATGGCGTAAGTGTGTTCCCCCGTCGTTGATGTATGTATGTGACAGGAAAGGGACAGTTCCCTTATTCCCCCGAATTCTGTCCCTTTATTGTCAGAAGTCTGATTGCCTGAACACATACTTACGAATACACAAAGATAAAGTTTTTCCTCGCAAACTGCAGGAAGTGCAATTCTGACCCCCCATTTTTTAGTTCCTGAAGAGATACACGGGAGGAGGGAGCCGTGGCCCGGCCCTGCCATGAACGGTATTCAGGGGGTTGGTGCAAGGTCCAAAACAGGTTTTTTAAAAGGGCTCTTTTATGCGTCTGATCCCAGGACAGAGACGTTAAAATAATTTTTTCTGCACAGGTTTTCAATCAGCATATCCAGTTTTTACAGGGACACATCTGGTTCCACCCACCCGCGTATGGCCGCCCCGGCGATTAGCAGCAGGCCGGCGGGAGCAACATAGAAGAGGGTCGTCCCGGCCGGCAGGGATGAAATAATGTGCACGCCGCCCGAAACGGACACCCTGGCGGCGGTTAAGGAACCATTTCCAGATATCTCCAGTCATCGCCCGGAACAAGCATTGGACGCTCATGGATGCCCCCTTATCAGGATGAAGTCCGCCGGGGAGGACACGGACCCCCACGAGTCGTATGGACCCGACAAAGACCTCAGGGGAAATCCCTAATACCACTGGCTGGATAATGTACTGCAGGAGGTATATACAGGTGGACGAGGTCCGGGCGCCGTGCGATTTCCTGCTGTATTCAAAGGAATCCGGCCCCTCGGAGGAAAATGTCAGATCAGCCGGCGAAGCGGTACTTACCCGCTATCCGCAGGTTACGCTTGCGTATCTCTTCGGCTCCTTTGTCACCCGGGACACCTTCCGGGATATCGACATAGCAGTCCTGTTCTCGGAGAAGACAGATCCGTGCACCCTCTTCGACGTACAAATGAAGATCGCGGGAGAGATCGAAGACCTGCTCTCCCCCCGTGTTCCCTGCGATGTACGGGTCCTGAACGATGCGCCGGTGGAGTTCTGTTTCGAGGTGATCAGGACCGGAACGATCCTCTTTTGCAGGACTGGTGAACAGTGGGCAGCGTATGAAACGGACATCATACGCAGGTACCTTGACCTGGAATACCTGTTTGACCGGGTTGACCGGGCGTATCTTTCCGGGGTGACCGTGTGAGTCGCCTCGTGGGATACATCCATGAATTGTCCGACTCGCTGGATGACTGGGAGCGCTACAGGAAGATCCCTTCAGCCCGGTTTCAGACCGACCGCGACACCAGGAACATGGTACTTCATGCGATGTTACTGGCAATTCAATCTGCGATAGATATTGCGACCGAAGTGATCGTAGGAGAAGGCTTGAAGCGGCCGGCAAGTTACCGGGAGACATTCGGGATCCTTGAGGCGAATGGAATTCTTCCCCGGGACCTCACACGATCTCTTTCAAACCTTGCCGGATTCCGTAATGTTCTGGTCCATATTTATTGGGACCTTGACCTGGAGCAGGTCTATGCCATCCTTCAAAGAGACCTTCCCGTGCTGCAGGAGTTCTTAACGGATATGAAGGCCTTCGCACAAACCAGGCATGAGGGCGAGCATCCCTGAATGAATGTCTGCCGGGAGCGGACGCTTCAGGTGAAACACCCCCGTATCATATCCTGCAATCTGTCAGAGTTCGATGGGATGTACCGGGACCGGAGGCGTAATTCCGGTTCCCGGGTTTCCTGAAGTAATAATTTTTGAACAATCCCCGGAACCAGGCCGGTGTATCTTATTGGATCAGGCATTTCCAGGTTTATAGGAGATGCCACCTTCTCATCATGGACGGAGAAAGAGTCCTGCCCGAAGGTATTAGGTGCCTGCAGGTGTATACTCATGTATGCCATCGTCTACCCCATGTCTGCGGATCAGTCTCAGAAACCGGGAGAGGCTGAATAAGTTAAAGACCCACCCGAAAGAGTCCTATGACACGGTGATCGGCCGGTTGCTTGACCGCATGACCGATTCGGAACCATTGACCGAAGAGGACCGCCTTGCAATCGCCGAATCGCTGGAAGAGATCCGGGACGGTAGATATTACACGCTGAAAGACGCCAAAAAAGAATTAGGGCTCTCCTGAAATGCCCTACGAGATCATTATCTCCCCACGGGCGGTGAAGGACTTAAAAAAATTGCCAAAGGATGTACTAGTCCGGGTAATCTCGACTCTGGAGCAGATCCAGGACGACCCGGCTAAATCGGTGTACCGATTAAAAGATTCTCCTCTCTATTCGGTTCATGTTGGAGAGTACCGGGTTATTCTCGATATTATTCATCAAAAACTTATGATCCTTGTAGTCCGCGTGGGGCATCGCCGGAATATTTACGAGAAAATTTAAAGGCAACCTCCTCCCGTTCAGGTCCAGGATGAGGATTTAAAGGACAACATGGCTTGTTTTTTGATGATCGATACGGAACCCGGTCCCTGGCCCTGGTCCTCCCCATACAGAACCGGTTAATAAGCGAAGACCAGGAAGGATTCCACCTGGACACGGTGATCCCGGAAGGCTCGCTTATCGTAGAACTCGAACTTGAAAATGTCCCTCAATTCGATCCTGACGCACTGACCGGCATGATCACGAAGCTCTCCTGCCACTACTCTCTTCTCCACGTCGTGATAGCAGATCCCCTCATCCACCTCACCTGCGACCCGGATGAAGTGCTGGACCTGCTCGAGGACCTCTCCGTACCCGAAGAAGTGCTGTGGGCAGTCGCCGATAACCTCGCCGCAAAATCGCTCCTTGTCGCCACCCTTCTCGATACGGTCAGGAAGGAGAAGAGTACCGATGTTGCCGGCCTGGCAGGGCATCTCGACGGGCTGGAGGTAAAGGCCACGGATGACGCGGCACCAGTCACCCTTGAAATCGGGGAAGAGATGGTCACTGCGGTCGTGGCCGAATTAAGGAAGCGGGACATCCTTGCCGGGAACGATCAGAAGATCCGGATGGCGGGCGGGAAGAAACGGCGGTAACAGTATATACCTGCAGACCCCGGTCTCTGAACGAAAATTCAGATCCAGGGTTTCATAGCCCGGTCAGCCAGGCACGGATAAAATAATCCGCAACTGTTAATCATACTATGACATCTTCCCTCACCCGGTACCCGCACATACCCTCCCCGGCGACCAGCAGCATGCCGGCGGGAAGCATTATCGAGCGAATGGTCCCGGCCGGGGCAAAAAAAGCCAGGTCCGCCGGTAAGAGAAACTATCCTTTATGCCGGTCCGGCCTGCATTCCGATCTTCGCAATATCGATAAGATCATACACCAGGAAGCCGTCCTTCCGGAGCTCCTCCTTTCCGGTGACCGACCGGGCGACCAGGCAGTATTGTTCGGACCGGGTGTCGTTTCGCCACCTGACACCCTCTGCTTTTTTTTTGAGACGGGAAAGAAGGGAGGATGCCTCCTGCAGGGTAAGGGAACTCCATTTGCATTCAAAGAAGAGAATCACTCCTGTATCCTCATCCAGACCAACCAGATCGATCTCTGATTCCTTGTGCCACCACCTCCCCAGCCGGGTAAACCTCCGGTTGCCGGCTAAGAACCTGTCCCTGACCAGCTCACTGACCAGGTCTTCGAAGAGTTCCCCGCAGTAGAGTGGAAAACTCCTGTTGATCAGTGCCATCACCTCGTCGGTCCTGCCGGCCTCAAGGTCGATCCGGTTCGGGTAGATAAACCGGAACCAGAAATGAAGATAGGGGTCCATGATCCGGTACTGGCGCCGCCGGAACTCTGGTGACGCCGTAACCGGGATCTCCTCCCGGATAATATGCAGGCGGGTGAGCACGTGGAGGTACTTGGAGACCATGCTCTTATCAAGCCCTGTCTCCATGCATATCTTTGCAGCCGTCGTACATCCCATGGCAACGGCCCGGAAGATACTCATATAATTCCCGGGTTCGCGGAACTCATAATTCAATAAAATTTCCGCCTCGCTGTAGAGATACGCACCCTTGCGGAGCATATGCGTGATAACATTCTCCTGAAACGTCAGGTCCGGATCAAACCTCCGGAGGTATCCCGGTATCCCCCCGAGAACAAACCATGAGAAAGCGATCGCTTCCTCCGGCCAGGGAAGAAACTGCCTGACGCAGGAATAGCGGAGCGGTTCAACCTGCCACTGGCCGGTCCTCCGGCCGTAGAGAGGACTGGCGTAGCCAAGTACGGCCGTCTCCATGATGCTTATCGATGATCCGGACAGGATCAGCATGACCGGCGCCTTCGAGAGCGACTGATCCCACAGTTTCTGGAACACGGAGGGGATTGCCCGGTTATGTGCGATGAGTGCCGGATACTCGTCAAGTGCCAGCACGATCTTCTGGTTACGGGACAGTTCGACAAATTTCCGGTGATTGAGGAGTGATTCAAAAAGTGCTGCCCAACTGCCATAGGTGACTGAAGCAAAATTTGGATCTTCGATAAGGCGTGCAGCATACAATGAAAAATCCCGGATATTGGCAGCATCCCCTTCTTCGGATGCCAGGAAATATACCCCGGGTTTGTCTCTCATAAACTGAATGATCAACTCCGTCTTCCCCACCCGCCTCCTGCCTGAAATGACCAGCAGTTCGGCATGATCTGACCGGTAATGATCTTCAAGAAACATCATTTCTGCATCGCGGTCGACGAATAATTGTTGAGACATAAGTATACTACTCTACTATCAACAAATATTTCTCTTTTGTGGTTCCGCTTACCCTGGCAGGAGATGCTCCCGTTACGGGTCCAATGTACCCGGTCCTGATAATTGAAATGTCCATTATAATCCTTCTTTCCATCTGCCATTGTATTCGCAAAACCAGAGAGAATGAGATCGTCCCGGTCATTTCCTGCCATGTCGCCGCCGGTAGGAGTCAAGTGCACGGAGTGTCGAGTGCCAGGCAGTTCCGATCTTCGTTGCGTCAAGGAGACCCTTGCGGGCAGCAAGGCTTAAGTATTCCTGCGAATAGGGGGATGCATCGGCCAGCTCGCTGAGCGGGACGAGACGGTCTCTCCCCCCGGCTACTGAAAGGAACCGGGAAAGGGCATCATTCTCAGCATGTGCAATGAACAGGAGAAACGGGTCCGGGTTCCCGAGGTCAGCCTGCCGGAGTGACTGGTAATACTGCATCCGTCTTTCTTTTTCAAGGACAAGCGGGGGGTATCCTTCCCGGACCAGGTACAGGTTCGAGAGAAGGCGGGCAACCCTGCCATTCCCGTCGATGAACGGGTGAATCGCAACAAAACGGTGGTGAAGGACCGCGGAAGTCCGTATCACATCCTCCGTATGCTTTGATAGTTCGGCAAAAAGGAGGTCAAGATCACGGACAACAGAATGCCAGTCCGGGGGAGAACGGGCAGCTCCGCTGATCCTGACATTCTTTGTCCGGTAGCACCCGGGACGCTCCAGGATTCCCAGGGTGACCACTTCATGGATCTTCTGAACCGTCACATGGCTGACCGGGACCCTGTCCTCTGCCATCCTGAGAATAAGATCAAACCCCCGGGCATTGTTCGTGGCCTCAAGGTGCTCCCGTATCGTCTTGCCTCCAATTGTGATCCCCTCTTCGAGCACGACCTTTGTCTCGGAGAGCGTGAGGGTGTTTCCTTCAATCGCATTGGAGTTGTACGTGTGCAGGAGTCGGACCTCATCGTACAGCTGTCGGACAACGTCCGCAGGAAGTGGCCGGAGTGCATCGAGAAGCTCTTTTTTCTTCCGGATCCTCTCATCCAGGAGAATATACTCTGACGACATATCGGTATCGGCTATTTTTTTAGTAATCCGATATATTGTCAGGTTGGCCTGTTAATGCTTTCCCTGTTTCACGACGGCAGGGAGTGAGCCGGCCTGAATCTAAAAAAAAAATGGATTTACGATATTTCTCTTTCCCTGACCATGGCAGATGCGGATACATGCACCCCTTCTCATCATCGGTGTCCATTCCTGGTTCAATCCATCACCCGTTTTGTCAATCCGCATCTCCCTCCCCCGGCGAGCAGCAGCAGGCCGGTAAGCACATTGTTACGGGGATCGTCCCGGACGGTAAGGATGCAGTAATCCCCGGTTATGCCGCAGGAGACGATGGCGGCACTATAAGTGAGTGCAATGATGAAGATTATCATGAGTACATGAACCACAAATACCCTGGTCCTTTTCAGGCAAACCGCGTTCCACTACATCTTTACGTTCCACAACTCGAAGGATAATTATTTGTCAGGTAACGCCGGATTCAATACCTGTTGGAGAAATAGTGGAGTTACTGGGTTCCTGACCGCGAATGGATCATTAAAAGTTATCAGTGTTCTCACTGATAATCATGAATATATAAGGATTCCCTGGACGTACCTTTGGATTTAGCACCCCGTTACAGAAGGTCGTCGCGGGATATCCCTGCCTGTTTGAGAATTTCCAGAAGTGTTCCTTTTGGCAGGTCTCCCGGATGAACAGGAACGGTTACTCTCCTTTCCAAGTCTTTGTTCCAGTATATCCGATGGCTTCCCTTAGTCCGTGAGAGGACAAACCCTTTCTTTTCCAGGATCCGGATGACGTCCTGCGAAGTCAGTTGCGGGATTTTAGGCATGTGCTGAAATCTTCAGTGTATATTCGAGGAGTCCTTCCTCTGTAGGTATCTCGTCTCCGGTTTCGACGAGGTGCTCAATATACAATTCGATTGCTTCCTTTGCCATATGGATCGCTTCTTCAAGTGTTCTACCATACGTAACGCAGCCTGGCAGCACTGGTACCGTAACCGTATACCCTCCTTCAGGCTCTTCCCGTAAAAGAATTTTATATTGACGTTCCGTCATATCCGGCCCCTCTTTCTCATAAGTAAATGAAACCGACATCCCTGTGATGAAAGTGTTTCTCTAACCACTATATGCTCTATATTCTATTAATAAGTGTAATGATCCTGGCGGTCTAACTGGTGCGAACCTCATCTCTATCAACATATCTGCATCTATTCAGGAATTTATATCGTGATCTATCCCCTGCTATGAAAAGGAGTTATTTGATCCTGGTTTCCCTGTTGTACCACTTCATGTTCGCCACCCCGCACATAACTCCCCCGGCGATCAGCAGCATGCCGGCAAGCGCATTATTAAGGGGGTCATCCCACCCGGTAAGAATGCAATAATCCCCGGTGATTCCGCAGGAGACGACGGCAACCCCGCAGAGTACAACAATTCCGGTCAGGACCCATGAAAGTACCCCAAATATCCTGCCGTTCCTGTGAATAATCCCCGTACCCCGGAACCTGAGTATGGTAATCAGCACCAGCAGGATGGCCGCTGCAAAGACCCACTCCGAGGGATTCGTGATCTCCCTCCAGAACCCGTCGGCAAAGAAGCTCTCGTACATTTTCCCGTGGAACGGCCCGAAGAACGGCCAGAGCCAGTTCCAGTACGCTTCCCACATCAGGTCGGGGAGCTGGTGCGAGAGCACACCAAGCGCCAGCGCTATCCCGGCAAAGCTCCGGTAGTATCTCCATACCAGGACCCCTGCGATGAAAAAGAGGTACCGGGGCCGGTCTTTAGCGTCTGTTCAGCGATGGCTCACAGACTTCTCTTCATGTCCATTCAAACCGATTCGATCAGGACGGATTTAAGACTGGCCGGCGGCACTCGTTCAGATACCCGGAGAATCTCAATTCCGATGAGGTTGTTCTTCTCGTCATAATCGAGAATGACACCAGGTTTCACCTCTTCGGAGTCATGGATCCTGGTATCAGAGAGGCGCATGTACAAGGCATCAGCCTCTGGATCAATGGTTACTTTCATTGTTTTGCACTCTCCTGTCAATAAACACTGTAATAACTCTCGGGGGCGAGGCGGTGGGATTGACGATAACCCGCAGGAATCTCATTCCAGTCTCCGGGATTCGCTTCAGGTAATGTCTTTTTGTTCTCCTGTCTCTCTTCTGTCATATCCGGGGAATCGACAGTGCGATAAACCCAAGTTCCTCAAGTATCATCCGCTCATCCATCATAGTCTTCGCATGGGCGGTAAACACAAGCGGACTGTGCATATCACAGTATTACCGTATCATAAGATATGCATAGTGGTGTTCCCCCACCCGCACACCAGCCCCCCGGCGAGCAGCAGCAGGCCGGCGGGAAGCATTGTTAAGCGAATTGTCCCGGAATCATTGTACCATTACGCGCCGGCTGTATCAACAGGGTCCTGCCCCGCGTTGTTCCGGCACCTGCGATGCCATGCGGTGAGATCATCCGCGTCAAGACAGATGACATGATCATCACCCTCTGGCGGGCGTTTTGAAAATGATCTGGCAACAACAGAGAAATATTCTGTCCGGTCACCGGTATGCCACGGCACTCCTGCAGCCTTTTCCCGCAGCCGGGACAGGACCCTGCATGCATCAACCCTGTCCTGCCATGTACACTCGCAGAACAGACTCACAATACGCCCCGGATGCTCCCAGTGTCAACGGAAGCAGAGAGGAAATCCCTGGTGCATAGTATTGTCAGTCTACTAAGGATAAGACAATATATGAGTAAATGTATATTGATTAGTAGATGCATTATGACCAGTAAAACAAAATTATCAGAAGGGTATTCGACAGTCCTCCCTGCAGAAATACGAAAAGCCTTACACCTCGCTCCCGGTGATATCCTCCTCTGGGAAATCGAGGGCGACACCATACGGATTCAGCCCCGTAAAAAGGCAACCCTGGACACAATCACGGGTATCACGTCGTGCGGCGGGGATGCAGTACAGGATAAAAAGAAAGTACAGACCGGCGAATCATGATTCTCGTAGACTCATCGGTCTTCATCGCACTCGCAGATACATCTGACCAATGGCATGCACAGGCACTGGGTCTCCTTCCCCGTATGAAAAGGGAAACCATCATTGTATCCGATCTCATTATTGCCGAAGTACTCACCGTGATAGGGAAACGGTGCGGAGGCAAACCGGTTGAAGACCTGTATCATTTTTTTCTGGATTCCTGTGAGATTTTCCCACCCGGTGAAGAGGCACGTGACGGTGCGGTACGTATATGCATCCGATTTGACGGGAGACTCTCGCTCTCGGATTCGCTCTCTGTCTGGATTATGGAGAAGAACGCAATCTCCTGCATCCTCTCATTTGATTCGGACTTTGACCGTGTCGGGACGATTACCCGTATATTTTAAGGCATAGGGCAAATCCCGCCCCTGCCGTGTGAGAAATTAAACCTTTAAATCCTGTAAATATTTAAATATATACAAAATCTACGTATTGATATGGCAGTCATCACCATCAGCATCGACGATGACCTCGAACACCATTTCAGGGAAGTGGCGAAACGGGTGATAGGGGAGAAGAAAGGATATCTCCGCCAGGCAGTTTCTGAGTCTCTCCAGCTCTGGCTGGAGCAGAAAGACCAGGAACGGATCGCACGGGACGCACTGGCCATCATCGGGGAAGGTCATCACCTTGGCGGGATGCGGTATACCAGCAGAAGGGATCTCTATGACCGCGAAACCTGCACTCGTTGACACCAATGTCCTGGTGTATCTCTTCGACCTGGACCAGCCGGTAAAGAGAGAAGCAGCCCGGAAGATCATTGAGGGGTGCTTTTCCGGAAAAGAAGATCTCGCGGTTTCGGTCCAGAACCTCGCCGAGTTTGCCGTGGTCATGACCGAGAAGGTGAATAACCCCCTCCCCCGGGAGACCGTCTCCCGGTTCATCCGTGATATCACCATGTTTTCCGGCTGGGAAATACTCAGGTATGATGGCTTGTGCATCGGGGATGCCCTTTCCCTGAGTGAGGACCACCGGCTCCATTTCTGGGATGCACTCCTCGTGGCGACCATGAAACATCACGGTATAACCATGATTTATTCAGAAGACGCCCATTTTTT
Source organism: Methanoregulaceae archaeon (assembly GCA_041305745.1). GTDB lineage: Archaea > Halobacteriota > Methanomicrobia > Methanomicrobiales > Methanospirillaceae > UBA467. The sequence goes on along the minus strand of JBFYKV010000037.1, from coordinate 5,256 downwards.
AAAAGTTGCGGATATCAGGGCGATCAACCCGTTCTCATCATCATAACCGGTTCGGGGAAGCCACCAGGGAATGACAGGGATGAACCGCACGGAATGGGTTCTCTCTATCAGAATCCGGGTTTGCCTGGTATTCCTTTTACCCCCTTCACCCACCCGCACACCCGTCCCCCGGCGGGCAGCAGCAGGCCCGCAAGTGCATTATCAGGTCGGTTATCCCAGCCGGTAAGGATGCAGTAATCCCCGGTGATGCCGCAGCAGATAATGGTGAGACCGCATATCCCGATAAAGCTCCTTTCATACCGCAAGACTTGGACCCCTGCAATGAAAAAAAGCTATCGGGTCAGTTCTTCAGGCGTGCCCTTATAGATTTAATGCCTCATCCGGGGACCATTTTTTCCAGCTCGTAACGGTAATAATTGTGATAAAATTGAAATAATCCTATTTTATGATTATTTCTCCCGGTACGAGTATCTCTTATGTGCCTTTTCAATCGTCATGATCTTCTCAACCTTCACGAGCATCTCTTCCTGTTCTATCATATAAAAGACGGTGAACGATCTGCTGACATGGAGGCGATAGACTGCAGGAGGATGGGGATAATCAAGTTTTTCTTTATTTCCCCCTGGAAACGGGTCCTGCTTCAGTTCATTAATTTTTTCAACAATGATACGTCTGGATTTTATGGGGAGTTTTTTGAGAAACTCCTGTGCTCTCCTCTCAATGACGATTGCAAACACGATTTTTTCGCTCCCCGGTTCCCGTTAATCGTCCTGCATAATTTCTTCCGGGTCAAAGGCTACAAACTCGCCGTTCCTGTCAATCTCTGTGATCATCTTCCAGTCTCGATAATCCTGTTCGCGCTGGATCATCCCGGCAAGCAGTTCATCAAAACTCTGTCCTGCTTCTTTCAGGTCGTGAAGGCTTCTCCAGGTGGGCTCTTTCACAGGAATGCGCTTAATCTGGGATTCAGTTGTACAGGAAGACATACAATTGTGTGGATCAGCATCGTATATATTGGTGTGCATATGTTTCACAATGTGCTTAAATGCCATTTTGATCCTGCTACTGAAAAGATCGTTTTTCTCTCCATGATAATCTTACTATCATGCGAAATGGAAATGTTATGATGAACATTGAAGCCTGGACCCGATACACCTTATAATAATAACTCCTTTCCAGGATTCCCAATCAGTCCCCGGCCCTTACCCTCCCCCTACCCCGTTCACCCACCCGCACACAAGTCCCCCGGCGAGCAGCAACAGGCCGGCAAGCGCATTATTAAGGGAGTCGTCCCAGCCGGTAAGGATGCAGTAATCCCCGGTGATGCCGGAATAAAGGATGGCGAGACCGCATATTCCGACAACGACGATCAGGACCCATGAAAGGACCGTAAATATCCTGGTATTCCGGTGAATAATCCCCGATCCCCGGGACCTGAACAGAGTAATCAGTACCAGCAGGATGGCAGTCGCAAAGAGCCACTCCGAGGGATTCGTCAGTTCCTGCCAGAACCCGCAGCCAAAGAAGTTCACACATATATCCCCGTGGAACGGCCCGAAGAACGGCCAGAGCCAGTTCCAGTACTCCTCCCACATCAGGTCGAGGAGCTGGTGCGAGAGCACCCCGAGGGCAAGCGCTATCCCGATGAAGCTCTTGTAGTACCGCCAGACAAGGACTCCTGCGATGAAAAAGAGCAGGAACACGACCAGCGAATGCATATAGATCCTGCCGAAGTTCACCGAATCCGCCAGTACAATGTACCCGAGCGGCTTGTCGATTAAATCCGGCAGCACGCTCCCGGTCGCTGCTGCCAGGATGAGCCACCGTTCCTTTCTCCAGAGCGTAAGGAAAACCCCGATCAGGACCCCGGCAAACAGGTGGCAGAGGATGTACACGGGAGAATGGTTCGGGCGGATGGATAATGAATGGTAGTGACGGGTCTAGGGCAAAACCGGAAAGATACCAGGTGTTCCCAATGTCCTGGCAGGATGCATAACGCTCCCGGGAAAAGGGCCAATCCCACAAAAATGGCCTCCCCGCTGTTTTGTATGGGTTTATGGGAGATCTTTTCTTTAGGGGGACTCTGAATAGTCACTGAATCGCCGCCGTTCAATAAAAATGAGACTGTTAACATCGGGTTTCTCTGCATTTCATACTCTTTCATTGGCGACCGGACGGTCGCCCCGGATTCGTTAGGCGGAGCCTTCGCGCTCTATTCGGGGGCGGCGAAGTTTATCGTATCGGGTGGTATGGATGCAAAAGTCATCACACATCACTCCATAAGAATGATTATTTCCACACGAAATAGCGAACCGCCCAAAAAAGTATTACGACCTTTCAGCAACGAAACAGTACATGAATCCGGGGGTATAATCTGATTCCGGGATGGGGATAGTACCCGGTCGTTTGTCGGGGGAGAATAATTCTATATCTGTGCACATACACATACACAGATATGCCCACAAGGACCATAAGCATCAGTGAAGAGGCGTACGAGCGGCTGACACGGCTGAAAAGCAACTCAAAAATGAGCTTTTCTGATGTAATCATAAAATTTACTCCGCCGAAACGGACAATAACCGATGTGCTTCGTGAATTTGGACCGAATCCGGAACTTGCCGATGCAATCGAACGTGTTTCAAAAGAAATGAGGCAGTCACGGATGCGTGAGGTCAGGTTTGATGCCGACGCTTGACACCACATTCCTGATCGACCTTATCAGGCATAAACCAAAAGCCCTTGAAAAGGTCGCCCGGCTTGTTGAAGCAGGCGTACCCCTTGCCACGACCAGCATCAATATTCTTGAGTTATACAGGGGTGCGTTTTTCTCCGATTCGTTACAGGACAATCTAAAGGAGGTCGAGGCCATACAAAACGCTTTGATAGACCTCACAATCGACGATGACACCTATGAAGCATTCGGTGCACTTTCGGCAGAACAGAGGCGGAATGGAAGTCCCATCGGGGATTTTGATGAACTTATCGCCTCAATCACCCTCTGTAACGACGGAATTATTATCACCCGCGATCAGCATTTTTCCAGTGTCCCGGGCCTGAAGGTCGAGACGTACTGATTGGATCAGCCAAAACATGAGACAGACTAAAAAAACAGGGTCATCATAGAACTCCCGGCCTCTCTGCCCATTCATGAGAGCAATAGTCCCGGTAGATCATACCTCCCCGGTTTTTCACGGCATGCAAGTGAGATACCCGGTTTTCTGTCACCGGAGTGAAAAGCCGGGTGCAGATACGGAGGAGCCCCGGCAGACAGGTGGCAGAGGATGTACACGGGAAATATGTTCGGGGGATGGATAATGAAAGGTAGTGACAGGTATACGGAAGAAGCGAAAAAAAATATCGGGTGAAGGGTCTTCTCAAGGACTACACGTTGCCGGGTCTGTTGGATAAACCGGATTTCACTGAATGTATCGAACAGCCGGGCAGGTCGTTCCGGGTGGGCGGGATACCTGACAAACAAGAGCAGTTGTTTTTATGATACGGGGGTGGTCCCACCTGCCTCGTTATGAGTGGGCGGGAATATAAGGGACGAGGAATAAATTCCTTTGAAGAATATCTGTGTCGGTTGAATGATATCGTTATTTACCGCGGTGAATTCGCAGGTGTGTGGGCAATGACCTGGGAATGCACCGGTTCAGGCCATTCAACAGTCGGAAGAGCAGCTCCATTGACCAGAAGCAGGAATGGGAACCGGATTGTCCATGTACCGCGTATTGTATTGAATTCCCCGGCGATAACTGACCCAAAGAATAACCGCATTATCCGGGAATTCCGGGATGAGAAGAGTACGATGCGGGGCTTCCACCGGCCGGGCAGAAGGTGGGAGATTGACCGGGTGAGAACAAGTGCCGGTTTTGCGAATCGGATAATCTTTCCTGTTCGATTAAGAGCTGACGTGCAGATGCGCATCCTCCGGCGGGTAAACCGGCCGGGAGTCCCACAGGCTATTTTCCGATGGTGTTTTCCCCGTGTTGCGCTGATAACCCGGCCGATTATCTGCTCCTCCTGAACAAGGGCCTGATCTGCCGAGGGATTATTGTCTCCCTGTGTCTGAATGCCGGAACCGGTAATCCGGATAATCCTGTGCACGACATTCTTATCCCCACCAGCCGGGGTAAAACAGATGATGTCGCCGACAGCAGGCTTCTCTCCATGGTAAGGGACGACATCCAGCAGATCGGGTGCCCGGAGCGTTGGGTTCATGCTGGGCCCGGAATATACAATCGGGACATGCCCGGTGCCGAAAATATCGGGTTGCGAATAGCAAAACCCGTTCTGACGAAATCTCCGTGCGGGAGGAGCGGTTTTCTCCTTTTTATCGGCACAAACAGCCCCTGTCCGCTGTTCAAGGACCGACGCGATCTCATTCCAGAACCTTCCGATAAGGCTGATATGCAGGATGTAGGCAGGAATCGCCTTCACCAGTGCACTCACTGCGGTAAGCTCCATCTCGCAGAGCGATTCGGCCTCCTCCCGTGTACATCCTGCCCGGGATGGTATGCCCATGATTTGGTGAACTGATTCCATCAGGTACGCAACCGCTTCACCGGCATTCAGCGGCTCTGCATGGTCTTCCGGCGCCTGGGAAAGGAAGAAGACCGCAGCAAGCGGCACCCCCCGCTCCACTTCCCAGCTGCCACCAGGTCCGTTATCGAAGAAGCGGCTCCACGTTGGCCAGGGGTGGGCAACATAATTCCCGTAACCATCCGGCACCACCAGTGTTGCGTCGTCACTGAGCGAATGCCATGGAGAGGGGAGCCGATCGCTGGCCGTAGTCTTACCCGTCCCGCCGGGAGCCGCAAGGATGACCCCATACTCATCCCGTTCGGCCAGTGCCCCGTGGATAAGCAGCCCGCCCGCAGGAAGGGTTTCGAGCGCGATCATCTTCGCGAGATCCGCCATCTGGATCGTCTCCAGCGCCTCGTTGATTCCGGGAGGCAGTATGCAGACAAGCGGGTTCTGACCCGGAGTCTGCCTCCGCTCCTCCCGTTTTCCCTCACGGATGGAGATAAACAGTTCCGTGCCGGATGAAGCGGGAGAGAGCTGCATTACGTCTGCCAGTCGCCGGATTACCTCAGCCGATCCGATATCCGTCGGGCGGAGGCGCCACTGCTGCCCGTTCGCGAGCCGGATACCCGTACAGGGTGTTGAGGGATCGCTGTCAACCGGCATGCTGCGTGATTTTTCGGTTGCATGGGATATTAAATGAACGAAAAGCAGCCCGGGAGAAAACGTCAT
>JBFYKV010000036.1:0-2535 GCA_041305745.1 Methanoregulaceae archaeon | reverse complement strand
TGTCCAGACATTCGCTCCCAATGCCAGGATTATCCATATCGATATCGATCCGGCAGAAATCGGGAAAAATAAAAAAGTAGACGTTCCGATTGTTGGCGATGTCGGTGCAGTTTTATCCGATCTCCTGGCAAAAGTCAGGAAAAAACAGTATGAAAACTGGATGGAAAGAATACGGGGCTGGAAAGAAAAGCACCCGATGAAATTCAGGGATGACGGCGTACTCCGTCCCCAGTTTGTTATCAGGGAGCTTTCGAATCTCCTTTTACCTGACGATATTGTCGTCAGCGAAGTCGGGCAGAACCAGATGTGGACGGCCCAGTATTACTGTTTCAGGAAACCCCGCACATGGATCACCTCAGGGGGGCTCGGGACAATGGGATACGGGTTCCCTGCGGCGATGGGAGCGCACTTTGCATGTCCTGAAAGGACTGTCTTTGATATCGCAGGTGACGGGAGTTTCCAGATGAATATACAGGAGCTGGGGACCGTTGCACATTACAATATCCCCGTGAAGGTCGCCATACTGAATAACAGGTTCCTCGGAATGGTGCGACAGTGGCAGGAGCTCTTTTATGACAGGAGATATTCATTTACCGAGCTCCCGCCTGTTGATTTTGTCGGGATCGCAAAGGCCTACGGCGTCGGGGGAATCAGGGTCGAATCGTGCGAAGATGTCAGACCTGCACTTCAGGCAGCGATTGACTGTGACGGCCCGTTTGTCCTTGACTTCAGGATCGAACGTGAAGAAAATGTCTTCCCCATGGTGCCCGCCGGAGCTGCAATCAACGAGATGATTGGAGGCGATCCCGAATGAGACCTCATACACTGAGCGTGCTCGTTGAAAACAAGGCCGGGGTCCTCTCGAGAGTTACCGGACTCTTCAGCAGACGAGGGTTTAATATCGAGAGTCTCGCCGTGGGTCCCTGCGAGGAACCCGGAATGAGCAGGATAACCATCGTCTGTATCGGAGATGATGCCCAGATCGAACAGGTCATGAAACAGCTGAACAAGCTGATCGACGTGATAAAAGTCTCTGACATTTCTGAGAATGAAAGGGTGGAACGGGAACTTGCCCTGATAAAGGTGAATGCGGAGCCAGGTTCAACACGGGCAGAAGTCATGCAGATCGCAAATATTTTCAGGGCGCAGATAATCGATGTCGGAACGAAAACGATTGTTCTGTCTGTTGCAGGGGATACCGAAAAGATCGATGCACTTGAAAAACTTCTCCGGCAGTTCGGGGTCAGGGAGCTTGTCCGGACCGGTCGGATCGCTATCCTGCGTGGTGCAAAAATTGTAAAGAGTTCCAAATAGAGGATATTTATCCTGTTTTTTCCCCTTTTCCGGTTATCCATAAAAAAACCGGATTAAAAAACTTCTGCTGATGAGGGTCTCCCCCTCGTACTCTCTCCCTGGAATAGACCCGCTGTATCCGTTTCCAGGAATAATTAACCGGATCTTGGCATTTATCAGCGAGGAAAAAACCGGATCTCTATAACAGTGCATCCTAAACAAAATCACGCGATATATGATTCTATTGAGTCGGATGTTCCAGGATATTCCTCCAAATCTGCTACATCCGCCTGGTCCTTCATCGTTTTTCCTGTACTAAATGAAACACCGGGTGTCTTCGGGCTCTAAACCTCCCGCAATGGCTGCTATCAGGTTATTTGTAGAAATAAATCGAATATGATATATGTTAGCATGATACATGTTATCATGTATACTATGTTTGGTTTACCAGATATTACCGTGATAACCGTTGGAGGGGCGTTTATTATTATTCTCGCGCTTCTCCTCGTATGGGCTTTTATCTATAAGGAGGCCTCCTGATGGCAGCTCAACTGACCGATATTGTCATCGTGGGAATATACCTGCTTATCCTTATCGTGATTGGGATCATTGCATCCAGAAAGATCAAAAATTGTGATGACTTCATATGTGCCGGTCATTCACTTGGATTCTGGCTTTTCACCATCCTCATGATTGGAACGGTCTGCAGTGGAATGTCCCTTCTCGGGGTCAGCGGATTCGGGTACCTTTCCGGCTGGCCAGGAATGTGGGAGCAGTTCTTTGTGCCCCTGGCAATCTCTTTCTGTGTGATCTTCTTCGGGGTGAAATTACAGCATATCGGGCGTGAAAAGGGATATATGACGGTACAGGATTATTTCGCCCACCGTTTCGAGAGCCCGAAGACACTCCGGAGCCTGAGTGCCGCATCCGGGATCCTGGTGTCCCTTATCTATCTCGCAGGCCAGTATACTGCGATCAGCATTGTCCTTATGTGGCTCTTTGAAATCCCGCACTGGATGGCACTTGTGATAGCCGTCGTCATCGTCACCATTTATACCACACTCGGCGGACTCTATGCGGTTGCATGGACCTCCATGGTACAGGGCCTGACCCTGATTATCGGGGTACTTATCATGGCGCCACTGGTCATAATGTCTGCCGGCGGGCTTACCCACATCAATGAGGTCATGTCCTCGATAGACCCGAACCTTGTCATGCCCTATTTCCCGTCACCTCCCTACG